>JAEUQX010000048.1 GCA_016788625.1 Anaerolineae bacterium
CCTACCAGCAGCATCGCGCTCAGCATCACCGCGACCATCAGCAGTCCGGGTAGCGCATTGCTATGTGTGCCAAATGTCCAGTTCGTCTCCGGCAGCACCAATTGGTAAAGGGAAGCACTGCCGCCGTCCGCCAACGAGAGCGGCGGAAAACGCAGCACGCGCCACGACGGCGCAGCGCCCACTTCGTAACGCGTGAATCCCGCGAAAAGAATGACAGGCAGAAAACGCACGATGAACGCGGCCGCCATCGCCGGCCAACCGCGCCGCAGCACCGCGCTCGCCGCCAGCCCCAGCGCACTGCACGCCATCATCTCCAGCAGCGTCAGCAAAACCGTCGCGGCGACGGCCACGAAAGCCGCCCAGGCAACCCAATCCAGATATGATGTACCGCTGTAGCCATAACTCATGTAGCCGGAAGAACCGTATGCCGTGCGCCAAGCGAAGCGGTTCACGAAGGCCAGCATGAAGACAGGCAGCAGCGCCAGCCGCACCGCGCCCAGAACCAGCATCCAGGGAGCAATTTGCCGCAGCACTGCCAGCCACTTCCCCATGAGAATACGGCGGACGCTGACTCCAGTCAGCACCAGCGTGTCCCAGGTCTGGCTGACGTGTTCACGGCTGACGGCGTTCGCGCCCGCGACGATGGCGCGTGAGGCCGCCAGGGCGTGCACAATCCAGATCAGCAGGATGGCGTATTCGCGCGTGGAGGCGCGCACATCCTGTAAGGTCAGGGCAATGACAGCAACCGCCCAACCCGCGCCAAGCGGCAGCAGGGGCCACCAGCGGCGGGCAAATGCGGGCGTACTGCGGTGCTGATAGCGGCTTTCCAGCCATTCAATCGGGTTCGCGCGGCCTGCCAGTGCGACCATCTATACACCTCTACCCCATCTCAGCCAACGAACGCTGATTCTACGGAGCAAGGTGGACGGGCGCAAATAAAGATGTGGTCTTACTCAGCGTCAGTCTCACGCAATCGGGCGAGGATGTCCGCGCCATAGGTGGCAAGTCGCCAGGCCCCCAGACCCTTGATGCCTTCCAGTTCGCTCAAGGACTGTGGGTTACGCTCGGCGATGGCCCACAGCGCCTCTTTGGTAATAATGACATCCGACTCAACACCACGCTGGTCAGCGCGTTCCCTGCGCCAGTCACGCAAACGGGTGAAACGGTCGGCGGCGCTGGCGGAATAGCGACTTGGACGGGGAGGTGGACGCGGCGGGGTGGTCTTCTGCCCACGCGCAACAGCCTTAAGGATGGCAGCCCCATAACGCGAAATACCCGTTGGCCCCAAACCCTTGACGCGCTTCAGGTCGGTCAGCGCGGCAGGCGGGTGTTCCGACAGAGCGACTAAGACGTTATCACCCATGATGCGGTAGGGCGGCACATCACGCTCGCGCGCCAGTTCATCGCGCAGCAGATACAGTTCGCGCAGGATTGCCACATCGCGGCGCTTCATGCTGCGTGGGATGGCAATGCGCCAGTAGCCTTCCGGGTCGAAGGCGTGATCAACCAGCGGCACATCGGCATATTCGGCAAACGATTCGAGGGCTTCCACCCACATCCCGCGTTCGTTCAGTTCGGCATACAGTTTGTCGCGCAGCGCGGGCAGGTAGTAGGTGTCCCTCTGAGCATAACGCAGCGCTTCGTCCGGCAGTGGGCGCTCGCCCCAGTTGTCACGCTGGTGACTCTTGCCGGCTTCAATACCCAGATAGATATTCAGCAGACGATCCAGGCCAACCGCACGGTGTCCGCAGATGCGCGCGGCAACCATCGTATCGAAAAGCGTCGTCACCGTCAGGCCGTAATCGCGGCGCAGACAGAGCAAGTCATACTCGGCAGCGTGGAAGACTTTTTCAATCGCAGGATTTTCGAACAGCACGGCCAGCAAGCTCAGATCAGCAACCCGCAGCGGGTCAATGATGTAATCTGCGGTTCGCGTCGAGAGCTGAACCAAGCAGACGCGCTCCCGATAAACGTACATGCTGTTGGATTCGGTATCGACAGCCACGAGCGGTTCGTGCGTCAGGCGGTCGATCAACTGCCGGAAATCGCGGTCATGATCGATGTAAGTCGCTGGGGAAATCGGCGGGCGCATCAAATCCACTTTCGACGTCGAAAATAGAACAACATAGAGGCGGCAATGAGAATCATCATCACCAAAACCAGTATAAAGGCGACCGGGTGTTCTTGCAGGGGTAATCTTATGTTCATACCATAAATGCCGGAGATCAGTGTCAGTGGCAGCATGATCACCGAGATGACCGTCAGCACCCGCATGACCTCATTGATACGATGGCTGACCAGCGTATCTGCCGTCTCTGCCAGACCGGCAATAACCTCGTAATTTTCTTCGATGATGTCGCGCGCCGTCAGCAGGTGATCTACAGTATCGCCAAAGTATTCTTCCAGGTCTTCGCGGATGATACGGTGCTCGGTGCGTTCCAGCGCCTCCATGATCGGCACCTGGTGGCGAATGATACGCCGCAGCCCGATGGCGTCACGCCGAACGACGGAAATCTCGCGGATAACTGCGCGCGCGTCCCCGGAAAAAATCACCTCTTCAAGCTCACGCACAGTGATGTCCATATCGCGTAAAATCGGGAAGATACCATCCACGAGATGGTCGATGAGGGCATAGAAAGCATCATTCGCGCCTTTGCCAAAGACCGTGTTGCGCTCGCTCTCATAGAGTTCGCAGCGGGCAAACAGGCGCACCAGCGGCTTGAGTGTGCCCTCGTGGACGGTGATGAGGTAGTTGCGCCCGATGATGAACTCGATCTCGCTGGGGCGCGAAACGCGATTCTGCAGGTCGTAGGCTGGGAAGTGCATGACAACCAGCAGGTAATTCTCGCCCTCATCGATCTTCGGGCGTTCTGTCTGGCTGAGGAGGTCTTCCAGATGAAGGGGGTGAATATCGGGATGTGCCACCCGCAGCAGTTCAACGTCAGCGCGCGTAGGGTGCACAATGTTCGTCCAGATGAAGCGGTTGCATTTGAGTTCGAACGTCGCCATGTTGACCTCCCGCCTCATCTATTATCTGCCTACAGCAGATTATGGACAACGGGAGAAACCTTAAACAACCGGAAAATGAATATTTTTTGACACCCCCAGGTGATTGTGATATATTTTACATACGCGATTTCCCCCGTAATCGCGTCGTTGATCTGTAATCCAATCCCATCCAATCCCAAAAGGTTTAGAAAAGATGGGTTTTTTTGTTGGATTGCGTTAAACTAAGCACCGTTTTTTGGGTATGTCAGGAGACCTTGCATGGCTACAGCAAGCGTGACGAAAGCCAAAGCCGCGCAGCCGGCCCAGGCCGAGCCGGTGGTAGAGGTCAGCGCCCCCACCCGCCGCGAATTCCTCTATTACATCTGGGGTGCGTCAATGGCCCTCATCTTGGGGCAAGCGACGGCAGGGCTGATCTGGTTCGCACTGCCGCGTTTCAAAGAAGGCGAGTTCGGTGGCACATTCACCTTCACAGGTGAGGATGTTCCCGAAGTCGGCGATGCACCGACCAATATTCCCTCTGGTCGCTTCTGGCTCTCGCGCCTGGAAGATGACAGTTTCGTCGCGCTGTACGGCGTCTGCACGCACCTGGGCTGCCTGCCCAAGTGGGTCGAGACCAATACGCGCTTTGAATGCCCGTGCCACGGTTCGAAGTACGAACTGAATGGCAAATGGATTGAAGGCCCCGCGCCCCGCAGCCTCGACCGTTTCAAGACAACGATCACCTTCGAGGACGGTTCGACGGCGGCCACCAATGATGACGGTGACCCTATTCCGCTCGAAGGCAAGCGCATTCGCAGCATCGCTGTCAATACAGGCGCGCGCATCCGTCGCAACGGCCAGGTGTAATGCTTCCGGCTGTATCGTAAGACTTTCTTTGTAGTCGTATCAGGACCAGGAGCTATCCAATGTCCGTACTGCCCTTCCCATCTTTTTTGGATGATGTCAAAGAAAAAGGCATCAAGCGGGCCGTCTTTGAACTGGTGGATGAGTCGGTCGAACGCCTGACCGCAGGCATGAATATCCAGGATATTCGTGAAGCCCTGCGCGGCGAGGCAGCGAGCCGCAAACCGAACCCGCGCCTCCAGCCTCATGCCGACGGCTTCTGGCTGCACATGCGCCCCAGCTACTTCCACGCGGATATGACGGGTCTCTACCCCACCTTCCGCCTGGGCTGGCTCTCAACTTATTTCGTCTTTTTTGAAACGATCACGGGCATCCTGCTGATGGTGTGGTATACCCCGTCGCCAGAAGTAGCCTATGCCAACATGCTCGCCATCCTCAGCAATGTGCCGATGGGTCAGTTGGTGCGCGATCTGCACCGCCTGGGCGCGGAAGCGATGGTGCTGGTCGTGGCGTTACATATGGTACGAACATTCTTTACAGGGTCGTATAAAAAGCCACGACAATTCACCTGGTTCACCGGGCTGCTGCTGCTCGCCATTACCGGTTTCCTCAGCTTCAGCGGCTACCTGCTGCCCTGGGATCAGTTGGCCCTCTGGGCGGTCACGATTGGCGCGAGCATGATCGAAGCCACCCCGCCACAGATCGTTGGCGATAACCTGAACCTGCTCATTCGCGGCGGCCCAGACATCGCAGCCAACGGTTTGCTGCGCTTCTATCTGCTGCATGTGCTGCTGCTGCCCGCGCTGCTGTTCGTCTTCACGGGCGTGCATTACTACAAAGTCATCGTTCACGGCCACAGCCTGCCGCCGCGCAAAGAGAATATCGGCGAAGATACGGCTAAACGTGTACCGCTGGATAAACGCGTCTACTTCATCCCGGATGTGTTGACCAGCGAGATTATGTGGCTGGCCGTCACGACGCTGATCCTCGTAGTCCTGTGTATCTGGTTCTACGACGCGCCGCTGGAACACCACGCCGACCCGCAGGTGACGCCGCTGGGCACGACCGCACCCTGGTACTTCCTGTGGATTCAAGGCGCTCTGAAGCTGGGCGATAAAGTCTTCTGGGGCATCATCTTCCCCGGCCTGGTGCTCGGTTCGCTGGCCGTCTGGCCGTACCTGGATGTCACCAAGAGCCGTCGTTACGCCGACCGACGAATTGCCATCACGCTGTTCCTGGTGCTGATCGCCTTCATCACCATCCTCAGCTACATGGGTCTGGCGGAATTCGGTGTGGCAACCTCGCCGGAAATCGAAATCTTCCACGAGATGACCTTCCCACCCGCGCACAGCCATGTCGGCAAACTTCTGCCTGTTCCATATGAGCAGCTTGTCCCCGGTATGTATACCACACGACAAGTGAGCGCCGAGGATGGGCAAGAGTCGGCGGCAGTCAGCGCCTTTAACACCGAGATTGACACGTTAGAAGTTCAAACGCTAACGGGTCCATCGACCATGGAAGAGATGATGAAGGCCGAGTTCGAGGTGCAGCATCTGGCCGTGCCAGCCGACCTGAACTTCTCTGTTGTCCCGGCGGACGCACCTGAACTGCTCAAACAGCTTGAGTTCTTCGCCAGCCGACTGGAACGCGAACACGTCGAGCTGAATGACGGTTGGGGAACCATCGTCATCACGCAAAACCAGGACGGTCTGCGCCGTGTTGATCTGGTGATTAGCTGGAACGAAGTCGAACTCGAAAACGGTCGCCCGGTGATGACTGCTGATGGCGAGCCGCAGCTCGTCGTCAACGCCGAAGGTGAACCGGTGCGGCGCATCGTGACCACACACGTCTTCATCCACGAGGATGGCGGCTACTTCGCCCACTAAAGAAGCACCTGTCAGGGGTACACAGCCGTGTGCCCCTGGCCTTTATGGAAACAACTCAGGAAGCAAAAAGCATGTTCGAACGCATGTTAATCCCGACAATTGAGAATCGCATCACGGTGGGCATCTTCGCCTTCCTCGCCACGCTGGTGCTGTTGGGCTGGGCGGCCATCAACGAAGGCGGACGCATGAAGGCCTTCGAGGAATTGCAACACGCGCGTGCCATTGAGCAAGGCGCGGGTCTCTTCGCTACCAACTGCACCCGCTGTCACGGTCTGGATGGCAAGGGTCTGGCAAACTTCGGCCCTGGCCTGAATAACCCGCAGTTCTTCGGCCACGACTTCTTCCCAGAGATCACCGAACAGATCAACTCGCTGAATGCCGAGAAGGTCGGTTTGGAAGCGGAACGGTCGCTGGTCAGCACGACCGACGCGCGCAAATCGGAAATCGACGCCCGGCTGCAAATCATCGACGTACAGCTCAGCGATTTGAGCAAAGAGCGTGACCCGCAGCTTCAGGCGGCCATGGACGCGGGCTATAATCCGCAGCAACCTGATCGCCTCGCCAGCCTTGGTTGGGTCGGCACACGCGATGCTTTCATCATCACCACACTGATTCACGGACGCCCGACCAGCGGCAATTACTGGCCGAACGGCGCAATGCCCGCCTGGTCGCAAACGGCTGGTGGTCCGCTGCGTATGGATCAGATCGAAGACCTGGCCGCCTATATCCAGAACTGGGATAAGGGCGACGAATGGACGCTGGCCGACCTGTTCGCCGTCAAGCAGTTCGCCAAGGAACCGGTTGATGGCGCTCCGCTGCTGATCTTGATTGAGCAGCTCCAGGCCAGTGGCGGCGTTCTCCCTGAACCCGTCGGCACGGATGTGGCAGCGGTTCTCACCAGCCTGGAAGGCGTAACGGGCGACCCGGCGCGCGGTGATGCGCTGTATCACAACCAGCAGACATCGCAGCTTGGTTCGTCGTTGGCCTGCTCCGGCTGTCATCTGCAAGCGCAGAACGGCGTCGGCCCGATGACCGACGGCACGTACACGCGCGCCAGCACGGAACGTCTGGCCGACCCGGCGCTGGCGGGCTACACCGCCCAGCAGTACCTCGTCGAGAGCATCCTGCTGCCCGCCAACTATGTTGTGCCCGGCTTTAACAACGCCATGTTGCAGGACTTCGGTCAGCGCATGACGGTACAAGACCTGGCGGACATCATCGCCTATCTGGAGACGATGAACCAGTAGCGCGGCAGAACAATCCTGACGACAGCACGAACCCCTGGCCTGCGCCGGGGGTTTTTTATGAGGAGGGATCTTCATGCGGTGGACAAAACTGGCAACCATCGTGATTGGGATTGGCATTTGCGGCGGATTCGCACTGGTGGCGGCGCAAAATGCCGAGCCAAGCGCCACACCCGCACCCGTCGAATTGGCCTGTTCGCTGGATGACCTCCAGGCGCAGCAGGCGGCGCTGGCGGCGACATTGGCAACGTTTGAGCAGGACGCGGCGGAAGACCCCGGCGCGGCATTGGATGCGCTGTTCAAAACAGGTGCAGCCTATCAGGAACTGGCGCTGGCCTGTGGTTACATCCCGGCGGATGCGGCCACGCGGGCGGTCGGCACAGATGTGGAGCGTATCCTGCGCGCGCTGGACACCGTGAGTGGCGACCCGCTGAACGGCCAACTGCTCTATAATGGCGCGTTGGCCTGCGCGAGCTGCCATGAAGTCGGCGGGGGCACAGTTGCGCCGCACACCGCTGGCACCTACACACGTGTGGAGGAAACGCGGCTGGCCGACCCCTTGCTTGCGGATTACAGCATCGAACAGTACCTTGTGGAGAGCATTGTCCAGCCGGGCAGCTACGTCGTGCCGAATTACACGAACGTCATGCCAAACCTGTTCGGTGACAGCCTGACGCTGCAAGAACTGGCTGACCTGGTGGCATTCCTGGAAAGTCAGGATGGCCCGTCGCCAGAATAGCGCGGACAACTCGCGCCAGACAGGTTACAATAGAGATCACTTTATTCGCAGCCGGAAAGGCTACCTTGCTTCATCGAGGATGAATGCCATGATGCGACTGAAAACCCTGCTCGTCCTGCTGACGCTCTGCACGCTGCTGGCTGCCCTGCCCGCCGCTGCGCAGGAAGCAACCGCGACTGCTGAAGTCGCCGCGACCGAGACGACAACCGAAGGAAATAGCGCCGACGGGTTAAGCGCGCTGGTGCTGATGATGGGAATCGGCGCGGTGCTGGTGGTGGGCGGCGTGATGTTCATGCGCGAGGGCGGACGCAGCGCAGGCAAAACCGAGTAGACCATCCCTCCCACAAATGCATTTTTTAGCCACGTTTAAGGCAACTTGTGCGACTTCTTACGTATAGTTGACGTACAGAGGGAATAGCGGCTCGTCATTGCTGTATAGTCCTGGAACGGACTTGCAGGCAGCCCACACAGGGTTAATGACTAACAGCTAACGACTGACGACTTAATCGTAACGAAGCTTGTCCGAGGAGTCTGCAACGTGGCTGAACTGCTCAACCAGATCACTGCTTTCTTCGAAGTCATCGTACTGACAATTGGCTATCCCGGCATCTTTCTGGTGATGTTTGCCGAGAATATTTTCACGCCCATCCCGACGGAACCATTCCTGCCGCTGGCGGGTATCCTATCGGGCAAGGGTGAGATGAATTTCTTTGTCGCCTGGGCAGCAGCAACGGCTGGCGCGACAACTGGCTCACTGGTGCTGTACCTGGTCGGCAAGCGCGGCGGCGAACCCGTTGTGCGGGCGCTCATCCGGCGCTTCGGGCGCTACGCGGGCATCTCGGAATCCGAACTCGACCGGGCGCGCGAATTGTTCAATCGTTATGGCCCCTGGGTAGTATTCATCGGGCGTTGGATTCCCGTTGTGCGCCCCGGCGTCTCGCTGATCGCGGGCATCAGCAGCCTGCGCCTGCCCGTCTTCCTGCTGTTCACTGCGCTCAGTTCGTCGCTGGCGAATGTCATCTGGATCACGGTGGGCTACGTGTTGGGCGAAAACTGGCAGCAGTTCCTGGCAGAACTCGACCGCTACCAGTCGGTGGTGATTGCCGGCGCGGTGCTGCTCGCGGTGATCGTGGTGTTCGTGGTGGGGCGACGCTGGGTGAAAAGTCGTCGTTCGGAGGTGATGGTGTAGGGCATGCGGCCTAAATGCCTAGACACCCCATAACAAGAAGTGCAATGTTGACACCACAAGATTCACGACAATCGCAACCTCTATGATGTACGCCAGATTCCACCAGCCGCCGCGCTCTGACCAAGTGGGTTGCTTGTTTTGATGAGCGTGCATCCAGGCGCGATAGTGCGGTTTCTGCCACTCCACGGCTCCGATGACAAAAATGACGCTGACAACAAACCCCAGCAAGCTGAGCACTTCGACAGGTATCGGGATCAAGACAACTGCCGCTAACAGCAGACGCCCAACGACAATTACTGGGGTGGCGCGCGCGGGTAGACCCAAGCGCCGGGTGTTCATACCGGCCATCATCAGTACCCCAGGGATTCCCAGGAACAGACCCGCCAGATAGAATTCAGTGTTGCCATAAGGCGCGAGAAGAACCGTCTCTACCGTATGCTCGTGCTCCTGCGCGGAGCGAACAGAACGAGCAGACCGTGACAGGCGCTCGGTCTCTGGTTGCAGATGGACGTGACGACCATCAGATGGAGGATTTCGGATACTCATGGGTTTGCTCCAAACTAAAGGGCATTACCTGTTGTCTGGGTAACGCCCTTGCTTCTTCGTTATACTTATTGATGGTGGGTGCTGCCGAACAACATCAGTTGTTTCGTCAGTTCGAGCGAAAGCCCTACTCCAAGACGAAACCCACACTTGTCTACATTGTAGAATGTTTTCCGTAACGTTTTAAGTGACAGATGTCACCTATCACAAGCAGGTGCGGGCCTCCTGACTCCTTATCACCATCAGTGATGGTAACAAACCCAGCGCTCGGCTAACCTGCCCGATGTGATCCACTAACCAGAACAATCAAAAAGAGCAGACCCATTGATCTGCCCTTTCATCATCATAGTCAACTCAGCCGTTACTTGCGCTTGCGCAGGAACGTCGGAATATCGATGTCGTCCTCGTCATAGACCCGCGCGGGTGGGTTATCCGGCTGCTGCGGCGCTGTGTTCGGGCGCGGCGGGGTATAGGGCTGCGCGGGCTGCTCGGCCTGCGCCGGGAAAGTCGGCTGTACGGGCTGCTGCTGCATCGGGCGCTGCACAGACTGCTGCGGTTGTTGAGCCGGGCGCTGGGTCATAGCGGGCTGGCGCGGAGGCAGCGCGGCTTCCAATTTGCGCGCTGCGCGGCTTTGTTCAAAACCCGTCGCAATGACCGTGATGCGGATTTCGTCGCCCATGTTCTCGTCGATCTGCGCGCCGAAGATCATATTGCAATCCGGGTGCGCGCTTTCCTTGATGATCGCTGCCGCCTCATTGACTTCGAACAGGCTGAGGTTCGCCCCACCCGTGATGTTAAAGAGGATGCCGCGCGCACCGTCAATCGTCACATCCAGCAGTCCGCTGCTGATAGCGGACTCGGCGGCCTTGCGAGCGCGGTCGTCGCCACCTGCGCGCCCTACCGCCATCAGTGCCGCGCCACCTTCCGACATGATCGTGCGGACATCAGCGAAGTCGAGGTTGATCAGCGCGGGGACGGTGATCAGTTCCGAAATGCCCTGAATACCTTGACGCAGCACATCGTCGGCCAGCGAGAACGCTTGCTGGAGACTGGCGCGCTTGTCGGCGATTTGCAGCAAACGGTCGTTAGGGATGACGATCAGCGTATCGACCTGGCTCTTGAGCGACTCAATGCCAGACTCGGCAGATGCGGAACGGCGTGAGCCTTCGAAGCTGAATGGCTTGGTGACGACGCCGATGGTCAGCGCGCCCAGCTCTTTGGCGATCTGCGCGATCACCGGGGACGCGCCCGTGCCCGTACCGCCGCCCATACCGCTGGCGATGAATACCATATCCGCGCCGCGCAGCACTTCGTACAGTTCTTCAGAGCTTTCTTCGGCAGCCTTCCGACCAATCTCCGGGTTACCGCCCGCGCCCAGGCCGCGCGTCAGTTTGTCGCCAATGCGTACACGCGTCTTAGCCTTGGAGAGCATCAGCGCCTGATTATCGGTGTTGACAGAGATGAACTCGACACCGCCCAGCCCTTCGTTGATCATGCGGTTGACAGCATTGCCGCCACCGCCACCGACACCAATTACCTTGATCTGGGCGAAATTCTCCCCCGGTGTCAATACATCCATGTCTCGTCCCCCTCCTTTAAAGAAAGGCGCTCGTTACGGTCTAACGGAATAAGCTAATTGTACGCAGAATGCATCACTCTGCAACTATCACCCATTGGTATTATCGGGCAGTAGGCGGCGGAACAACCCGCCGATGACCTGTCCGAGCTTCTTGCCAGGCTGGCTTGCGGTATTCGGCGCGGCGACACGGCTGCCCATGCCTTCCATTTGCAGCCCCATACGCAGCAGTCCGACGCCCGTGCTGTACGACGGATTGCGCAGCGCGTCGGCCATGCCCGTCAGCTTCTCCGGTTTCGCCAGCCGCACCGGACAGCCCAGTTCGCGCGCGGCGATCTCCTTCAGGCCAGGAAGCTGTGAACTGCCGCCCGTGATCACCGCCCCGGCGCGCAGCAGGCCTTCATAGCCGGAACGCTTGATCTCTTTGCGAACCATCTCAAACAGCTCGGCGACGCGCAGTTCGATGATCTCGGCAAGCTGCGAACGCTGCACTTCGATGGGCAGGCCGTCACCGAATGGCTCGACCAGGAATTTCTCCAGCGGGTCAACGGCGCGCTGCTGAGCATGACCGTGATGAATCTTGACCGCCTCAGCAACATCAAACGGCACATGCATCCAGTGCGTGATGTCGCTCGTCAGCAGGTCGCCGCCGATGGCGATGACTGCCGCGTGCCACACCACCCCCTCGATGAAGATTGCCAGGTCAGTCGTGCCGCCGCCGATGTCGATGATCACTGCACCCATCTCGCGCTCCTGCTCGGTCAGCACTGCCTCACCGGACGCAAGCGGATTAAGGATGAACTGATCGACTTGCACCCCGGCAGCCTGAACCGACTGCTCCAGGTTCGCCACGCTGCTGGAAGCCGCAGTGATGATGTGCGCCTCGACCTCCAGGCGGAAGCCGTGCATCCCCAGTGGGCTGCGAACACGCTCCTGCCCATCCAGCGAGTAACTGCGCGGGATGACGTGCAGCACTTCGCGGTTATGCGGGATGGCAATCGCCCGCGCGTGCTCCATCGCTTTATCGAGATCGTCTAGATTCACGCCGCGCTTTTCGCTGATGCCGACCGCGCCGCGACTGTTCTGCCCATGAATATGGCTGCCCGCCACGCTGACGAAGGCACGCTGAATATCGAATCCGCTGCTCTTTTCGGCCTTATGCACGGCGGCGGAAATGGCTGCTGTCAGCTGCCCCATGTCATTGACGACGCCCTTCTTCATGCCGCTGCTTGGCTCGATGCCAACACCGACGATGAAGATGTCGGCAGGGCGCACCTCCGCGACAATCGCGCAAATCTTCCGCGTTCCAATATCTAATGCAACCGCCAGATCACGCATAAGTGTGTATCATCGCCCCCGCAGCGCGGTGTAATACGGCGCGTCTGGATTGACGACGCTGATTTCCCCCGGCTGTATCTGCCGCCCCAATAAATTCGTTACGATAGCATCGTAAATCAGGAGTTTCTCTGGCATATCAGTACCAGTGCCGAACCAGGCCATCCAGCCGCGTCCATCCTGATAACCCAGGCCTCGTATCGAATCATAACGTAGAACATCTATATTCGGATAGAGTGTCTTCATTTGCAGCGCGCCCGTCACCACGTCCAGGGGAAGCTGCACGTTAGGCCCAAGTGGCCCATCGCCGTCCACAGCCTGTATCCGCACGAGGTCTGTCCGGTCTTCGCGCAGGCTCATCACGCGCCCCTGCACATCAATCCAGGTGGTAATACCAGCCTGCTCCCAGATCAACGCTGGCTCACGTTCCTCGACGATGATCTGCACCATGTTGGGCGGCCAACCCACCTGTACCCGCGCGTCGGCAATTGTGGGCGAACGCAGCAGGTTCTGCCGCACCGCTTCCGGGTCTACCCAGAAAATGTGCATATCCGCGATGCTGCTCAGGCCGTAAATCTCATTCTTGGTCAGGTAACGCAGCCCGCCAACCGAGATGTTGTGGACATAGAACATCGGCGCGGCGAAGAACAGCGCCAACACTATGCTCAGACCCAGCACGATCATCGCGCTGATCACGCGCCAACTGCCAAAGCCAGCACGCCGCGCACCATGCTGAATCGCCGCACGTTCGCTGCTGCCGACCACAACTGGATCGCGCAGTACTGCCGGAGTGCGTGTCGATGATCGCCGCCGTTCACGCAGCCGTGTCGCCACTCAGGATTCCTCGTAGTAGAGAACTTTCCCACATTATCCCACGAAACCGCGCGCAAGGCCAACTTACGGTTTTAATTACGGGAGAACGCTAATCTTCGATGATGTATTCAAAGAGCAGGTAGCACAGCAGCAGGTAGATTCCATCCACCGCCACAAGGATTTGCAGCCAGATCATCCACTCTGCTTCGCGCGCTCCGGTCAGGATCGCCGTCGTACCGCGCACGGCGGCCAGAATGACAGGCAGCGCTATCGGCAGCATCACGATAGGCAGCAGGCTCTCGCGCGAGCGGGTCTGCACGGTCATCGTCGCCAGGAGTGTGCCGACGGTCGAGAAACCCAGAATGCCGAGCAGCAGAATGACGAGCAGCCACGGTTGAAACAGCGTCTTGTTATACAGTACCGTCATGATAGGCAGCATGACCGCCGCAACCAGCAGTACAAAGATCAGGTTGCCGACCAACTTGCCGAACAGGATTCCGGCGCGGTCAATCGGCGCAACGAGCATGGCCTCCAGGTTGCCCTGGTCGCGCTCCATCGCCAGGCTGCGGTTCAGCCCCAGGATGCTGGCGAACACGACTGTCACCCACAGCACGCCGCTGACGGCTTCTTCTCGCGCCACGCGGTCGAGTTCCAGCGCGAAGCTGAAGATGAGGATGCTGAGCAGCGCGAACAAGCCCATCGAACTGACCAGTTCACGGCTGCGGAGTTCAGCGCGCAGGTCTTTGCGGACAATCGTTACAACAGTGTGCAGGAAGGGTGTTTTCATCTGGCGCTCGTCATGCTGGTGGTTTCGGTGTAAATCGCGGCGAGTCTCAGCGCATCCAGTTCAGTCGTCGGGGCGTCGTAGCCAACAACCCCGCGCGAGAGGATGACGACGCGAGAGGCTAGTTCGGCGGCGCGCGGCAGGTCATGCGTGGACATAATCACAGTGCGGCCTTCGGTGTACAGGCCGCGCAGCAGGCCATCTAGCACGGCCGAGGCATCCTGATCAAGCCCCGTATACGGTTCATCAAACAGCAGGATGTCCGGGTTATGCAGCAGCGCCCGCGCGATGGTCAGACGTTGCAACATCCCGCGCGAGAACGTCCGCATCAGACTGTCGGCGCGTTTGCTCAGCCCAACCTGCGCCAGCAGTTCAACGATACGCGCTTCAGCCTTCTGCCGGGGTATATTGTAGAGGCGCGAGAAGAACAGCAGATTCTCACGCGCGCTGAGGTTCTCGTAGAGCAGCGGCTTGTGACTGACGAGACCGATCTGCGCGCGCACGGCATAGGCCTCACGCGGGAGTTCCCAGCCGCCCACCCGTATCACCCCGGCATTCGGGCGGCTTAGCCCGCACAACAGCCGAATGAGCGTGGATTTGCCGCTGCCATTCGGCCCCAGCAGCGCCACGAACTCGCCACGTTCAATGTTCAGGTTGAGTTTTCGCAGCACGGGCAGCAGATCATAACTTTTGACCAGCGATTGAACTTCAATGAGGGGCGTCAAGAAACACTTCCCTATTAAGCAAACATGTGTTCTAATAGAGGATGCAACACGCTACAAGTTTTCACTTGCAGTGTGTCTAGTATAGACAACACCGCCCGCTTCATAAACCCAGAATCAGCCCAAATCGCAACTTGATGAGATGATGTGCAGCAAGCACGAGGGGGATTTATGTCTCAGGAATACATCGAGATACGCGGTGCGCGCGAGAATAACCTGAAAAACGTCTCGCTGCGGATACCCAAGCGCAAGATCACCATCTTCACAGGTGTTTCTGGTTCCGGCAAGTCTTCCATCGTGTTCGACACCATCGCGACGGAAGCGCGCCGCCAGATCAACGAAACCTTCAGCACCTTCATCCGTAACTTCCTGCCACGCTATCCGCAGCCCGACGCAGACGCCATCGAGAACCTGAGCATGGCGATTGTGGTTGATCAGAAGCGACTTGGCGGTGGTTCGCATTCCACAGTCGGCACGATCACGGACATCTACTCGCTGCTGCGGCTGTTGTTCTCGCGCATCGGGCAGCCCCATGTGGGCAGCGCGAACCTGTTCTCGTTCAACGATCCGCAAGGCATGTGCCCAGAGTGCAACGGCCTCGGTCGCAAGATCGGCGCGGATCTGGATGTGTTTCTGGATACCTCCAAGTCCCTTAACGGCGGCGCGATTCTGTTCCCGGAGTATGCCGTCGGCAGTTGGGATTGGTCGCTCTGCACGCAGTCCGGTTTGTTTGACAATGACAAAATCCTGGCTGACTACAGCGATGAAGAGATGGAACGCCTGCTGTATGGCAAACCCTTCAAAGTGGAAACCAGCATGGCGGGCAAGGCAATCAACCTCACCGTTGAAGGCATCATCAACAAATTCACGCGCAAGTATATCGCGCGTGACATC
>JAEUQX010000067.1 GCA_016788625.1 Anaerolineae bacterium
TATTGTCTTAGGAATAAGGAGAGAGCATGACAACCACTTGGACAATTGCAGTTGATTGGGATCGTAACGGTGACTACACTGGCACCTATGACAATGTGACCAGTCGGGTTATTTCGGCCAATTGGTTTCTGGGCGGGCGAATGCCTGATGGGAGTTTCCAAGACTTTGATGTTGCCTGGGCCGCAACACAAAATGCTGACACTGTACGCAATTACTTCGATGGATTAATGAGGGATTTGTTTAAATCATGAAGACGAGAGTTGTGCTACATTTCACTTTATTCAGCTTACTAATATTTAGCTCAACAACAACTTATTATGTCGCCCAGGAAACAAGCATACCCCCGATTATGCAGATCGAGAATCCCACAGCTAGTGCTGTCGCTTGGAGTCCCGAAGGTCAGTTTCTTGCAGTTGGCGATACAGAGGGGGTCTCAATCTATACAAGAGATTTGGAGTTCATTCGATTGCTCGAACTGCCAACCGAGCAGATGAAAACACTGTCATGGAGTCCCGATGGCAGTTTGATTGCAGCCGGAGGTGGAAATGACATAGGAATATTTGATCCCGATGAGCCACGTCAGAAAGCTATTTATATCTGGGATACAACGAACTGGGAATTACTGACACGTTATGATGAACATGAAGGGTATGTGCCGACCATTGCTTGGAGTCCCGATGGCAGTTTGATCGCCAGCGGTAGTTGGGATCGAACCATTCGGATTTGGGATCCCCTCAGTGGGGCAACCTATTTTATCTTGCCAGCACCACTTATTGAACACGAGACGAATGAAATATACTCACTGGATTGGTCAAGACGAGGGCACATCGCAGCCACGGTGGGCAATCAACATTTATTCATATGGGAAAGCTTTCAGAAAAAGCCAGAATATCTGAATGCAACTTCTGGCGCAATTACATGGAGTCCTGATGGCGACCGACTTACCCTCGGTAGCGGCTATGTCAATATGAGTGATCGCGTAGCCCATCGCCTTGAAAACTGTACTTTAAGTGGATTCACTGACTGGAGTCCAAATGGTCGGTGGTATGCTACACTGACTTGGTATTCGGGGATAGAAGTGTGTGATCCATCCGAAGATCGCATAGTAGTGCGGTTAGATGCTTCGCTGAGTCTAGATACACTCTTCGGCTATCAAGATGCCGTCGATTGGCATCCAGATGGTACCTTAATTGCGGGGGCATCAGGAGGCGGTTTTGTGGGTATTTGGGATGTGTCCACTTTAGCAGGCGAGTAAATGTAAAACTTGATACTATTTTTATATTATATGCTATAAAATACGTAGCCGTCACATCTGTTCACTCGATTTGAACATGAACCATCAATGTAATTTTTCTCGTTTTTGATTGAATTAAGATCAGATTGCATCAACTTCAGACAACCATCGACTCAATCAGCCATTTTTGACTTTCGCCATTTTCTCATCTGGGGTATAGTAACCAGGATTTAGAATCACAAACACCCACTCCGTCCTGACAAACTGTGTGGGTGCTTGCTTAGTCCTAAGCGGGACGCGCGTGGCTACTGCTCCTCAATTCCCGCTACCTATCGACTATCCGCCTCAGAAGCCCAGCTTGCCAGGGCATAGAATATTGTTCGGGTCCATCGCGGCCTTGATGCGCCGCAGCGTGTCCATGCCCGCGCCGTACTGCGCTTCCATGAACGGCGCGAGCCGAATGCCAACGCCGTGATGATCGTTCATCAACGCGCCCGCACGCATCGCCGCTTCCACGCCCGCCTTGAACACCGCGTCGTGCAGCGCCTTCGCTTCTGCCAGGTCAGACGGCCCGGTCGGAATCTTCATGCGTGCGTAGATCATCGATCCCCACTCGTACCAATGCGATAGATGCGTTGTAAGCGAAAGATTCCATTTGTCCGGCACAGCAGCGCGAATAGCCTTGGTCGTCTCGTGATACACCGCCTCAATATGCTCGAAGTCCGCCACCACATCAACCGTACCCCAGATGCTGGGCAGTTCCGGCGCATAGGGCGGGTAGTAAAACACGTAGCGCCGTTCCCACCACATCTCGCCTATCGAGTCCGGCAGCAGCTTACCGTTGTGCGCCAGGCAGATTTCGCGCGCTTTGGCCGCTTCCAGTTCGACCAGATCGGGGTATTCGCCATCGAACATCATCACAAAGGTGGGGTGTTCCAGCGGCGTCTCGACCGCGCGCGCCAGGCTGTGCGAGGCGGCGTGATGGTCGTAGAGGCGCATCACGGGCGGCCTCAAGCCCGTGACCATGATCAGCCGCCCAGCCTCGATGCCGTCGGCCAGATTCGCGAAGCTGACAACCAGGAAGACGCGCTTCTTGGGCAGCAACCGCAGCTTGACCGTCGCAGCCGTGACCACGCCCAGCGTGCCTTCCGCGCCGATCTGAAGCTGTGTCAGTTCCGGGCCGACAGCGTGACGCGGCACGGACGGCGTATGCACCAGTTCGCCCGTCGGCGTCACAAATTCCAGGTTCAGCACATGGTCTTCGATCTTGCCATACTTACTGGACAGCACGCCGGAGCCGCGCGCGGCAATCGAGCCGCCGATAGTCGCCCACTCGGTCGAAGCGGGATAGTGCGTGAAGGTCAGCCCCTTGGCGTTCAGTTCGGCCTCGAACTCGCGCACCGTCTTGCCCGCCTCAACCACGCAGGTCAGCGACTTCTCATCAATCGAACGCACCCGGTCGAGCGCGCGCAGATCGAGGATGATACCACCCCGGTCGGCGTTGGCCGCGCCCTGCACACCGCTGCCGCCACCCCAGGGCGTGATCGGCACGCGCAGTTCGTTCGCCAACTGCACGATCTCGGCCACCTGCTCCGGCGTCTGCGGCTTAACAGCCACATCCGGCGTGCTAACGGGATGCCCTGCCCCGCTGGCCGCGATGGCGTACCACCACTGGTCATTGGCGTACTGGCTGCGGGCGGCGGGCGCGTCCATGACGGCAGCCGCGCCGACGATTCGTTGAAGTCCCGCGATCAAACGCTCTTGCACTAAGGCAGCCATGCTTTACCCTCGGTGAAATCGCGATTCTTGACATTGACTTCGATCTTCTCCAGTTCCTCTACCGCGTCGATCAGGTGTTTGGAGAAG
>JAEUQX010000107.1 GCA_016788625.1 Anaerolineae bacterium
TGTGCGATGGTCTGCCAATTCACGCCGCTGCGGGTCATGCCTGCCGGGGCGAAGATGCGCTCGTCCAGCAGTTGCGCGAATGGCCTGCCCGTCACCTGCTCCAGGATCAGCGTGAGCAGCACCCAGTTGCTGTTGCTGTAGCCGAAGCCCGTGCCCGGCTCGAATTGTGGCGGCAGATCACGAAACAGCGCGACTATTCGCTCAGGCGGGGTCGGCTGTCCCATCAGCGCCTCGTAGGCAGGCAGCGGGATATAGTCGGGAATGCCGGAAGTGTTGCTCAACAGATGACGCAGCGTGATATGCTCGGCGTTGGGATAATCCGGCATATACAGCGCCAGCGTGTCCTCCAATTCGAGCTGCCCAGCCTGCGCCACCTGCATCACCAGGATGGCGGTGAACGGCTTGGTCAGCGAGCCGATGCGGAAGGCCGTCTCAACCGTGTTGGGCGTCTGCGCGCCGGGATCGGCACAACCATAGGCCTTGTGCAGCAGCACCCTGCCACCACGCGCCACCAGCGCCGCACCGCTGAATCGTTCCAGGTCAACGTAGGCCTGCACGAGCGTGTCCAACCTGTGTCCCTGGCCGAAGATCAAGCGCGTCAGTCGTTCTTTGAGCATGATGTTTGTCCTTTCGATACGTTACTTACGTACATGTATGTATGAAAGTGAGCGAAAAAAACGCCCTCATGGAGGATCATTTGTAGTGTGCGTCGCGTCTGCGAGAAAATATGCCCGCAGCGCGCCAGTCCGTCCCTATGCCGCGATGCCCCGCAGGTAGATGTCCGCCAGCGCCGCCGCCCGGCCTGCCAGGTCGAACAAGTCGCGGTCGAGCAGCCACAGCATCAACAGCCCGTTTTGCAGGGCGATGAGCGCCAGCGCCGCATCGCGCGGGTCCAGGTCGGCGCGGATTTCCCCGGCGGCGATGCCCTGCCCGATCATCTGCGCGAAGTAAGCCACCGTCTGGCGTGTGCCTTCGATCTTGCGGGTCATGCCCTCGGCCAGTTCCTCGCTGACTGCCGTTTTGAACAGTATGATCTCGTTGACGGCGCGATAATCGTCGTCCTGCGCGGCGTAGAGCAGCGTGCGCACGAACAGCCGCCGCAGAATCGCCAGCGTCGTCCCACCTTCGGCAATCGCGGCCTCGATCACGGGCAGCACACGTCCGGTGGCCTCGCTGACCAGCGTGTTATAGAGTTCCGCCTTGCCGCCGAAGTGGTGATAGATCGCGCCGCGCGTCACCCCGGCCTCTGCGGCGATGTCCTCCAGGCGCGTCTCGGCGTAGCCCTGACGGCTGAAGACGACCAGCGCCGCGCGCAGCAGCGTTTGTCGGGTGATCTCGGCTTCTTCTTTGGTCTTGCGCATCCTGTATCCTGCCTTCATTTACATACTAACGTGTATGTATCCAATTGTCAAGAAGTGAAACATTGTGAATTATCACACAACCGCCCTGCATCCCGGTGCGTATACAAGGTAACACCATTCGCGCGCGACTGCTCAACAGGAGGTCACATGACCCTGGAGATCACCCCCATCACCACCCCGTTCATGTTCAACGTCAGCGTGAACTGTTACCTCGTCCGCACAGACGGCGGTTACGTCCTGGTCGACACCGGGCGCGCCGTCGAACGCGCGGTGATCAGCGAACGGCTCGCGGCGGCGGGCTGCGTGCCGGGGACGCTCAAGCTGATCCTGCTCACGCACGGCGACTTCGACCACTGCGGCAACGCGGCCTACCTGCGCCGCACATTCAACGCGCCGACTGCCCTGCACGCCGACGACGTGGGCATGGTCGAGCGCGGCGACATGACCTGGAACCGCCACATCGGCGGCCTGATGAAGGCGCTGATCGGGCTGATCATCCGCCTGAAGCCCGCCGACCGCTTCACGCCGGACTTCACGCTGCGCGAGGGCGACGACCTGACGGCGCGCGGCTTCCCGGCGCGGGTGATCGAACTACCCGGCCACTCCAAAGGCAGCGTCGGTTTTCTGGCGGCGGACGGGACGCTGTTCTGCGGCGACCTGCTGGCGAACGTGGACAAGCCGGGGTTGTGGTCGATCATCGACGACAAGGCCGCCGCGCAGGCCAGCCTGGAGAAGCTCAAGCGCACGCCCGGCATCGGCACGGTCTACCCCGGTCACGGTCAGCCCTTCGCGCTGCGTGATCTCTAGCGCGCTGCGGCGCAAGTAGACCGGCAGATGTAGCTGCCCCCTCTCCATGAGCGCAGCGAGATGAGGCGAGGCACACCCTTACCCCGCCTCGTCGCCCAGGATGCGCGCGATCTCGCTAAAGGAAGCCTGCTCCCAGGCGAAGATGCGGCAGGTGCGCCGCACAGCATCAACCCAGGACTCGACAGACGGAAAGCCTTCACGAATCGCAGCTAGAAATCGCACATAGTCGTCGAAGTCCTGCAGCCCCTGGAGGCGCACCGCCTGACGGATATGCCCACGCTTCCCGTGTTCAACGGCGATGTTATGCAGCGCATAGGCGCGACTGTAGGCATCCTCAATGCTGGTCGTCACCCCCTCCGCCCGCTCGAAGCACTCAGCAGCCCGCGCTGTCTCTCCCGCTCCGGCCAGCGCGGCGGCGATCTGGCTCAGCGCATAGGCGCGCCTGGAGGCAGACTCAATGCTGGCCGTCACCCCCTCCGCCCGCTCGTACTCTCCCGCTCCGGCCAGCGCGGCGGCGATCTGGCTCAGCGCATAGGCGCGACTGGAGGCATCCTCAATGCTGGCCGTCACCCCCTCCGCCCGCTCGAAGCACTCAGCAGCCCGCGCTGTCTCTCCCGCTGCGGCCAGCGCAGTGCCAATATCCCGCAGCGCATAGGCGCGACTGGAGGCATCCGCGATGCTGGCCGTCACCCCCTCCGCCCGCTCGAAGCACTCAGCAGCCCACGCTGTCTCTCCCGCTGCGGCCAGCGCGGCGGCGATCTCCCGCAGCGCATAGGCGCGCTCGGAGGCATCCGCAATGCTGGCCGTCACCTCCTCCGCCCGCTCGAAGCAGTTAGCTGCGCGCGCTGTCTGTCCCGCTCCGGCCAGCGCGGCGGCGATCTGGCTCAGCGCATAGGCGCGACTGGAGGCAGACTCAATGCTGGCGGCGATCTGCTCGGCGCGCGGGACATCCGGCACGCCCAGCAGCAGCTTGACCGCCGTGTTCAGTTTCCAGCTTTCGCGGTACTGGCGCTGTATGTCGTGTGCCAGCGCGATGATCTCGTCCAGCAGGGCGGGCTGCGGCGCTCCCTTTTCGGTCAAGACCTCGTAGATCGCCACTAGTCCATCAAACTTCTTGGAGAGTTCCGGACGCAGGCGGGCATGGCTGAAGGCTTCTTCCGCGCGTCCCAGGCGCGTCAGGATTTGCAGGTCAAGGTCGGTATAGCGGCTGACGCGGGCGTAGACCACCTGGCGCGCGGCGTTCAGCTCGATCAGGCGCAGCAGGCCATCGGGCGTCTCCAGCGCCGCATCCTGGAGGGCGAATTCCAGATCGGCCATGTACGCGCCGTCGCCCTTGCAGGCCGCGCTGGAGGCGTGCAGCCACTCGCGCCCGGCGGTGAGCAGCGGGTGAATCGCCTCCGCCCGCCCGGCTTCGTGCAGGTGGTAGAGCAGGAAATAGTACAGGTAGCCGTCGTGGGCGATGCTGTGCCAGGGCGCATCATCCGGGTTATAGGCGCGCAGCAGGCGTTGGTGCAGCGCGCGCAGGTCGCCGGCCTGCTTGCGGACGTAATCGACCTGCAAGTCGTGCAGCCGCAGGCGATTACTGGCGTCACGGCGCAGCAGGGAACGGTCAACCAGTTCGTCAATGATTTCCTCGGTGTCCAGCGCATCCAGGCCGTCCAGCGCCCAAAAGGTCTCCAAGACCGTTTCAGGAATATCGACATCATCGCGGAACACGGCAAAATCGAAGTAGCGGCGCTGCAACACTGCATCCAGCGCATCGACGCTGACCTGCACCGCGCGCATCAGGTCGGGATAGGGATAACCGGGGAAGTCCTGGCGGATCTTTTCCAGGTCGGCATCACGCAAGCGCTTGAGTACCGCGCCCCAACGATTGGCGGGCTTGCCGCGCACCATCGCGCCGATCATCGCCAGGCCGAGCGGGAGGTTACCGCATTCCTCAGCAATCTCGGTCGCTTCTGGTGGCAGGCCGCCCACAGGCAAATCAGCCCATTCGGCCAGCAGTTGCAGCGCCTGTTGCGGTTCGAGCGTCTCCAGGCGGTGTTCGCTGACCCCCATCGAACGCAGCGGGGCGATGTTGCGCGTCGTGATCAGCATCCGGCAGCGTTCGCCCAGCGCATCGAAGGCCTTGACGTGTTCGGTCTCCCAGATGTCATCCAGAATCAGCAGGCAGGATTTATCGATGAGCAGCGTGTTCAGGCGGCGCTTGCCATCATCCGGGTTGGTGAAGCTGCGCGGGTTGTCGCCCAGCATCTCGCCTAGCTGGGATTGCAGCGAAAGTACCTGTGGGTTTTGGCCAATAGTCAGCCAAAAGATGCCATCGGGGAAGGCGCGGCGTACCTCACAGTCGCGCGCCAGGGCAATCGCCAGACTGGTCTTGCCGATACCGCCCATGCCTTGCAATCCCGCACGGCGAGTGATTCCGGTAACGACGGTTGGACTGCGAATATCCGCCAGCAGCTTTGAGCGAATCGCTTCCAGATCTTTGGAACGTTCGATGAAATGCGGCGGCAGTTCCGGCACAGAGAACATGCGCCCCCGCCCTACATCTTCTGTCTCCAGGATACGAATCAGTTCTTCTCTGGCTTTGGTGTACGGGCGGCTGCCGCGCATATCGATGCAGTGGTTGTGCTTGAGCGGTCCTGGCACGAGATCGTACTCACCCAACCGCAGCACAGGGATGATGACCTGGCAAATGCTGAGAGCGTGTTCCCATTCAGCGCGCACATAGCTGGACTCGGCTGCGCCAGGCCCAACGACCAGGATAAAGCGATTCGCATTCGTGATTGCGTCGCGGATTTCTTGCAGGAAGGTCTTTCCTCGGCTCTCCATCGCCTTGCGATCCCACCAGACGTTGTAGTCCTGGCATGTCAAGTCTTCGTAGAGGCTCTCGACAAAAGGTTCATCATCGGCGCGGGCATACGATATGAAGAGTTTGATCTGTGCCATAGTGTCCCTCGGCGCGCGGCGGGCGAATACCTATATGGTAATACGAATGCCGCAGCGCTGCCAACAGAGACGGCAGAATAGGTGTAGTTCATATGTGGGCGGCGGGAGGAGATATGCCTAGCAGGTCGAATGCAGCGCCCTCCGGGACTATAATCAATGCACGCGGCGGCGATCCTGTGCGTCGCCCGCATTCATGAGGAGGTCGCCCATGCCCGACTTTATCCCCGGCCTGAAGCTGAGCGAGCTGTTCTACCACGAGGCCG
>JAEUQX010000112.1 GCA_016788625.1 Anaerolineae bacterium
TGAGGTCGGGGTAGGTACGCGCGTCGCCGCTGACGGGGCAGCACAAACAGAGCGGGGTTAGCGCTCGCGACAATTCACTTGAACGGGGTCAGAGCGAATCTAGCTGGTCGCGGGGCGAGGCGTACCCAAACCGACACGGGCGGTGATTTCAACTTGTGCCATACGGTTCGCCTCCTTAGGGGGAAAAATGAACAACGATCAAATTATATGCCGATCTTCCGCCAAATGTCAAACAGGAAAAACGGACGCCGCCGCTACAGCGTCCGCAGAAAGACGGTGATGTCCAGCACATCCTGTGTCGTTTGAGACAGCAGTATCGAAGAGGAACCAGGCTTCTCCCATTCCCTCTGGCGAGCAGCGGCTCAAACAAGATCACGCTCTGCTTCCACTACTGCTTGTCGGCAAATGACAATCCCTTCTCGGCGAGTGTTGCACTCAGAATTCTGATCGCCTTTGGGCCAACGCCATGCAGTTTTAAAATATCGGCCGCTCGGACTCTGGTTAACTGCTCAAGCCGCGTATAACCTGCTGCCAACAACGCATTCGTTGCAGGGCGTCCGATGTTCTTTGGAAAATCGTGTTCCAGTTCTTCGCGTGGCTCGCTCATGGCTACCTCTGACATAGGTGTAGTGAGAATTTCGGTAATCACCTGCGCTGTCCACTCCACCTGCTGAACCAGAATGGTGACGTGATCGCTGTCCGGTAGAACAGCCAACTTCGCATTTGGAATCAGGTGATCAGATCAACAGCGTGTTGAATACCGATGATATCACTATCGATCCGCCCGCGCGTTACGACCACTGTCCTACAGTGTACGCAGAAAGGCGATGATGTCCAGCACATCCTGATCGTTGAAGACTGTCGCGTACTGCGGGTACATGATGCTGCGGTAGCCCGGCACGAGGTAGCGGTGCGGGTCGAGGATACTCTGGCGCAGGTAGTCGTCAGCGGTCATGCCGTCGATGCGCGTCGCGGCGCGTTCGGCCACGCCCGCCAGATTCGGGCCGAGGCTGAACCCGGTTGCGTTTGCTGCCGTCTGATGGCAGGTCATGCAGGGCGGTGCGTCGTTCAACCCTTCGCGGAAGATGCGCTCCCCGTGCGCGCTGTCGCCGCGTGGCGCAGAGTCTGTTACCCCGCAGCCCGCCAGCAGGAGCATCATCAAGAGCATGGCACAATAGCGCATAAAAGTCACCATCATGAGGGACGGGCACGGCAGCGCGCCCGTCCGTCACTTGCGGTAGTTAGTTGGCCAGCTTGACGACGCCGCCCGTCATGCCCGGCGCGAAGGCAATCGTGCCGTAGCTGACGTACAACGCGCCATCCGGCCCCTTGGCGATGCCGAAGGGTGCAACCAACCCTTCCGCGATCGGGGTTGAGCCGCTGGCATCGACCATGACGACACGGCCCGGCCCAGGCCCCTGTTCACCGAACAGCACCAGCTCGACCGCATACAGTTTGTCGCCATCCAGCAGGATGTCGGTCACGGCGTTCAGCCCACCGAAGGTCTCGACCAGTTCGCCGTTCGACCAGTGCTCGATCTTGGCCGCGCCGGGGGCAAGACCCGCGCCCAGGAAGCCGATATACAGATCGCCGTTTTCGGCCACTTCAATCGCGGTGGGCACCGGGTTATCCGTCCAGGCATGGACGACCTGCAAACCACCGTCTTCCGTCCATGAGAGCAGATCATTGCCGCCCGCATTCGTGATATACAGCGTGCCGTCCGCGCCCCAGGCGATGTCAGTAACGTTCGAGTCGTAGCCTGCGCCGTCCGGGTCCTGTGCGGCTTCGATGCCGTTCAGGTTGATCACGCGCTTGGTCGCCAGCGTGGTGGCATCCAGTTCAACAACCGAGTCCGTCCAAAACGCGCCGACCGTCGCTGCGCCCGTGCCGCTGAACAGCACCCACAGCGAGTCACCCTGCGGAATGGCGCGATACAGTCCGGTCGTCTCGCTCGGGCTGGCGTAGCTGGGGAAGCCGCCAATGCGGTCGCTGGCTGTGCCATCTGGCGCGACGCTGATGATGCGACCGGTCAGCCCCATACGGAACGGCGCTTCGCCTTCCGGCCCAGGCAGCACCATTTCGACCTCGCCGCCTGCGCCAGCATCGGCAATCAAGAGGTTGCCCTCAGCATCGAAGGCGATGCCGCGCGGCGCGGGCAGGTCGCCAATCACGACCTCGCCGGGCATGGGCGGCATATCCTGCGCCAGGACAGGGACGCCGATGAGCAGGACGAACAACATACAGAGTATCAATCGAGAACGAAACATAGGAACACCCCCTTAAACAAGTGATAGCTAAAAACGAAATTGTTGCCGCGATGCTGGTGCCAATGTCCAGTGATCGGTGATCGATCACGTTACCAGAACATTATACATCAAAATACCTGTAGTCGGATTTCTGTGTTTTCAAAAATTGCAAAACTACTAAATTAATTGGCGATTGTCCGATCAGGGAACACCAGCCACGGCACTATGGAGTGCAGGACAATGGTGTGGAGCGAAGCCATAGATGCTTCACCTGCGGTTATTTCGCTCCGGATTGGCAGTGCATTCCGTCGCGCCGCGCAAGTTGTCCGTTTTGTGGATTTCCAGTATGCTGGCGTTGCGCTTATTTCTTGCCTGTCGGAGAGGCGGCGCTCACCCCAATACCCAATCTTCATTTACGGTAGCATCGAGCACACCTGATCCTGCACATCTGGGGGTTCGTGCTGGCATTGATCATCGCCAGGAGCTGGGTGTTGTTCGACCCCAGCCTGCTGCCCTGGAGCATCACCCGCGAAATCAGCGTCCTCTACGGCTGGTTCTTCATCGGCGCGGCGGCCTACTTCGGTTACGGGCTGATCCGCCCGCGCTGGGCGAGCACAGCCGCGCAGGTTGCGCGCTGATGAACTTTTTTTAGAATAGATATTTAGCGTAAATAAGTCGTGAACGCGTCCGCAACCATAAAACCCGTTTATCCACAGGGTGGGGCAAAGGATTCACTATGTTGGTCATCCGTGTGTTGGGTGGTCTGCATATCACGCTCGATGGCAACCCCGTGAGCGGGTTCATCAGCAGCAAGGCACAGGCGCTCTTTTGCTATCTGGCGCTGAACCATCAGCAGTCCCATCTGCGTTCCACGCTCGCCACCCTGTTCTGGGGAGACATGCCGGATGAAGATGCGGCCACCAATCTGCGTCAGGCCATCGCGAATCTGAAGAAGCTGTTCGAGCCGTACCTCGATATTTCGCGGCAAAGTGTGGCGTTCCGCGCTGACCAACCGTTTGCGCTGGATGTGGCCGAGTTCGAGCAGATGGGCGACCCGCAGCTTTACCGTGGCGAACTGCTGGCTGGTTTTGGCGTTTCGGATGCGCCAGAGTTCGACAACTGGCTGAGCGTCGAGCGCGAACGGCTGCACAATCGCGCGCTGACTCTGCTGCGTGATCTGGCCGCGCAGCAGCAGGCACAGGGGCAGAGCGACGCTGCCCTCGCCAGTTTGCAGCGCTTGCTGGCGTTTGACCCGCTGGCGGAGGACGTGCATCGCAGCCTAATGCTGACCTTAGCCGTCAACGGTCAGCGCAGCGCGGCGCTCAGCCAGTACGAAAAGCTCTGCGACCTGCTATGGGATGAACTGGCGGTTGAACCCGAATTCGAAACCATCAAGCTGTATGAACGGATCAAAGCAGCACGGCGGCTGACGGAACTACCGAACGAAACCACACCGTTTATCGGGCGGTCGCACGAGCTGGCAGAACTGGCGCGCCTGCTGAACGATCCCACCTGCCGCCTGATCACTATCGCGGGTCTGGGCGGCATGGGCAAAACCCGTCTGGCGCTGCGGTTGGCACACACGCAGGCCACTCGGATGCTGCATGGCGCGGTGATGGTCAATCTGACATCCATTCGCACCCTCGATTCGTTCCTGAGCGCGCTGGCCGAGGGTCTGCACATGCCGTTGATGATGCAGGGCACGCCGCGCAGTCAGCTCCTCGATTTTCTACGGGAAAAACACCTGCTGTTGATCCTGGATAATGTCGAACAGCTCATCGGCATCGTCAGCGACTTCATCGCTGAGCTGACGCGCACAGCGGCTGACCTCAAGATCGTCATGACCTCACGCCAGCGTTTCAATCTGCGCGGCGAAGCGGTGCTGGCGTTGGACGGACTGCCCGTCAGCGGTGAGTTTGTGGGCCATGCGCCCGCGCAGAGCCTGTTCATTGAAACAGCCAGGCGCGTGCGCGGTGATGACCTCATCTCACAGCAGCCTGCGCAGACGGTGCAGCGCATCTGCGAGCTGGTGCAGGGGATGCCGCTGGCGATTGAACTGGCGGCAGCCTGGGCGCGGTTGCTCACGATTGACGAACTGGCGCTGGAAATCGCCAACAACCTCACCGGGCTGGAGTCCGATACGCAGCGCGAAGAGGAACGCCACCGCAGTCTGCGCGCCGTCTTCGATTACTCGTGGAATCTCTTTTCGGAGCAGGAGAAGCGCGTACTGATGGCGCTGTCCCTGTTCGTCGGCGGATTCACCCGCGAGTCGGCGCAGGCGGTTGCCGGGGCGTCGCTGCCGATGCTGCTGGGGCTGTCCGATAAGCTGCTGGTCCAGCGGCAGAGCAGCGGCCGGTTCGCGCTGCACGAAATGCTGCGCCAGTTTCTGGCGGAAAAGCTGGTCGCGTCGTCAGATGCAGACCGCGTAAGCCAAACCTATACACGCTACCTGGTCGATTACATGCAGCAGCGTCAACTCCGCTTGAAAACGGGCGAGCAGCCAGCACTCCTGCACGAGATCACACAGGAGATCGATAACCTGCATTTTGCCTGGGACATAGCCGTCCAGCGCGGAGATCGGACGGTCATTCGCGATCTGATGCCGGGCTTCTCGCTGTTTCATGATCTGAAATCGAACTGGCGGGTGGTGTCCAATCTGCTGCAAAGCGCGGAAGCGGTGCTCGACCCGGCAGAGGTCGATTTGTATGGCGAGTGGCTGTCACATCTGGCGCTGGCGATGTCGCGTCTCGATCAGGCGGACATAACCGCCGAGCTGGCAAACCGCTGCCTGGCATTGCTCTCTCGTTCTAATCCCGCCCATCGCAGCAGTATCGCGCGGGCGCTGCTGGCGCTCGGTTATGCCGAAGGACTGCGCGGAGCTCATGATGCGGCTTTCCCGCTATATGAGGAGGCGCTGCACCTGCGCGAAGCACTCGGAGATGACTGGGATTACGCCCAGTGCCTGATGCGCCTGGCGAGCGGGCACGCGCACGAGGCGCAGATGGACTATCATTTTGGTGCAGAACGCCGCGAGCAGATGTTGCAGAAGCTGGAACGGGCGCAAGCGTATGCACGGCAGGCTTTACTGATCAGTACGCGCATCGGTGACCCGTTTTTGACGGCGCGCCTGCAATCGCTGCTGGCGGGCACGCTGCTCCTCGAAGGCGGCAGCGACAAAATCGGGCAGGCGGAGGAACTGCACCTCAGCAATGCCCGTTTTTACGAGAATATGGACAGCCTGGATGGCCTGTGCATGACTGTCAACGGCTTGGGCAATGTTGCTTTCACACAACAGCATTTTGACCAGGCTCTCCCCTATTATCGGCAGTCGCTGGCGCTGGCGCGGCAGATTGGCAGCCGCGTCTGGGAAGCCAACGCGCTCAATAACCTGGCTGTGTCGTCGTACCACCTCAATGAGCTGCGGGCGGCGCGCGGTTATTTTGTGCAGAGTCAGGCGGTCTTCCACGAGATGGGCAATGAACAGTATGTCAGCATGATTCAGCAGGACATCGATGAGATTGACGCGAAGCTGAAATCAGGCTGATGTCATTTACGATTTCGTTACGATAGCCTTCTATCCTGTATTCAGATGCGCCAACACAACCGTCCGCGCATCCAGAATACGGGAGAAACACCATGTCCTATTCCAACAGCCTGCTTGACGCGGTCGTTGAAATCGCCTTGCTTCTCATCAGCCGACTGTTCTTTACTTCGCCTGCCGATGACCGAACCGATCAGGCAGCGGCGAATAAAACTCCTGCCCCACACATTGATGAAACCAGCGAGCAATTCCTCAGCGGCGCAGTGGAGGCCGCCAACTCAATGCACGACAGGCAATAAGAATCTATCCGTAACCCACTGTCCGTGCCTTTTCCAGACTGTGTTTTGCTTTCCTCATCAGTTACTTAGTCGTATCGAAAGGAACGCGACCTTATGCGCGATGACCGTGAGCATTCGGTCAGAGCATGGCTGCTGTATGTGGAACAAATGTGGAATGCGGGAGATCTGCGCGGCTGCCTCGACTGCCTGCACCCTGATCTGGTGGTCCAGCGTCGTCAGCGATCATTCAGGTATCCCCATCTGGCGCGCTGGCTGCGCTCATGCTTTTCCCTGAATGCCGATTCACAGATTCGCCTCGTCATCGAACGAATCGAGCTGCAAACAGACACTGCGCGCGTGATGCTGCACATCCACTGCCGCTGCATCCGCTCGATGCAGCTTGAGGAACGACATCTGCGCGCCACGCTCAAACTGATCAGCAATAGAACGAATACATGGCTTGTTCGCGAGATTGAAGTTTAGGCACATCGTTATGGGTGTATTTCATTTTGAAGGCGGCCGGAGGATATCGCCCACGCGCGAGCTATCTCACCCCTATTTTGAAATGCACCCCTTCGGTATGCGCAGGTTGTCCGTTTTGTGGATTTCCAGTATGCTGGCGTTGCGCTTATTTCTTGCCTGTCGGAGAGGCGGCGCTCACCCCAATACCCAGCCTTCATTAATGGTAGCATCGAGCACGCCTGATCCTGCACGTCTGGGGATATGGCGTTGCTGCGATCTGTTGCAATAAGGACGTGTGCCCGATGTCACGCTGGTTCCGTGCGAGTCTCCTGTTCCTCAGTCTGGTGCAAGTGTTGATCGCGATTGCCTGTTTGCTGCGCCTGCCCATCGTGGATGACTTATGGCCGCTGAACTATACGGGCGAGATGTCCTTCGTCTTCCTGGCGTCGATCTCGGCTGCGGCTGCGGCTTCCACGCTCTGGTGCGTTTATGCCGACGAACCTGCCGCCCTGTTCGGCATTGGGCTGGACTACGTGACCATCTTCACGCCCGTCGCCATCACCATGTTCAGCATCGCGGCGCGCGACCGTGATGTGCTGGGTTTTGCCATCTTTTGCGCCGTCGCCAGTCTGTTCGGTGTCGGTCTGCTGTTGTACAGCCGCAAACGCCCATTTGTGGATCAGCGACCGATGCCGGGGCTGCTGCGGCTGGCGTTCGTCGGGTTCGTGCTGGCGCTGATCATCGGCGGGAGCTGGGTGCTGTTCGACCCCAGCGTGCTGCCCTGGAGCATCACCCGCGAAATCAGTGCCCTCTACGGCTGGTTCTTCATCGGCGCGGCGGCCTACTTCGGTTACGGGATGATCCGCCCGCGCTGGGCGAATACCGCCGGGCAGTTGGCAGGCTTCCTGGCCTATGATCTGATACTGGTCGTGCCGTTTCTGAATATGCTGCCGACCATTCCCGATCACTTGCGCTTCAACCTGCTGCTCTACATGTCGATCGTCGTCATCAGCGGCATCCTCTCGGCCTACTACCTGTTTCTCGCCATGAGCAATCCCTCGCGAAGCGCGCGCTGAGCCTGGGGGGATTTGCAAAGACCGATCAGATTCGGTAGCGTTGCCCGATGAGCGAAACACATAAGGGACAAATGATCATGCAGCTAGAAGGTAAGGTGGCGCTGGTCACGGGCGCGGCATCCGGCATTGGACGGGCGGCGGCGCTGGCGCTGGCAGGCGCGGGAGCGAAGGTCGTTGTCAGCGACATCAACGCGGCGGGCGGCGAGGAAACCGTACGCCTGATTCACGAGATGGGCGGCGGCGCCCTGTTCCACCCCTGCGACGTTTCCCGCGCGGCGGAAGTGCAGGCGCTGGTCAACCTGGCGGTCACGGCCTACGGGCGGCTGGACTGCGCGGTGAACAACGCAGGCGTGGGCGGCGACATGCTGCCAACCGATCGCCGTGATGAATCGATGTGGGATCTGGTGATGAAGGTCAACCTCAAGGGTGTGTGGCTGTGTATGAAGTACGAGCTGGGGCCGATGCAGGCGCAGAAAAGCGGCTCGATTGTCAATGTGGCTTCAGCAGCCGGATTGATCGGCTTCCGCTACGCCTCGGCCTACGCGGCCAGCAAACACGGAGTGATCGGGCTGACGCGCTCGGCAGCTCTGGAGTATGCACGCATGGGTATCCGTGTGAATGCCGTGTGTCCCGGCTTTACGGAAACGGCCATGGTGGAGGAGATGAATGCTGCGAACCCGCAGATGGTCGAAGCGACCGTCAAAGCCATCCCGATGCGCCGCCTGGGCACGCCCGATGAAATCGCACAAGCCATCCTGTGGCTGTGTTCGGAACAGTCATCGTTCGTCAACGGTCATGCATTGGCGGTGGATGGTGGCACCGTAGTGCAGTGATCAGGCCGCATCGACTCCGTTCAGGTGTTTCTCGCCAAATTCGCGCATGGCTTCGATGATTGCCACCAGCGCGCGGCCTTTTTCCGTCAGCGTGTACTCGACGCGCGGCGGGATTTCGGCAAATGCTTGCCGTGTCAGAATCTGTGCGGATTCCAGCAGTTTGAGGCGCTGCGAGAGCGTCTTTGGGCTGACGCTGCCCAGCGATTCCTGAAGCTGACCAAAGCGCCTGGCGCCGCTCATCAGGTCGCGAACGATTAGGATCGTCCAGGTATCACCGACGAGTTCAGCGGTGCGGGCAATTGGACATTCGTTCTTGCTATGTGACGTTGACATATAATGATTCCAGTCGATATGGTCGGTAACGCGATTGTAGCATTGTCCGATACGGCGCGTCATTTGACATCCGTCACCTTTTTGTCATATCGTTTATAGACTTCCACTTAGAAAGTAATGTAAATCCTGCCTGCCGCGTCAATATCATGATTGATTGACAGCACCACGTTTGAAGGACGACTTCACTATGTCTGCACAACTCCCCGATAACACCCATATCGCCAGCGCGCATCTGCTCACGGCTGATCTACCGCGTGCGCTGCGCTTCTACAGCGACCTGATGGGCTTCCAGATCATCCGTCAGGACGACAGCAGCGCCACACTCTCCGCCGATGGACGCACGCCGCACCTGCTGCTGAGCGCACGCCCGGGCGCACGCCCCAAGCCGCGCAACGGCACCGGGCTGTATCACGTCGCCATCCGTTTTCCGAACCGCAATGCATTGGGGCGCACCTTCCGCCGCATGTTGGTGGCGCGCTACCCTTTCGGCGGCTTCTCCGATCATGGCGTCAGCGAGGCACTGTATCTCAACGACCCGGACGGCAATGGGCTGGAGATGTATACCGACCGTCCGCGCAGCACCTGGCCGCGCGCCGGGGAGCGTCTCAACATGACCACCGAACCGCTCGACCTGGATAACCTGCTGGCTGCCGCCGATGACAGCCCCTGGACAGGCATTGACCCGCAGACGGACATCGGTCATATGCACCTGCATGTCTCCGACCTGGGCGCGGCGCGGCACTTCTACAGCGACCTGCTCGGCCTGGACGTGATGCAGGACATGGGCTATCACGGGGCGATCTTCCTGGCGGCGGGCGGCTATCACCATCACCTGGGGCTGAACATCTGGGCGGGGACAGCGCCACAGCCGCCGAACACGCTCGGCCTGCGTTCGTTCGCGCTGCGCATACCCGATGAGGCTGCGCGTCAGGCGGCGATTGGCCGGCTGCGCGCTGGCGGCGTGGCGGTAGACGATCAGGATGGCGTCGCCGTCATCCACGACCGGGACGGCAACGTGACGGAATTGGTGGGGTAGGAACAGCGGGATCGGGATTCAAGACAGGGATGAGACGGTTGTCCCATCCCTGTGGCAAACAAGCCTACAGGCTGACACCCGGAGCGGTGGGCGCTTCTAGCTGCGGCAGGCCTTCCGGGCCGAAGAAATGGAACTCCATGCCGCCGGGCATCTGCAGAGTGAAGGTGTCCAGTGTCACCTCGATTTGCAGCGTCTCGCCAGCGCGCAGCACATCCAGCGTCACCACGTCGCCGGGTTCATAGGCGGCCAGGCGGTCGGGCAGCGTGCGTTCCTCGTCCAGCACATCGCCGTTGACATGCGTGATGATGTCGTCAACCTGCAAGCCAGCCTTCTCGGCAGGCGAGTCGGTGATGATGTCGGTGATCAGCGCGCCTTCAGTCTGCTCGATGTCGCGCTCCTGTGCTTCCGCAGCGTTGAGCGTCACATACTGCACGCCCAGCCCCGCGCCCTGCATCATCGCCCCCATCCCGAAGGGCATCTCGCCATCAAAGTTGAAGGGCATACCGGGCATCATGCCGTCGGGGAAGAATGGCATCGCGCCGTCGAATTCGAAGGGCATACCGGGCATCATACCTTCAGGGAAAGCGGGCATCTCGCCACCGAAGTCGAAGCTGAACGCTTGCAGCGCATCCAGCGGCACGACGATCTCTTGTGTTTCACTGTCGCGCTCGACCGTCAGAGTCACCTCAGTCGCGTTCTCCTGCCGCAGCGCCAGCAGCGCTTCGAACAAGCCGCGCGGGTCGATAGCCTCGCCGTTGATCTGTGTGATGAAGTCACCTTCGCGCAGGCCAGCGGCATACAGCGGGCTGTCTTCGCTCAGCTTAGTGATCTCCCAGCGCCCGTCCGCATAACGAATGCCCATATCCTGCCCGCTCAGCTCGAAGCTAAAGGCCGACGGCTGCGTATCCAGTGTGGCCGTCACCGTGACGGTTTCGCCATCGCGCAGCACATCGATCTCGAGGCTGTCGCCCAGCGCTGCCTCACGCACGGCGCGCACAACATCCCGCGCCTGCTCAACGGCCGAGCCGTTGATGCTGGTAATGATGTCATCGACCTGCAAGCCCGCTGCTTCCGCCGCCGAGCCAGCCGCGACCTCGACAATCCGCACGCCCGCGTCGCTGTTCTCCAGCGTCACGCCCAGCAGTTGGCGCTGCGCCAGACCAAACGAGAAGGGAATCTGGGACCCCTGGAAAATCACATCCGGGCGGGCAGCCAGCGTCGCGCTCAGGTCGAGCGTCTCGTCGCCGCGCGTGACGGCCAGGTCAATCGCATCACCTTCGTTGAAAGCCGCCAGCACCTCGCGGATGCTATCCGCCGTAACCGCGCTGCCGTTGATGCTGGTGATCACATCGCCCTGCTGCAACCCGGCTGCGTCCGCGGGGCTGCCGGGCACGACCTCGCCAACCAGTACGCCGTTCTCTGCGGCTTGTACGCCGATACCCAGGTAGCCGGTCTGCTCAGTGACCTGCGCGCCAACACTGCCGCTGATCACCAGTACGGCCAGCGCGGCAATCGCAGTAACGATCAACACTTTTCGTTTCATCGAATTCCTCCCGATAAGCCTTTACGGAGTTGGACACTGCTTATCGCCCTTCACGATAGGCCGCGTTTCTGAGCCTTGCCTGAAGTCTGTATGAGACAGGCCTTAAGCGGAGCTAAGCGCTCCATGAACGTCATTTCTGCGTTGTAATCCAGGGGTTAACGTTCCGTAACCGAAAACATCGAACCGAAGTTAAACAGCAGGTGAGATGCCTACAGGTCTTGACGTTCACGATTTGTTTACGACCTGGGCTTAAGGT
>JAEUQX010000189.1 GCA_016788625.1 Anaerolineae bacterium
CGCATCTACGCCGAAGCACGCACGAAAGAGGTGCGCGACGCGCTGCTGAAGATGGGCAGCGAGATGGGGCAGAAGGTGTTGAGCTGAGGCTGGACGTGATGCGTACAGAGCCTCACCCCTCGCCAGCGACACACACCGTAGGGACACGGCACTGCCGTGTCCGCCAAGTGAGGGTCTAAGGCCCCTACCCCGCCCACCGCAAAAACAGCACATGCCCCATCTCATCTCCCGCCGCCAGCGTGCGCCCGTCCGTCAGCGCCGCCTGGCAGGTGATGCCGTAATCGGCGATGAAACGCGCCACCGTCCTGCCGTCTGCCGGGTCATAGAGATACACTTCATTAAGCTGACGTGTTGCCCGTAGCCCACCTACGCGCCGTTCGTACTTGTCACTGAACAGTAGATTGGCATCAAAACCCTGTTGGCGCGCCCAGGCGAAGATGCGCGTCTTGTCGCCCCAATAGGATTCGTTCAGCCGTGCCAATTCGTGCCCATCCACCGCCCAATGCCGCAGTGTGCGGTCAGACGACCATGACACTAGGCTGCCATCCGCCAATGCCAGCGCGCCTCGCACAGGCTGCGTATGCCCTTGGAAGACAGTGATTGGCTGATTTTTTTCCTCGTTCTCTGGGTGAGGCAGCAGGGGTGAGGGAAGTGTCCAGAGCCGTAATGTGTTGTCATAGGACCACGACAGCAGGCTGCCATCGGGCATGACCAACACGCCTATCACCCCATACTCATGTCCCTGGAAGGTGGCGAGGGAATCCCTGACTCGCGGCACCTCTCCCTCAGGGTGATGAGAGTCATCCAGCCCCCAGTACCGCAGCGTGCTGTCATCCGACCAGGAGATCAGGCTGCCATCGGGCAAGCGCAGCGCGCCAGACACAGACTTTGTATGACCCTGGAAGACGGTCAACGTCGCCCCGTCGCGGCTCCAGCGCCGCAGCGTGCTATCATCCGACCAGGAGATCAAACTGCCATCTTCCAAGTGCAAAGCGCCTCGCACAGGTTGCGTATGCCCTTGGAAGACGGCCAACGTCGCCCCGTCGCGGCTCCAGCGCCGCAGCGTACTGTCATCTGACCAGGAGAGGAGGCTGTCGTCGGGCAACCCTAGCGCATCGTTCACCCTCTCCGTATGCGCCTGGAAGATGGCAAGCAGTGCCCTCACCCCGTCCCCCTCCGCATTCATGTCAGGGCGGGGGGCATCGTCCAGACTCCAGCGCCGCAGCGTGTCGTCCCACGCCCACGACAGCAGGCTGTTATCAGGCAGCACTAGCGCGCGTCGCACAGGTTTCGTATGACCCTGGAAGACGGCCAGCACCTCCCCGTCGCCATTCCAGCGCCGCAGTGTGGTGTCATCTGACCAGGAGAGGATGCTTCCATCGCCCAGCACCAGCGCGCCCCTTACGCTGTCGGTATGACCCTCGAAGACGGCCAACGTCGCCCCGTCGCGGCTCCAGCGCCGCAGTGTGGTGTCATCTGACCAGGAGAGGATGCTTCCATCGCCCAGCACCAGCGCGCCCCTTACGCTGTCGGTATGACCCTCGAAGACGGCCAGCACCTCCCCGTCGCGGCTCCAGCGCCGCAGTGTGGTGTCATCTGACAAGGAGAGGATGCTTCCATCGCCCAGCACCAGTACGCCTCGGAGCGAATACCCCTGAAAGGAGGCGATGTACCTCCCGTCGCGGCTCCAGCGCCGCAGCCTTTCAGCCGACCAGGTGAGGATGCTGTCATCGGGCAGCACCAGCGCACCATACACCCGATCTGTATGCCCGTAGAAGACGACCAGTGTGTTTCCATTGCGGCTCCAGCGCCGCAGCGTAAAGTCATCTGACCAGGAGAGGATGCTTCCATCGCCCAGCACCAGCGCGCCAGACACAGACCTTGTATGACCCTGGAAGACGGCCAGCACCTCCCCGTCGCGGCTCCAGCGCCGCAGCGTACTGTCATCTGACCAGGAGAGGATGCTTCCGTCGCCCAGCACCAGCGCGCCCCATACGCTGTCGGTATGACCCTGGAAGACAGCCAACGTCGCCCCGTCGCGGCTCCAGCGCCGCAGCCTTTCAGCCGACCAGGTGAGGATGTTGCCATTGGGAAGCACCAGCACGCCAGTCACCCCTTTCGTATGTCGTTGGAATACGGCCAGAACCGCGCTACCCGCTTGGGACAGCGCCGGATTGATCGCTTGCAGAACATTTTGCCTTGGAACGCTGGCGCGCAGGCGGGCGATGTCGGGATCATCGGCTGTGGCGACGGTGCGGGCGAGAATTTGCGAGGCAAGCTGATCGGCATCAACCGCCAAGGCGTTGGCGCTCAGGGTGAGCGTCTGGCGCACGAGCGGTAGGCGGCGGTCAGTCGGCAGGCGGTCGCAGTCGTCCAGCAGCGCGGGCAGGTCGGTGGCGTTCAGTTTGGCGCGCAGCCAGCGGTAGTCCAGCAGCAGGTCGCGCAGCGTCTCGGCGCGCCCGGCGGCAACCAGGTGGTAGCCCGCGTAGCGCCAGGCGTAGGGGTCGGCCTTACCCCCAAATCTGTCGGTCGCGGGTGGTAGGGACGGGGAAGAAACCTCACCCCCTCGCTCGCTAGAGTCGCTCGCAGCCCTCTCCGGGGGGAGAGGGGGGATAAGACCCGTTGGTTTATCTGGGGCGGGTTGTAGGGACACGGCGGTGCCGTGTCCGCCGGGAACCTCACCCTCTGAATTCCCCTCTCCATCGCGATGGGGAGGGGCCGGGGAGGGGTCAAATCCCCATGCCGTGATCAGGCGGGTGTGCAGGGCGGCCAGCGCGGACGGCGTGTGCTGGCGCAGCAGGTAGTCACGGAACACGTCGTGCAGGCGGATGGCCATGCCCTCGAAGGAGTGCAGCAGCGCCGTCTTACGGAACAGGCGTGTGCAGAATTTCAGCGTCTCGACGGTCGATAGTCCCCAATACAGCGCCAGCGTGCTGAGCGGTATCGCGACATCCTCCGCGAAGATCGCCAGTTCGCGATAGCGCGTCGCTTCGTGCGCCAGGAGCTGCTTCAGGCTGACGGCCAGCGTGGCGTCAACGGCCTTGCTGCGCTCGGTAGCGCTCTGGTCATCAAAGCCCAGCACGCCGCCCTCGTGATAGGCCTCGCGCGCCAGTTCCAGCGCCTCCACCAGCGGGATGCACATGTCGTTCATCCAGTTCGCCAGCGTGGTGTTCGCCAGCGCCAGCAGCAGCGGATACTCGCGCAGATCGCGAGCGAAGGCGGTCAGCGCCGCGCGCTGTGGGTTGACCTGTTCCGGGTCGATGCCCGCGCCGAGCAGTTCGACGGCCTCCAACGGCTTCATCTTGTCGACGTGCTGCTGGTGAATATCGTCGCGGCTGACCGTATCGGCGTTGCGCGTGGTGATCAGGCAGGCGCTGTGTTTGCACCTGACCAGGAAGGGCTTGAGGTGACGCTCGTCCCACACGTCGTCGATCACCAGCAGGATGTAACGCTCGCCGATGGCCGCCTCCAGCTTGCTGTGCGCCATCTCCAGCGACTCCAGCACCGGGCGCTCGTCCGTCAGCGCGTCGATCAGCTCCGCCGCCTTGCCGATCAGGGCGTTGGTCAGCGCGTCGCCCTGCTTGCTCAGCATTTCCTCGCCCAGCGTCACCCACAGGATGCCGTCATCGAACGCGCCCTGAATGCGCACATCGCGGGCGATAGCCTTCGCCAGCGTGGTCTTGCCATAACCGCCCGCCCCGCGCAGCGCGGTCGTCATCGCCACCGCGTCGTTGTTGTCGTCCACCAGCGCGGCGATGGCACGGTCGCTGTCGTCCGGGCGGCGCACAAAACGCGGCGGCAGGTCATCGACCATGCTGATGAAGCGCTTGGGCGTATACGGCTGACGCAGCGTGCGCAGCAGGTTCTCCCAGGCGGCGTCGGCCTCCGGCTGGTCAGGGCGGTAGTCGATCCAGTTGCGCCGCTGCATCCAGTTGGGGATCGTGAAGCTCTTGCCTTTGACCTCCGGGTGATCCCAGATGTCGCCCGCCACGACCGGGATGACGCGCTTGCCCAACTGCCGCGCGTAGAACCACTCGTCCGCGACGACGGGCGACTTGAGCGCGGGCAGCGACATGCACAGAATCAGCGTGTCGCAGTTTTCGATGCCCTCTTTGATCGCATCCCACCAGTCGTCCGCGCCCGCCTCGATGTCGTTCACATCGCGCCAGAGCGAGAAGCCCGCCCGCTCCAGGCGCGCATACAGGTTACGGGCGAAGTCACGATTCGCGCGAGAATAGGAGATGAACACGTCCGCCATGTGCTGCCGCTCCAAACGGGAAAACGCTACACTGTAAATTTAGCGTATCGTAGGAACGGGGGCAAGCAGCCCGCTCACCCGACCGGTTCCAGCCGCGCGGTGAAGTGGCGCAGGAAGGGCGGCTGCCAGACGATGCGGTGGCCGGGCACGGCGTCGCGCTGCGCGTGCACGTTCAGGATCACCTCCGCCAGATAATCGACGTGGCTTTGCATATACACGCGGCGCGGGAAGGCCATGCGCACCAGATCCATCGTGGCCGGGCGCTCCGTGCCGTCCGGCTGCTGCCCGAACATCACCGTGCCGATCTCGACGCTGCGCACGCCGCCCGCCAGATACAGCGCGTTGACCAGCGACCAGGCCGGGTACTGCGTCAGCGGGATGTGCGCCAGCATCGCGCGCGCGTCGATGTAGACGGCGTGGCCGCCGGGCGGCTGCACCATCGGCACGCCCGCCGCCGCCAGCTTCTCGGTCAGGTAGGTGATCGAGCGGATGCGGTAGCGCAGGTAGTTCTCGTCCAGCGCCTCGTATAAACCCAGCGCGATGGCCTCCATGTCGTAGCCCGCCATGCCCCCGTAGGTCGGGAAGCCCTCGGTGAGGATCAGCAGGTTGCGGCAGTGCAGCGCCCAGTCGTCGTCGTTCAGGCAGAGGAAGCCGCCGATGTTCGCCATGCCGTCCTTCTTCGCGCTCATCGTGCAGCCGTCGGCGTAGCTGAACATCTCGCGGGCGATCTCGATGGTCGATTTGTCGGCATAGCCCTCTTCGCGCGTCTTGATGAACCAGCTATTTTCGGCAAAGCGGCAGGCATCCAGCAGGAAGGGGATGCCGTGTTCGCGCGCCACCGCGCTGACGGCGCGAATGTTCGCCATGCTCACGGGCTGGCCGCCGCCGGAGTTGTTGGTGATGGTCAGCATGATGAACGGCACGCGCTCACGCCCGACCTCGGCAATCGTCGCCCGCAGCGCGTCAATGTCCATGTTGCCCTTGAAGGGGTGCAGGAGCTGCGGCTGGCGGCCTTCCGCGATCACCAGGTCGCGCGCCTCGCCCTGGCCGAACTCGATGTTGGCGCGCGTGGTATCGAAGTGCGTGTTGCTGGGGATGACGTGGCCGGGCTTGATCGCCGACTGCGTGAGGATGCGTTCGGCGGCGCGGCCCTGGTGTGTGGGGATCAGGTGCTTGAAGCCGAAGATGTCCTTGACGGCGGCCTCCAGCTTGTAGAACGAGGTCGCCCCGGCGTAGGACTCGTCGCTGGAGATCATCGCCGCCCACTGCTGCGAGGACATCGCGCCCGTGCCGCTGTCGGTCAGCAGGTCGATGGTCACGCGGTCGGCGCGCAGCAGGAAGGGGTTGTAGCCTGCCTCGGCCAGCCATGCCGCGCGGTCATCCTGCGACGAAAAGCGGATCGGCTCGACCGAGCGGGTGCGGAATGGCTCAATAATGGTGTGCGGTTCGGGGAAACGCAAAAGATGCGACATCATGAAATCCTTTTATGCAACAAAAGATAACAGTTGATGCCGCTATTGTGCCATGTTCGGTCGTCGTTTCACCACCCGGCGGTGCGAGATGGATTGGCAGGGCAGCGCGTGAGCCGCGATGTGCCGCCGCTCCACCCCTGCGTCACCCTGCCCGTTCCCCCTGTATGCGCAGCAGTTCGCGGTGCGAGGCGACATGATGTAAATATGAGTCGCGCAGCGCCGGGTCGCTGATGCTGGACGCGCGCGTTTGCAGCGTGGCGTAGGCCTGTTCGCGCACGGCTTCCGCACGAGCATCGCCTCTCTGTGAAAGGACGCGATAACACGCCAGATAGATACCGACGGGGTCAGGCGTGCCATCCAGGTTGCGGGTTTCCAGCAGGTGCAGGATAGCCTCCACATGCGGCAAACCTGCTGCTGAATCACCGCGCGCTTCGGCCAGCCGAATCAAGCCCGCGCGCGTATCTGCGGCCAGCCAGCTTTCGCCCAGCTCATCGCGCAGTTCCAGCGCTTCGTGATAGCAGCGTTCAGCCTCGTCTGCGCGGTTGAGCGACAACAGTGCGTGGCCCATATGAGTCAGCGCATAGCCCTGCGTACTGGGGTCGCCAATCTCGCGGCTGAGCGAGAGCGCGTACTCCGCCTGTTCCAGCGCGGCGGTGT
>JAEUQX010000237.1 GCA_016788625.1 Anaerolineae bacterium
CCCCCACCTTATGTAGGGGAAGATGAGCCTCGGCCAAGGCGTATATCCTCCCGTTACCACCAATGACGCCCAATAACCTGAGAAACACCTCGCGTTAGAAAATTATTTGCTGGTCGTTATTGGAGTGATGTATAGTGGGGAGACGAGGAATGAGTCCCTTTTCCGTTAAGGAGTCCCCCCATGCGCGCGCTGCGGTTCATCGGCAAATGGTTCTGGCGATTTATGATCGTCTTCTCGTTCATTGTGAACGTCGTCCTGGTCGGCGTGATCATCGTCCTGCTGCTGACCATCTTCGACATCAAGCGGAATATCGCCCAGCCGCTCCTGGAGGGTCTGCACAGCAGCTTTGTCGGGCTGAACGACTCGACGATTGACTGGACGATCCCGGTGCGGACCAGCCTGGATGTGACCGATAAGATGATCCAGGTGAACGACAGCATCACGCTGGACACCGATACGGTCGTCAAACTCACCCAGGATGTTTCGCTGCTCGTCAACGCCAACATCACGCTGCCGGGCGTCGGCAACCTGAACAACGCCCAGGTCTCGCTGGCGCTGCCCAAAGACCTGGAACTGCCCGTGCATCTCAACCTGGAGGTGCCCGTGCTGATCGACGTGCCCGTCAACCTCTACGATATCCCGGTTGATCTGGACGTGCGCGCGGTGATTCCGCTGAGCCAGACGCAGCTCCACGACCCGGTCGATAACCTGCGACTGCTCTTCGAGCCGATTGTGCGCGCGCTGGGCAACCTGCCCGACGATTACAGCGAGGCCGGTACGTTCGCCAGCCAGATCCTGAGCGGCAACGCGCCGAACCTGCTGGCCGAGACCGAGTACAGCCAGAATCCCTGGCCGGGTTACTCAATCACTGCCGGGCAGGGGTATGATCTGGCAAATGTGCCCGCGCCCATTGAAAACCTGCCGGTACAGACGGGCATCATACCCGTTGGCGGCATCCCGCTGCTGGACGAGGGCATCCGCCCAGAAGCCTACGCCGGCGACAGCACCCCGGCGGAACTCAACGCGCAGGCTGCTACCAACTTACAGGCGCAGGCCGTCCCGTCGCAGTACTATGACGGCAGCTACAGCGACACGGTGAGCAGCCCGGTACAGCAGGCGCAGGCCTTGGGCGCGCAGCCTGGTCAGCAGCCTGCCGCCGCCGCTGCTGTCGCCAGCGCCACGCCCATCCCGGCACAGGGCGCGCCGCAGCCGACGCCAACCCCGGTGGGCGACCTGGGCATCATCACGCCCACGCAGCCCGGCCAGTAGACACGCCGCGCGTTTCAAGTAACGTGGGGGTAGCCTGTTGTATCCCCACGTTGTTCATGTCCTGCAACCCAGCCGTGTTAAAATGACGTATAGTACAGAAAATGTCATTGTTGAGGATTGCTCATGCCGAAGCCAGAACCACGCCCCCGCATTTGTGATTATGAAGGTTCGAACTATCGCACGGATTTCTGGGAAGGCAAGGGACGCAACTACGAAGATCGCGTCGAGCGCATCGCGCTGCGGCGGCTGCTGCCCGAACACGGGCGGCGCTTGCTGGAAGTGGGCGCTGGCTTCGGGCGGCTGACGCATGAATACGACGGCTATGAGCAGGTCGTGCTGATGGACTACTCGTTCTCGCAGCTGCGCTATGCCCAGGAGCATTTGGGCACGTCCGGGCGATTTGTCTACGTGGCCGCCGACGCCTACCAACTACCCTTCCGCGATGGCGTGTTCGACGGGACGACGATCATCCGCGTGATTCACCACATCGCCGATGTCCCGGCGGTGCTGAAGCAGGTGCGGCGCGTGATGACCTCCAACGGCGTGTTCATCCTGGAATATGCCAATAAACGCAACCTCAAGGCGCTGCTGCGCTATTCGCGCCGACAGCAGAGCTGGGATCCCAACAGCCTTGAACCCGTCGAGTTCGTCGAACTGAACTTCGACTTCCACCCGGATTACATGCGTGCACAGCTCGTCAACGCGGGCTTCGCGCTCCAGCGCAGCATTCCGGTGTCATTCTTCCGCGTACCACTGCTCAAGAACCGCCTGCCAACCGGGCTGCTGGCCGGGCTGGACGGACTGCTGCAACTGACCGGGCTGCACTACACGCCCAGCGTCTTCACGCGCAATGCCGCCGTCGGCTACTCGCCCAACAACCTGGAAGCGCCGTCTATCTTCGTCTGTCCGCAGTGCGGCGCAGACCTGAGTCAGGTGGATGACACGATGGTCTGCGACTCGTGCGATCAGCGTTGGGCCATCCGCGACGGCATCTACGACTTCAAAGCGCCGCTGGACGATTAGGCGCGTCCGGAATCCACGGCGTCAAAATATTCCCAGCCCTGCAAATCCGGCGGCTCGATGCCCAGCCCGGTCATGATCGTTTTGATCTGCTCGCGGTGTTCGGTGGCGTGGTTGATCACCTGCGTGAGGATGTAGGTCTTCGGCACATCGCGCGGCGTGCCATCCCAATCGATGGTGACGGTATCCTGCGGCTGTACTTTGGGCAGCCACTCAATGAATCCCGCGCCGGTCGTCCGCACCGACTCAGTCATCTGTGCCAGCGTCATCGGCGGCGCGCCTTCGGGGGCGTTGTAGCGCTGCCCGGTGCTGATGCGCGAAAAATACGACCGTTCGGCACTGACGATGTGTTCCAGGATGTCGCGGATGGAGCCGAATGCGCCGATGCTGGTGGCGTTGAGTTGTTCCTCCGTCAGCGCGGCACAGCTTTCCAACAGGCGCAGATTGGCCCACAGATTGTGTCCGAACAGCGTTGTAAGGGTGTCGGTATATTTCATGACAGTCTCCTTGTTGCGTGGCTGGATAAATCACCTTGGTTTTGGATAGGTTTTGCTTCGCTCAAGAACCGCACCCCTCAATCCCGCCTCCACCCGGTGGAGAGGGGAAGCTAAGCGCAGTACTGCGGGGTGAGGATAAAAACATAACCCTTTCCGAAACTCGAGTTAGGCAAAATCAAAGGGCGTATCAGCCAGCTTCAATAACGCAGCCCGTGTTCGACGTAGAACTTGAGCAGCGTCAGTGCTTCCCCCCAACCTGTAGCGCAGTTCAGCATGTGCGCCCGTTCTGCTGGAGTGTCCTCGTAACCCGTATGCCGCAGTCGCACCACTGTCCCGCCCTCAACGCGCTCAAAATCGACCGCAATGGTGGTCAGCTTGCCCCGTTTTTCACCCCATTGGAAGACAAAGCGCTCTGGTCGTCGTGCCTCCAGCACCGGTCCGCCGTCCGTGTCAGTCACACGGTCTGGACCCCATGCTTTCCAGCGCCAGATCATTTGGCCACCCGGCCAGGGCTGCACCTCGCTGCCTTCGGTGAACCAGCCGTCCAGACCCGGCGCAGTGGTGAACGCATCATAGATGCGCTCCGGTTCAGCACGCACGAATACGGCGTGTTCAATGGGCAAATCAAAGAGCGGAATACTGGTCATTTCAACTCCCTTTGAGTTAGCCTGATTATATCGGATGGAACTTTTGTTCACCATCTAAATGTGTTAATCTTGTACATGTATCTTTTCACATTTCAGCCGATTGCCCGATGCGCCTGTCCCGCGCTATACTTCAGGCAACACAGTTCACACAGGAATGGTTAGACAGGTCGCATGGCTGAAGCTCCACTCCCTCTGGCAAAGATCACCTGGCGGCACCCCCAGACCGATGTGGTGCAGGAATTCGTGCTGACCGAAGGCGCGACCGCGACCATCGGCAGGCAGGCGGGCAATGACATCTGCATCCCGGAACAGCACGTTTCGCGGCAGCACGCCGTCATCAATTACCGCGATGGCGTCTTCATGATCACCGATCTGGGCAGCGCTAACGGCACGTTCGTCAACGACAACCAGATCACCGCCGCATTCCCGCTGGCCTCCGGCGATGTGATCCGCCTGTACGTACCCATCCTGCAATTCTCCGCCGCCGTCACCGATGAGGAACACCGCCTGGCGGAAGAACACGGCACGCTGATCACCGCCACGATCAACACGGGCAAAGGCAAGCTGATCATCACCAACGGCCCGCAGGAAGGGCACACCATTCCGCTGCTGCTGAACAAGGTGACGGTAGGCCGCGCGACGAGCAAAGCCAATTGGGAGATCGGCCTGCAAGACCCCTCGGTTTCTCGCCCGCACGCCCGCCTGGAACTGGTCGATGGTAACTGGGTCGTCTTCGACCTGGGCAGCGCCAACGGCACGCTGGTCAATAACGGCATGATCACGGAGAAGGGTCGCCCACTGCGTGATGGCGACATCATGACCTTCGGCGCGACGATTGTGCTGTTCCGCGC
>JAEUQX010000264.1 GCA_016788625.1 Anaerolineae bacterium
TACAGATTCAGCTCGCCACTTTCGCCGGACTCGTAGCGCGCGAGGATGGTCTCTGCGATCATCTGCGGCGTGCGCGCGTCCTTCGGCAGCTTGAATGGGGCGTGTTCCCAGAACGGCGTATCGACAGGGCCGGGGCGCAGCAGCGTGAACTTGAGCTTGCGGTTCTCTTTTTGCAGCACCGTCACCAGCGGCGCGAGCGCGGCTTTGGCGGCGGCATACGCGCCCATCCTGGGCAGCAGCAGGTGTTCGATGTACGCGCCGATGAAGACGAGATGACCGCCAGGTTTCATCAGGGGTAGGCTGGCCTGTGCCGCCAGATACGCGCCCGTGACGTTGCTGTTCATGACCAGGGCGAAGGTTTCGGCATCGGTCTGATCGAGCAGGCCGGAACGCAGCGCCCCTGCCGCGTACACCATCAGGTCGAGTCCGTCACTCTGCGGGGCGATCATCGCCGGGATGCTGGCAATCGTGTGCGGCGCGTCCGCGTCGAAACGACAGGTGAAGTCGGCGGCGGGCGGGATACGGCTTTCATCACGGGCGGCGGCGAAGACCGTCCAATCGCGTGCCTTGAGGTGCGTCACCAGCGCGCTGCCGATGCCGCCGGATGCGCCCCAGATCAGCGCTTCAGGCATACTCATTCCCTTTCACAGTCTGAAGAACCTTGTGCAGCGCGGCATCTTTGCCCTTCGCCTCCAGCATCAGGTCGAAGTCCCCGGCAGCGGCGCAGCGCTGTAACACGGCGCTGAACGCGTCGGGGTCGGCATCATGGGCGTGTGTGCCTGGCCGCACGCCCGCCGCCTGCGACGAGAAATGCACTTCTGGCGGGCCATCTTCCGCTCCCCAGGTGGCGAAAATCTGCGGCAGCAGGTCGTCGAGCGGTCGGTCGCTGGGGTTGAGCGCGTCATGCAGATTGTCGTAAACAGCGGGCAGGCCGCTCTGCTGGCTGATCGACAGCACATCTTCCAACGTGTAGCCGCGTTCCTCGTGTTCGATGGTCAGGCGGCGGCGGATGCGCACAGGCAGTTCCGCGACCTGCTGCACGAAGAACGCGCTCGCTCCGGCCTTGTCGCCATACACCCCGCCAACGTGAATGACGACCTTGTGCTGATCGTCCATGCCGAGTGCTTCGAGCAGGCGCACGGAATAATCGAGTTCGGCGCGCGCCGCCTGTCTCGTCTGTTCGCTCGGCGAGTTCAGGATGGTGTACTGACCGGGATGCATCATCAGGCGCATCCCGTTGGCGCGGGCGAATGCGCCGATCTCCGCCAGCGGAGCCGCGAATTCATCCCACCAGCGCAGCGTGTTGACCGGGTGCGAGGCGAACGGAATACAGCTTGAGCCGATGCGAAAGAGCAGCCACCCGTGCGCCAGATTGTGTTCGAGGATCGCCCGCAAATCCGTGAGGTTACGGGCGATCAGCTCGCGCAGCTTTTCCGGCGTGGCGCTTTTCAACTGGCACGCATGGTTGGTCGAGCGCCCGGTCATCTGCGAGACGCAGGCGTAACCGAAGCGTGTCATCCGTCCTTGAGACCTCGCAGCGCGGCCAGCAGGTCAGGGATAGGCGGGTCGTCGCCCGCGTAGGCGCTGTAGTAGGCATAGCGGATGATTCCGGCGCGATCCACGATGAACGTGCCAGGCATCATAGCGCGGTCGCCCGTCTCAGCCCCTTGTATCTGCCCATTTGCCATCGCTTTCATCGTGGCTTTGGCCAGGTTGAACGCGTTGCCCGCAGCCTCGCCCAGCGTGGTCTGCCGCAGTCCGAAGAGATAGTACGGTTTATTGCTCGTCGCCGCGAAGCAGGTCATGCTCGGCGCGAGCTTGCCACAGTAGCGCTCGGCATGTTCCGCGCGCCCCAGCCCGACGGCCAGCAGTTGTACCCCCGCCGCCTGAAAGTCCGTGTGATGCTGCTCCAACTGAGCAAGCCGGTTGCGACAGTGAATTCAGCCAAAGTGGCGCAGGAAGGTCAGCAGTGTCGGGCCGTTTGTCCAGTACGGGGTCAGGCTGCTGGGCTGCCCCTGGATATCGTCCAGTTCTACTTCCGGCGCATGGTCGCCGATCTTCAGTCGCGTGACAGTTTGTGCCATGTGTGTTCCTCTCTGTATGCTTCAGTCTGAATGAACGAACAGCGAAAGAGGCGCGGGTCGCCCCACGCCTCCGCTCGCATTGGACGGCCACATTACGGTGTATCGCTTGCCAGGAATTCCAGTAAATCCGCGTTCATCAGGTCAGTGGCTTCATCCATCGGGGAATGTCCAATATCGGGGTAGGTCACCCACGTGTCGTTGGGCAGCAGGTCGCGCAGCGTCTCGCCCAGGCTGATCGGCACAATCGCGTCGGCCTCACCCCAGATCAGCAGGGCAGGGGTTTCGACATCCTTGAGCTGCTCCAGATCAAACTGGTTATCTTCGCTCACCGAATCGCGCACGAAGGCCAGCAGGCCGCCTGCCCAACCGGGGATTTGCTGCCAGCGCTGCTTGATCGCCAGGATTTCCGGCGGCAGGTTGAGGGCTTCGGGGTCAGCGACGGCTTCGCCCATCATCGACGTGAACATCGGTGAGGTGAAGAATCCTTCGATCATGCTCTGCGCCTGCTCCGAGTCCGGGTCCATTTGCGCGATCATCGCGCCGAATCCGCCCGTCGCGTCGCTGCCATCCGGGCTTGAGAACGGGCCGCTGATGCCGACCGCGCCAGCGATCAGCACGAACTTCTCAACGCGCTCCGGGTAACGCACGGCGAAATCCGCCACGACGCTGCCACCCGCGCTGTGCCCGACGAGCGCCGCCCGCTCGATGCCGAGTTCGTCCATGAAGGCGGCGGTGAGTTCAGACATCGCTTTGAGCGTATACGACAGGCTGGTGTCTTTGGTCGAGAGTCCGAAGGGCGGTCGGTCGAATGCGATGACGCGGTAGCCTGCTTCGGCCAGCGCGGGGATGGTGTTGTAAAAGTCGAGCGATGAACCGAGAAAACCGTGCAGCAACAGCACGGGCGGGCCATCATCCGGCCCAGCGGTGACGTAGTAGATCGCATAGTCATTCACCGTGACGAACTGACCGCCTTCATCCGCCAGCGATTCAGCCACCGCCTGTGGATCGGGTTCGGGCGTGGCTTCCTGAGCCGCCGTGCTGAAGGCAGCGCCGAGAAGCAGGATCAGGAACAATAGCAGTCGTTTCATAAGGTGCTCACTTTTCTGCTGAGGGGCATACCCCTTGTGCGATTAAGAATGGTCTCCCCGCGTAAGGGCAGTGTGAACCCCAGTTTAGACGATTGTGAATGGAATCACGAATGCCGGCAGGTGCATCTTCCTTCTTGACATGGCTGGCAAAACACCCTATTATATGAATGAACGTTCATTCACTTCGTAGAGTTGTTTAGCGATGTGACCGAAAAGGGCAGGGTATGTCGTCGAAACGCAACCAGATACTCAACGCAGCGGCGAAGGTTTTCGCGGCCAACGGCTTTCACCCCACGACCATCCGCGATGTGGCGCGTGAGGCCGGGGTGGCCGATGGCACGATCTACAACTACTTCGACAGCAAGACCGCGCTGCTGTTCGCCATTCTCGACCGGATGCGCGAGTCAGCAGCAAGCACGATTGATCCTCACGAACTGGCGGAAATGGACTTTCGCGGCCTGGTGAAGTTGTATGTGCAGCAGGCTTTGTTCGTGCCCAAAGCGGATAACTTTGAACTGTTTCGTGTAGTCATGTCGGAAATCCTCGTCAACAAGGATCTGCGCAGTTTGTATCACGAACGCATCCTGCAACCTGCACTGTTGCAAGCCGAACCGTTGTTCACACAATGGGCGGAACAGCATCCAGGCAGCACAGTCGATCCCGCGTTGGCCGTCCGCGCGCTGTCCGGTGCGGTGCTGGGGCTGATCATCCAGCACATCCTGGGCGACGAGCTGCTGGCCGCGCGTTGGGCCGACCTGCCCGATGCCCTCGCTGACCTGTTCATCCACGGGGTAGGGGGATGATGTGACAGAAGTGATGAGTAATGGGTGATGAGGGGAGATGGAAGAGAAGCCTTAACCGTAAAGCATCAGGGGATGTAGGGGAGGGCGCGTATATCCTCCCGCACACAAAGCAAACGCAGCGCATGAGAATTTGTAGGAAAACGACACCTCATGCCCGTCCAGCGCGTATATCCGCCCGCTGACGATACAACGTACACAGATGAGTTTCACAGAGTAAAGGACATCGTACACATGCAGATCGCCATCATGGCCCTGGGCAGCCGGGGCGATGTACAGCCATACATCGCGCTAGGGCAGGGGTTGACTAAGGCCGGGCACACAGTGCGCCTGGTCACACACGAAAACTACGCCACACTGGCTGCCGCGCACGGGCTGGACTACCGGCCAATGCGCGGTGATGTGCAGGCGTTCGCGGAGAGCGACGAAATGCTCGCCCTGCTGGAGAAGGGCAACTTCTTCGCGATCAACGCCCGCACGGCACAGGCGGCGCACGGCGCGGCGCTGGAATGGGCGGAGGACGGCCTGGCCGCGTGCAGGGGCGTTGACCTGATCATCGTCGGGCTGGGCGGGCTGCACAATGCCCTTGCGCTGGGTGAAAAGCTTGGCTTACCCGTGATGCAAACCTTCCTCGTACCCTTCGACTCGACGCGCAGTTTTCCCAGTGTACTGCTGCCTGCGTCGCTAAGGCGCTTCGGCGGCACATTCAATTTCCTCTCGCATGGGCTGACGCGGCAGATGATGTGGCAGGGCTTCCGCGCGGCGGACAAGGCGGCACGACAGGAAGTGCTCGGTCTGCCCCCTGCGCCGTTCTGGGGTGCGCATGGCAGCAGCGCGCTGCCGACCCTGTACGGCTTCAGCCCGTCGGTCATCCCCAAACCCGCCGATTGGGGCACGAACCTGCACGTAACAGGCTACTGGTTCCTGGATGCGGGCGAGGACTGGTCGCCGCCGCCCGCGCTGCTGGATTTTCTCGACGCTGGTCCCGCGCCGATCTATGTGGGCTTCGGCAGCATGGGCAGCCGCAAACCGAAGGAGACGACCGAACTGGTGCTCGGCGCGCTCCGGCGAACCGGGCAGCGTGCGGTGCTGCTCTCCGGGTGGGGCGGTCTGCATCAGGCGGATTTACCGCCCAGCGTCTACATGGCAGATTCGCTGCCACACGCCTGGCTGTTCCCGCGCATGGCGGCGGTCGTACATCACGGCGGGGCAGGGACGACGGCGGCAGGGCTGCGCGCAGGTGTGCCTTCGATCATCACGCCATTCTTTGCTGATCAACCCTTCTGGGGACAGCGCGTGGTCGACCTGGGTGTAGGGCCGCAGCCGATTCCGCGCAAGGTGATGACCGTCGAACGGCTGGCGGCAGCGCTGGAGCAGGCGGTTAGCGATACGTCGATGCGTGAGCGAGCCGCAGCGCTGGGCGCGAAAATCCGCGCGGAAGACGGCATCGGCGCGGCGGTGCAGGTGATCAGCCAGGCGTTGTGAATCAAAAGGGGAGAATCGCGATTCTCCCCGTCTCACTAGATGCAGTTTGTTCGCTTAACGCTGACCCTCCGGCCAGACGAGGATGGGCATGTTGACGACCACGCCCGGCTGCACGATAGTCAGTTCGCCAGCCGCTTCGGCGGCCAGAATGTCCTCAACACTCTTGAGTTCGCGCGCTTCGACGCCTTCCGCCCAGGTGACCAAGCTGATGCTGCGCAGCGGGGTATAGGCTTCGTCGCCGGGCACGCTGTCGAACACATCCGGCTGGAAACCGAGCGGCCCCATCGCCGCGACACCGTTGGTGAACACATAGACGTTGCCCAGCAGTTCAGCGGGGATTTCCGCCAGGCTGGGCACGTAGGTCACATCCGGCCCCATCATCTCGGTCAGCACCTGAGCCACGCCTTCGTCGGA
>JAEUQX010000342.1 GCA_016788625.1 Anaerolineae bacterium
GATGTAGCTGGGATCGCGTCCACAGTCGAGCAGAATATGGGCGATCATGGCGGTTGTTGTCGTCTTGCCTTTCGTGCCCGCGACGCCGATGACGCGCTGCCCGCGCATCAGATCGGCCATGATGTCCTGGCGCTTATAGACTGGGATGCCCGCCGCGTATGCCGCTGCGACTTCAACGTGATCGGGCTGCACCGCCGATGTGATGATCAGCGCATCCGCTCCGGCGATGTTGGCCGCCGCGTGCCCCTGCGTGATCTGTGCGCCGTCCCGCGCCAGCGCTGCAGTCATGTCGTTCAGGCTGCGGTCAGAACCAGAGACGCGATAGCCCTGGCCGAGCAGCACGCGTGCGATGGCTGATAGCCCGGCGCCGCCGATGCCGACCAGATGAATGTGTTGACCACGAGTGAGTGTTGGCATCAGATCATGAAGAGTACGACAACGAACAGGATGATGACGACGATGGTCAGCGCTTCTGGACTGCCGCCCGCTGCGCCGCCGAGCAGCACCAGCGGAATGGCGTTGATGTTCTGGGCGCTGATCGAATTGACGTCGGGGGCGCTGATGATGCCCGTCAGCGGGTAATCGTTGATGTCCAGGAAGTACCAGATCGTGCCCCAGATCATGTAACCATTAAACGCGCCCAGCAGTCCGCCGAGGATGGCATCCTGCACGCGGTTGTTGCGCGGGCCACGGCGGTCGCCGTCATTGTCGGTGCCGAAGTAGCGCGTCTGATAGGCATAGAAGACAATCGCGCTGAACAGCCCGAACTGTACAAAGAAGGCCTGGTCACGCGGGACGGAGGCCAGCAGCACGCCGCGCAGCAGATTGTCGAACTGGTACAGCGCGAACATCGCCAGAATCACGCCCGCCAGCGAGATCACCTCGCGCCGCAATCCGCGCATCACGCCGATGATGCCAAAGAACAGCGCCGAAATCCATAACATGCTGTAAAGCTGAACCACAGGCGTTTTCCTAAATCACGATCAGCACGATGATGAACAGCAGAATCATAGCGAGCGAGAGCAGGTTGCCATCCCCGGCTGGGCCGCCCGCCAGCAGATACAGCGGCAGCGAACTGACGAGTTGCGCGCTGGATGTACCCGCTGCGGGTGGGGCGATGAACGGGTTGAGCGGGTACTGGTTGATGTCCATGAAGTACCACAATGAACCGAAGATCATGTAACCGTTGAGGAAACCGACCAGCGCTCCCAGGACGGTCGATTGCAGCGGGTCGCGCCCGTCCGAACCGCCGATATGCCGCGCCAGCGCGCGCGTCTGATAGGCGAAGAAGACGATCAGCAGGAAGATGATGGACTGCACATAGAAGCGCGTCACGGGTTCAACCGTCGCCAGCAGCACGCCGCGCAGTACATTGTCAAACTGGAACAGCGCGAACAGCCCCAGGATGATGCCCGCCAGCGCGATCAACTCCTTGCTGACGCCGCGCATATACCCGACCGCGCCGAAGAACAATGCCGTCGCCCACAACAGCGCCGCCAGTTCGATCATGCTCGCTCCTCCGCCAGTTGCGCCAACTGCTCTGCCGCGCGTGCGGCCCCCTCCGGTTGTGCCAGTGCTCGCGCCGCCGCGCGCATCGCCCCTAGCTGCTCCGCGTCGCTCAGCAGACGGCGCACGAGCGGCAGCAGTTCGTCTTTCATACGCGCCTCTTCCAGCACGATACCCGCACCGTGGCGAGCCAGATAATCCGCATTAACCTTCTGATAGCGCCAGGCGTGCGGGTAGGGAATCAGGATGGCGGGCAGCCCAAAGAGCGGGAACTCGCCCAGCACACTCGCCCCGGAACGGCTGACGACCAGATCGGCGGCGGCCATTGCTGCGCCCATCTCATGATGTAGATACGGAAAAGCGGCGTAACCGGTTGTAGTACCCAATGCGGCACGACGGTGGGAGAGATCCTCCCAATCCAGCGTGCCAGTCACATGAATGATCTGCACCCCATCCGCCAAAAGCTGCGGCAGGATGTCGAGCAGGGCGTAATTGATTGCCCGTGCCCCGCGACTGCCGCCGAAGACCAGCAGCGTTTTGCGCGCCGGGTCGAGGCCGAAGTGCCGCAGGCCGTCCTCGCGTGTCGCGTTGAGCATCTGGCGGCGCAGCGGATAGCCCGTCACGACAGTTTCGTTGTGCGGGAAATAGGCTTTTGAATCCGGCGTAGTGAGCGCCACGCGCCGGGCGAAGCGCCGCAGCACGCGGATGGTCAGTCCCGGCTCGATGTCCGGCAGGTAGATCAGGCTGGGTACGCGCGAAACCCAGGCAGCCAGCGCGACGGGCAGACCGACCCAGCCGCCCGTGAGCAGCAGGGCATCCGGTTTGCGGCGGCGCATGAGCAGCAGCGCTTGCAGCGTGCCCAGCGCCAGATTAACCGCGCTGACCAGCTTGCGCCACAAACTGACACCGTGCAGCGGCCCGGCACGCACCTCGTCATAGCTGGCAAAGCGCACGCCGCCCTCGTTCACCAGCGGGCGCTCGAAGCCATCGACGCTGCCAATGAACGATAGGCTAACCTCCGGTTGCTGGCTGATCATGGCTTCCGCTATCGCCAGCGCTGGATATACGTGTCCGCCTGTGCCCCCGCAGGCGATCATGATTCGCAACGAACCCTCTCCGATCTGTAGGTGCTGCCGTGCGTTTGGCGCTGCCTTGCAGGACGCGCCCGCGATGAATGCTCAATAATAGCCCAACTCCGGCCATGACGACCACCAGCGATGACCCACCAAAGCTGATGAACGGCAGCGATGCCCCTGTAGGCGGCACCAGCGCAGTCATGACGGCGATGTTCAGCAGCGCTTTGAGCGCAATCCAGATCGTCATGCCTGCTGCCAGCAGCGCGCCGAAGTTATCGATTGATCGCCGCGCGATTTGCAGCCCGCGTATCACCAGCGCGATATACAGTGACACGACCAGCGCAGCGCCGAGCAGACCGAGTTCTTCGCCGATCACCGCGAAGATGCTGTCGGTGTGTGGGGCGGGCAGGTTGGCGAATTTCTGCTTACCCTGGCCGAGACCAACACCTGTCAGGCCGCCGTTGTTGAATGCGATGATGGCCTGCTGCACGTGGTCATCTGCCTGCGTCAGGTCGGAGACGCTGGCAACGAAGGAGTCGATACGACCCTGCGCGTAATCCGGGCCAACGCTGGTCAGCCAGAGGATGCCGATGACCGCCACGATGGTAGCGCCCACGCCGATCTGAATCAGGTCTGCACCAGCGAGGAAGAACATGATGCCCGCCACGACGACGATCGTCGCCGCGGTGCTGATGTCTGGCTGCGCCAGTACCAGCACTGCCACGATACTGACTAGCACCGCGAACGGAATCAGGCCGTAGGTGATGCTGCGAATTTGCGTGCGGCGCGAACTGAGCCACGCGGCCATGTAGATAACAATCGTCAGTTCGGCCAACTCACCGGGCTGGAACGAACCGTTGATGAGTGCGCGGCGGGCGTTGAACACGTCATCACCGAAGATGAGCACGGCGATCAGTGAGCCGATGGTCGCCAGCAGGATGATGACAGCCAGCCGCCGCCAGATGCGGTAATCGATCAGGGCAAGCAGCGCTGCGATCACCAGGCCGACGCCCATGTTACGCACCTGCTGCATGAAAATGGTCGATTCGCTGCCGAAGCTCTGGTAGCTCCAGTCAAAGGTGGTGCTGTAGACCATCATCAGCCCAATCGCCAGCAGTACGCCGACGACAATCATCAGGTAGCCGTCGAGTGTCGCCAGGAAACCTCGTTTGCGTTCGGCAGGGACAACTTCCGGCACGAAACGCGGTGTGCTGCGCGGGGTGGCGCGCACCGGACGCGGCGTCTGGGGTACGGGCGGGTGTTCAATGAGCGGTTGATCTGCCATTTCAGTTTACCTATTGCCTGCCGACACGTATCGGTCATTCATCATTATAGCCGCGCTACCAACTGGCGAAAGTGCTCGCCGCGTTCCTCGAAATCCTTATAAGCGTCGTAGCTCGTGCCGCCCGGCGAGAGCAAGACAACATCACCGGATTGCGCGACCGAGGCGGCTTTGCTGACCGCTTCGTCCAGTGTCGCCACACGTGTCACGGCGTCCGCTTGTCCGGCGACGCGCTGCGCTACCTCGACGACCAGATCGCCCGCCTCACCAAAAGCAATGATCGCTCGGCACTTGTTCAGCGCCAGCCGCAGCATCTCTTCCCAAGGCAGTTTCTTATCTTTACCACCTGCCAACAGTACGACGGGTTCGCTGTAGCTGCGCAGCGCGGCGACGACCCGTTCTGGCGCGGTGGCGATGCTGTCGTTCACATAGGTCACGCCGTTCAGCACACGCACGAGTTCCAGGCGGTGAGCGACGGGTTTGAAGTCGCGAATCGTGGCTTCCATCACTGTCGGCGGCACGTTCTGCAAGCCCGTCAGCGCACAGGCGGCCAGCACATTCAACACGTTATGGTCGCCGCGCAGGGGAATATCCTGCCGTTCACAGACGACACGCGGGTCACCATCTATACTGGCGCTGCCCGTGACGAGCAGGCGCTGTCCGGCCATGAATGCGCCATCTGCCACGATTTCGCGCGCGCTGAACCAGGCCACGCTGCCCGGCGCGGCGGCGCTCAGCGAACGTGCTGTAGCATCATCGGCGCTCAGCACCGTGAACTCGTTGCTGGCTTGATGCAGCATGATCTGCGCCTTGGCGCGCGTGTAGTTCTCCATCGTGCCGTGACGGTCGAGGTGGTTGGGGGTGATGTTGAGGATGGCTGATGTGTTCGGGCTGGTGGTCATCAACTCCAGTTGGAAGCTGGAGAGTTCCATCACCACCACGTCTTCCGGCTCGACCTGTGGCAGCACATCGAGCAGCACATCGCCGATATTGCCGCCAACCCAGGTGCGCCGCCCACTGCGCTGCATGATTGCGCCGGTCAGTGTTGTCGTCGTGGTTTTGCCCGCGCTGCCCGTGATGCCGATCACCGGGGCGTGAACGCGGTCGATGAACAACTGCGCGTCGTTCGAGAGCGGAATGCCGCGCTGAACGGCTGCCTGCACGATGGGCAGATCGAGCGCGACGCCGCCGGAGAGACACAACAAATCCACGCCGTCGAGCAGACTTTCCGGGTGGCCGCCCAGCACGAATTCAACGTCTGGATGCGCGGCCATTTCTGCGGCCAGTTTCTCTGCCGGGCGCATATCGCTGACGCGGACGTGCGCGCCAATGGTCGGCAGCCAGCGGGCGAGCGCCTGCCCCTGCCGCGCAAAGCCCATCACGGCGACCGTCTTGCCGAAGAGTTTATCCGTCTTGCTCGTTCCGTTCAGACTCATGAGGCTGTCACCAAAGAAGTGATGAGGGAAGAGACGTTTGAGCCAGAGAGGCGCGGAGGAAGAAGGAAGCGGTTGTGTTTTGCAGGGACACGACATGTTGTGTCCGCCGACCTGAACGTAGTTCGTGCGGACATGCAACGGCACATTCCCCACAGACCCTTTGAGTTTTCAGCGCGGGCATGAGTACCCGCCACGCCTATTCCTACGGTTCTTAACGCATTACTCATTACGCTTCGCTCATCACTCGTTACTTTTTTTCACAGCAGCGCCAGCGCCACGCCGATCATCGCCGAGAGCAGTCCGACCAGCCAGAAACGCTGTACCACCTGTGTCTCGCTCCAGCCACCCTTCTGGAAGTGCAGATGGATAGGAGCCATGCGGAACAGGCGCTGACCGATGCCGGTCACGGGGTCTTTGGTGCGTTTGTAATAGGTGACCTGTAAAATCACGCTGATCGTCTCCGCTACCGGAACAATCGCGATGATCGGCAGCAGCAGCCACTGCCCGGTCATAATCGCCACCGTGCCCAGGGTCGCGCCCAGCGCCAGCGAACCCGTGTCGCCCATGAAGAGCTGCGCCGGGTGCGCGTTATACCACAGAAAGCTGAGCTGCGTGCGCCCGGGCCGTCACCGGCCATGATGGCGCAGAGCGCGGTGCAATATCTCGCGCTTCATCTTCTCCGGCGCCATTGTACCCGTCGTGGCGACCTGTCCCGGCCCGG
>JAEUQX010000345.1 GCA_016788625.1 Anaerolineae bacterium
CCATCGCCATCAAAAAGTGCGAGACATCCTGCTTGGCGGGATTGGAATACGGGGCCAGCCCAAAACCGCCGCCGCCCAACACGCCCGTCATCACATCAGTCATCAGCGATAGGCCGTAGCCCTTGTACTGGCCGATACCCAACAGCGCGCCCTTCATGGCAGCGGCGGGGTCATCAGTCTCTTCGCCTTCCGGCGTCAGCGCCCAATCCAGCGGCATCTTGCGACCTTCGCGCTCGTACCACTGCATCATACCCTTGCCCGCAGTCGTCAGCGCGATGTCCATCACTACCGGGAAATCGCCGCCAGTTGGGGCAGCGATGCCCCAGGGATTAGTGCCGACGACGCCCGTCGCAGCACCCCAGGGAGCCATCTCCGGCCCGGCGTTGGTCGTGGCGATGCCGATACATCCGGCCTCGACGGCGATACGGGCGTGGACAGCCGATGAGCCAAAGTGCGTGCTGTTGCGGACGATGACCGTGCCGACGCCGCACACTTTGGCCTTTTCGATAGCGATGCGCATGGCGCGTTGAGCGACGGGTGAGCCGAGGCCGTTGTGTCCATCCACCAGCGCCAGCGCCGGGGATTCCTTGACGATCTCGAAGGGAGCGCCCGGCTGAACATAGCCTTTGCTGATGCGCTCGTTATAAACCGGCAAACGCCGCACCCCTTGTCCCTGACCGGGCAGGCAGTGCAGTTCGCTCTCCATCAGGCCGCGTGTGCAGGCGCGGGCTTCATCGTCCGGCACGCCCATCGCCCGGAAGGCGTTGTAGGTGAACTGCTCCAGCGCATCTACCGGGACTTTGACCAGTGTGATGCCCATCAGATACCCTTTACCGCTTTGTATTCTTCCAGTTGCTCCGGCGTGTAAACCTGCATCATTTCGATCTCAATCCCGCCGGTGTCCTGCTCCAGGAACGCAACCCAACCTTCCGGGTGCGGGTGGCTGCCCTTCACCTTGCAGGCGCTGCATTCCTTGAGCGTCGCGCCTTTGGCCTGGGCATCCGCGAGCGCCTGATCAATATCCGGCACGGCATAGCAGATGTGATGCAGGCCCTCGTAACCGTGTTCATTGATCCAGGCGTCAAAGCGTCCGCCCGCATCCAGCGATTGGCACAGTTGATACTCGATGTCACCGACCCAGAAGATGGCGACGCGATTGCGCGACTTGGGGTAATCGTGTACCTGGGCGTCCTGGCCGACGCCGATGAACTCCTGATAACGCTTCAGTGCCGCATGGGCATCGCGCACGGCGAAGGCCATGTGTTTGATATAACGTCCGCTGCTCATAAAAACCTCTATTGCAAACTGAAAATATCCTTGATGTTGACACCTGGCGTGACAACCGGTTGAATTCCACCCTTCATGCTGGTCATGATCAGCGTGACGCCGGGGCCATACCCCGCGCGCGGGCTGTCTCCCTGCCCGACGACGCCGATGCCGACCGCGCCGCGCAGATAGCCATGATTCCAACTGCTGTCGTAATCGAGCAGCGCAACCACATCACCCAGGCGCAGCTTGTCCAGCCCGGCTTCAGCCAATGCTGCCCGATCCTGCGACTGAATATGGATCGAGCCGCCTTCGCTCGTCAGCCCTGCGCCCGCGCCCAGCAGATGCGGCGGCACCACTGCTACCGTCGGTACATGCAGCTTACCGTCTTCGGCGCTGGTGACTTCCAGCCCTTCGAGCAGTTCGGCTGAGCAGCTTTTGAGCATGATATCGGGGTGATCGAGCAGTTCCATGCCCACCCCGGCAGAGCGGATGACGATCTTATCGCCAATCGCCATCTTCTCGCGCACGGCCTTATCAAAGTGGATGATGACATGCTCGGAGAAGCGCCCGGACTTGCCGGTGACGACGCCGCGCGCGGCCTTGGCATCGCCGGACATGACCACCGCTGCATTGCCCACGCAGGCCAGCAGGTTCAGTCCCCGGTTACCGTTATCATCTTTCAGCGAGATGCTCACGCCCGGATGCACGCAGTCCGCCAGCCAGCCAAAGGCAGAGTCGCCAACGGAAACGTTGTATACGATGCCGCCATAGGCGGGCAGCAGGAAAGGCCGTCCGGCGGAGTCCAGCCGATACGGTTCAGCGGGCAGCCCCGGAAAACCTGGTGAGGCAATCTGCCCCATCACCGAGACCGATACCAGTTTAGAGGCGTTGGTTCTGGCGCTCATGCGACCTCACGAATGTTGAGATAATTGGCGATATTCGCTTTCGGGTCAATCACCCATTCAATGATGGGTTCGGGAGTGGTCATCAGCGTCAGGATGCCGGGGCCGTGTCCGGTCATCACCGAGTCGCCGTGAATACACAGCGCAATCGTCACCGCGCCCTTGCGGAAGCCGCGCCCGTAACGGTGATCAGCATCCGGGATCACCACCAGGTCGCCCAAGCGCATCTGGTCGATGCCCAGTTCGGCCATCAGCGCGCGATCCCCGGACATCAGATCCTGATCGACGTATTCCGAGTTCAGTTCCGCGCCCGACCCCATGATGCGTGGCGGCAGCTCCATCGTCACGGGTACGCGCAATTTGCCACCCACGACTTCAAACGGAATGCTGTTGATCAGGCGTGGGCTGCACTTCTTCAATTCAATCTGCGGGAAGTCGTCGAAGGCCAGGCCGCG
>JAEUQX010000733.1 GCA_016788625.1 Anaerolineae bacterium
CCCGATTGAACGCGCTGCACAGCAGCAGAACGACCCGGCTAAGGCACGTTCGCTGGTCACACCTGCTATGCTCAAGATCGGTGTGGCGGGTGGGGTAGATGACCTGATTCCACGCCTGGAAGGCCTGGTCGCGTCTGGCGCTCGGCATCTCAGCTTTGGGCCGCCACTGGGGCCGGATGTTTTGGCGGCCATTATGATGATTGGCAAGCACATCATCCCGCACTTTCGGAGGGGCGCATGACTCAGCCTTTTGAACTCTATGATCTGCGCGTGACGGTTGTCGCCATCGAAGGGCGTCCGGTGTGTGGTCTGCAGGTGGGCGACTACTTTGAACTGACGGAGAGCTGCCGTTTACGTATTCCCCCGGATAAGCACTTCTGTGTCTACGCGCTCAGCAGCGTGCTACCCCTGCTGGCCGCCAAGCAGCGCCAACTGGCGGCGGGCGACTGGCTGGAGCGCGATTCCCTGGTGGCCTGCCCTGACCCGGATGAACGGCTGATCATGAAGATCGAACGTATCGCCCGACGCACGCTGGACAGCGACGAATTGACGTGAGTCTGTAACGTGCGGCGTCCCGGCGAGTCAATTCCTCCACTCCGTCGGTTCATTCGATCACAGGGAGCTTTCATGACCATAGCAACGGTTCTTTCGATTCAGGTTGGGATGCCCGCCGAGCATAGCGCGGACGCGATTTCCAAGAAGAAATGGCGCTCCGGCATCTTCAAACATCCGGTTGAAGGCCGCATTTGGCTGGACAGCCTGAATCTGGCCGGGGATGGGCAGGATGATCTGAAGAATCATGGTGGGCCGTTCCGCGCCGTGCTGACCTACGCCGCAGAGCATTATCCCGTCTGGCGCGAGGAACTGGGGTTGACCGATTTCGACTATGGCGCATTCGGCGAGAATTTCACCGTATCTGAAGTCAGCGAGGATAGCGTGTGCCTTGGCGATGTCTACGCGGTGGGCGAGGCATTGGTGCAGGTCTCGCAGCCGCGTTTCCCCTGTTGGAAGCTGGCACGGCGCAACCGGCTCATTGATCTGACGGCGCGTGTCGAACGGCGCGGTTGGGGTGGTTGGTATCAGCGGGTGCTGAAAACGGGCTATGTGCAAGCCGGGGACACCTATGCCCTGGTGGAGCGTCCGTACCCTGACCTGAATATTGCGCTGATCAATGACATCACCTCGAAGCGCCAGGTCAACCCGGAGACCTGCCGTATCCTGGCGCAAGTCGAGGCGCTGACGCCGACATGGCGGACGATGTATGCGGAGATGGCTGAGGCATGAGCAATCGCGAAGTTTCCATCGCTTTTCAGACCGATAAGACTCCGGCGCAGTATGTCGCGCTGGCAAAGCTGGTTGATCAGTACGCCTTCGATGTGGTTTCGGTGTACTGCGATGCTCCCTTCCAGCCGAGCTATGGCCCGCTGCTGCTGATGGCTCCGCATATCCACCGGGCACGGTTGGGGCCAGCGGCAGTGTCGCCATCGCGTATCCACCCGATTGACATGGCAGCAGAGAGCGCCTTGCTGGCGAGTCTGGCGGCGGGCGGCGCTTATCTGGGTATCGCGCGCGGGGCATGGCTGGCTGAGCATGGCATTCGTGAAGTTCAGCCGCCGATACGAGCGATTCGTGAGGCCATCGAGATTGTGCGCCATCTGCTGTCCGGCGCGAGCGCTGGTTATGAGGGACAGGTGTATCAACTGGCAGAGGGGGTGCGCGCGCCGTATCCGCTGCCGGAGAAGCTGCCCGCGATCATGATCGGCTCGTGGGGCGAGAAGCTGTGTGCGCTGGCCGGAGAAATGGCCGACGAGGTCAAGGTCGGCGGTTCGGCCAATCCGGATGTTGTGCCTGTGATTCAGGGCTACATCGCTGCTGGCGAGCGCGCGGTAGGGCGGCATATTGGCAGCGTCGGTGTGGCGTTGGGCGCGGTGAGCGTTGCTGACGATGATCGCGAGCAGGCGCGGGCGGCGGCTCGGCGCTCAGTAGCGCTGTATCTGCCTGTTGTTGCGCCGCTCGACCCAACCGTGCAGGTTGAGCCAGAGTTGATCGCGCGGCTGCGGGCGCACGCCGACCGTCATGAATACGAACAGGCTGCTCGGCTGATCTCTGACGATCTGTTAGAGCGCTTCGCCCTGGCGGGTGACGCGAACGACCTGATTCGGCAGTCCGAGGCGATTTTCGCGGCAGGGGCGCGGCGTATCGAGTTTGGCACGCCGCATGGCATCGACTCGGCGCGCGGTATCCGCATCATTGGCGAGCAGGTGATCCCAGCGCTGAAAAGTTAACGATTCCGCAGGCGCGGGTCGAGCAGGTCGCGCAGGCCGTCACCGATGAAGTTGAACGCCAACACGAGGAAGGCAATCGCCAGACCGGGGAACAGCCATGTCCACCACTGGTCGAACAGGTTGACGCCCGACGAGACCATGCGCCCCCATTCCGGCGATGATGGCTCTGGCCCCAGGCCGAGGAAACTCAACCCGGCGAAGGTCAGGATGGCCGTGCCGATGTCCAGCGTCGCCAGGATGATTGCGGGTGAGATGCAGTTGGGCAGGATGGTGCGGAACAAAATGTATGGCCCAGTCGCTCCCAGGGCGCGCATGGCTTCGACATAATCCTGCGCCTTCGCTTCCAACACCAGGCCGCGCACCACGCGCGCATAACCCGGCCACCAGACGACCACCAGCGCAATGATCGCTGTGCGGATATTTGGCCCCAGCGCAGCCGTGATCGCCAGTGCCAGGATGATGGTGGGGAAGGCCATGACCAGCTCGGTCAGGCGCATCATGATCTCGTCCCAAATACCGCCGATATACCCCGCAATTGCGCCAATGAATGTGCCGATCAGGCTACCGACAGCCACGACGATCAGGCCGGCGGGAATCGTGGTTTGGCCGCCGTAGAGCACGCGGCTGAACATGTCTCTGCCAAGCTCGTCCGTGCCGAAACGATGCTCGACGCTGGGCGGCTGCATCCGGATCATCACATCCTGGTCGAGTGGGTCGCGCGGGGCGAGAACCGGCGCTAACAGTGCCATCGTAATCCAGACGATGATGACCACCACGCCGACAACGACCAGCGGATTGCGCCGGGCGAAATCCCGCAGGCTGAAACGCCTAGGAGAAGCGGATGCGTGGATCAAGGAAGTAGTAGAGGATGTCAACGAAGAAGTTTACCCCCACGTAAATGGCCGCGATGACCATGCTGCCACCCATGATGGCCGGAAAATCGTAACTGGTTGACGCGCGGAACATGTAGCGCCCGATGCCCGGCCAGGCGAAGATCGATTCAGTCAGCACCGCGCCTGTCAGCAGGTTGCTGTACGAGAGGCCAATCACCGTGACGACCGGGATCATGGCGTTGGGCAGTGCGTGCCGCCAGATCGCGCCGCGTTCGCGCAGCCCCTTCGAGCGCGCCGTGCGCACGTAGTCCATCCCCAGGACGTTGAGCAGTGATGAGCGCGTGATGCGGGCGATGATGCCGGAGACGAAGCTGCCCAGGATGATGGCAGGCAGGACGATGCGCGAAAAGGCGTTGCTGAAGGTCGCCCACTGCCCGGCCAGCAGCGCATCGATGGTGAACCAGCCCGTCACCAGGGGCGGCTCGCTGAAGCGCACGCCCAGCCGTCCAGGTCCACCTACCCAGCCTAGCTGTACATAGAAGACCGAGAGGCCGATCAGCGCCAGCAGGAATACCGGGAAGCTCACGCCGATCAGACTGAAGGTTCGCAGCACATAATCCAGAATCGTGTTGCGCCAGATGGCCGAGACGACGCCAAAACCGACCCCCACCCCGATGCCAAAGATAATGCCGTAAGTCGCCAGTTCGAATGTAGCCGGGAAGAAGTTAGCCAGATCCTGCGCTACCGGGTTGCGGCTGCGAATAGACGTGCCCAGATCGCCCTGGAGCAGGTTTCCCAGATAGGTGAAGTACTGTTCCAGCGGCGGCTTATCCAGTCCCCACTTGGCGCGGAAGTTGTTGACCACTTCCTCGTTGTTGAGCACATTTTGCGGCAGGTTTGCCACCACAGGGTCGGCGGGGATGGCGTTGGCGATGATGAATGCCATCGCGGTGATGCCCAGCAGGGTGGGGATCACAAATAACAGCCGCCGCAAAAAATACAAATGAAAAGCCATGGGCACTTACTTGAAAAGTAGATTATAGGATGGGTCGTAGGGACGGGAAAAACCCGCCCCTACAGCTAGAAGTCGATTACGACGAGCGGCTGAGCAGCGACAGGTTCACCAGCCACACCGGATGCCACACATACCCTTGCAGGTTGGCGCGGTAGGCGGTCTGGATGTCCGGCTGGTTGAACGGTGCGAACGGGCTGTTCTGCTGGTTAGCAAGCTGCAATTCACCATACAGTTCCAGGCGGCGTTCCGGGTTCAGCTCGACCTTCGCGGCGGCGATCATGTCCAGCAGTTCCTGCGAGACAGTGTCTTCCATCCACAGGGCGCGTTCCTTGGCGACCTTACCACCGGGCAGGAACGACAGGAAGTCCGACGGGTCTTCGATGTCCGGACCCCAGAACCAGTAGCCGAATACCTGCGTACCGTTGCGGTAGGCTTCCAGTTTCGGCCCAATCTCGCCGGGGCTGAGGTTGACCGTGATGCCGATTTCGGCCAGGTCAGCGGCGATCTTCTGCGCGTTGGTGCCCAGGCTGACACCCTGGAAGGTGCTGTCCCAGTAGTCCATCGTGATTTCGAAACCATCGGCATAACCGGCTTCGGCCATCAGCGCGCGGGCAGCTTCCAGATCACGGGCGAGCGCGGCACTTTCCGGCAGCGCCCCGGCGATACCGATTGGCATGTTGGCGGCAGGCTGCAAGCCACCCCACAGCGCCTTGTATCCTTCGTAGTCCAGTGCCAGGCGGATGGCCTGCTGCACCAGCGGGTTCGCCACCGGGCCGCCGACATCGGGGTTGTTGTTCATAATCAGGAAGTGAATCAGGTTGCCCGGCCCACGAAAGATGCTGATCTCTTCGGGGTTCATCCCGGCCATCTGATCGCTGGTCAGGTCGAGGGCGATGTCAATTTCGCCTGCTTCCAGAGCGGCCTTCTGCGCGGCGGGTTCCAGGTTCTGAATGATGATACGATCAAAGAAGGGGGCTTCGCCGCTGTAGTTCGGGTTGCGAACCAGCACGGTCTGCACGGTCTTTTCCCAGCCCGCCAGCATGTAAGGGCCGCTGCCTGCGCTGTTCTGGTCGAGGTAATCGCCAGCCGTGTCAGTGGTCGCGGCGTCGGCGGCATCTGTACCACCGTTTGCGGTGACGACGGCGGCTTCGCTGACTGCGAACCAATTGGCCGTCAGACCGACGAGGAAGGCCGGGTCAATCGCATTCAACTTGACCTCAACCGTGTCGGCATCAATGGCGGTTGCGCCAGCCATGTTAGCGACGGCGGGCGAACCAGCCGGGCTGCTGCCAACATTCTTGACGCGGTTAAACGAGAAGGCCACATCTTGCGCCGTGACGGGGTTGCCGCTGGAGAAGACCGCATCGCTGCGCAGGTTGAACGTCCAGGTCAGGCCGTCTTCCGAGAGCGTCCAATCGGTCGCCAAAGCGGGCAGAATTTCGGTGGTATCGCCATCCGGGAAGGTGACGAGCGTCTCGTAGACCGAGCGCAGGACGATGCCGGTCGTCTGCGTGTAGCCGCGGGCCGGGTCGTAGAAATCGGTGCTTTCGCGGTGGCCGACGACGAGCACCTGTTCCTCCTGCGCCTGCACCACTCCCAGGCTGAGGGCGGCGAGCAGCGCGATGACCAGCGCCATGCTGAGCCATTGTACTGTTGTACGTTTCATTCCCATCTCCTTATAGAAAACACTTTGATCAATAACTTCTGCATTGGTTGTATAACCAGCCGAAGGTAAGTTGAAGGCGAATTATATCCATATCTTACGAAATCGCCAAAGCAATTGGACAGGTCTTGGTTCTCAGTTTAGTCGTGGAAAACTTGCTGCGGCAAATTATTGACAGCCTTCTCATTTCGTGTTAACCTGAATTTGCAAGCGTTTGCAGAAAATGATCCCAGGCTCGCATACTCACCCCTAGATGTGGTGAGTTGCAGCGTGGAATATGTAGAATTGTGCGAAGAAATTATTGCAAACGTGTTCATAAAGGCTCAGTTTTATGGTTGAGCAGCCTGAACAAGATCTGCCCCGCAGCGTCACAATTATCGACGTTGCTCGCGAGTCTGGTGTGTCCTACTCCACTGTTTCGCGCGTGTTGAACGGCTACGAATATGTAAAAGAGTCGACACGGCGGCGCGTACTGGAAGCAGCAGAACGACTGGGCTATGTTGCCAATTTGCAGGCGCGCAGCCTGGCAGGTGGACGCTCGCAGATCGTCGGCCTGCTGGTGCCAGGGCTGGATAATGACTATATCGGCGAGATCATTCGCGGGATTGACGAAGAATTGGCCCGCAATGACTACGATCTGATGCTTTACACCACACATCGACGCGTGGGCAAAGAGACGGAATACGTTAAGATGATCGCCAATGGCCTGACTGATGGCCTGCTGCTCATCGTGCCGCTCATCCCGTCAACCTACGTTGATATCCTGCACCAACAGCGTTTCCCCTATGTGCTGATTGATCAATCGGAAAATGGCGACACCAGTTCGGTTGTCAACGCGACGAACTGGCAGGGAGCCTATGATGCCACACGTTATTTGGTCGAACTGGGGCATCGACGCATTGGTTTCATCAGCGGCATGATGGAAATCAGCAGCGCTGTTGAACGCCTGGAAGGTTACAAGAGCGCATTGGACGACTGCCAGATCGCTTTTGATGAGTCCCTGGTGAAGCAGGGTAACTTCTGGCAGCCGAGCGGCTATGCTGCCGCGCAGGAACTACTGCGGATGGATACGCCACCGAGCGCGATATTCTCATCCAATGACCTGATGGCTTTTGGCGCTATGCAGGCCATCCGCGAAGCTGGGTTGGACATCCCTGGCGACATTTCGATAATCGGTTTTGATAACATCCCGATGGCTTCGATTGTGCACCCCAAGCTGACTACCGTCCACCAACCGCTCGACCAGATGGGCCGGGTGGCGGCCAAGCTTCTGTTGGAGCAAATCGAAGACCCGCAGAAACCCGCACGACGCATTACCCTGGGCACGCAGCTCATCATACGAGATTCGTGCCGTTCATTTGGTTAGGCCGGATGGCTGCTCTATGCACCAGAGAGGAGGTGGTCGCCGGACATCAGTAATGACATGGACACGCACTCGTAATTTGTTCGCACAAGTTTAATGTGAGGAGCACTAAACAATGTCTCGCAATAGAGTCTTTTTCGTCATTATGCTTGTGGCCGCACTGGCGCTTTCCGTCGGTCTGGCTTCAGCGCAGGATAGCGTCACCATTCGCTGGTGGCACATCAATACTGCCGACCCCGGGTTGACCAACTGGCAAAACCTGGCCGACGCCTTTGTGGAAATGCACCCGAACGTCACCTTTGAGATCACCGTTTTGGAAAACGAAGCCTTCAAGCAGCAACTCATCACGGCGATGCAGGCAGGCGATCCACCGGATCTGTTCCAAAGCTGGGGTGGTGGTGTCCTCCGCACCTTCGCAGAGAACGGTCTGGTTCGCGATATTTCTGCTCAACTGGAAGGTGAATGGAAGGATTCAATTGCTGCGCAGGCGGCGCTGGATCTCTATGGGCAGGATGGCTCGTATTATGGCGTGCCCTGGACGTGGGGCGCTGTCGGCATGTTCTATAACAAAGCACTGTTTGCGCAGGCTGGGCTTGATCCCGAAGCACCGCCGACGACCTGGGATGAATTCCTTGCAGCCGTCGATACTCTGAAAGCGGCAGGAATTACCCCGATTTCGTTGGGCGAAGGCGACAAGTGGCCGGGCCATTTCTGGTGGGTTTATCTGGCGATTCGCCTTGGTGGCGAAGAGGCCTTCCTGAAGGCGTATAACCGTGAAGGTTCGTTTGCCGATGAACCGTTCGTGCAGGCAGGCGAATACCTGAATCAGCTCATCGAGAAAAATCCGTTCCCCGAAGGCTTCCTGGCGATGACCTATGGCGATCAGGAAACGGTCATGGGCAACGGCGAAGCGGCGATGGAACTGATGGGGCAGTGGTCACCGGACGTGCAGCGCAGCAACAGCGAGAGCGGCGAAGGTCTTGGCGACAACCTCGGTTGGTTCCCCTTCCCAGTGGTCGAAGGCGGCGCGGGCAACCCCACGGATGTACTGGGTGGTGGTGATGGTTTCGCGGTCGGCATCAATGCCCCGGACGAAACAATCGAATTCCTGCGCTTCATCACGAGCGAAGAAAATCAGCGCGCGATGTTCGCACAGAACCTGGTTCTGCCGGTTGTTACAGGCGTCGATGATCTGTTTGTAGATGCGCCCGTCGCGGCTGCCATTCTGAACGCGCGTAACAATGCACCGTATTTCCAGTTGTACTATGATCAGTTCCTGCCGCCCTCGGTAGGCATCGCTGTAAACGACGCGGTCGAGACACTGTTTGCTGGCTCGGCCTCGCCGGAAGATGTAGCGCAGGCAATCGAAGACGCCGCATCGTTTGAACTCGACTAGGCACTTCGGCTCCGGTAGATCGAAAAAGCTGCAAGCATAGCAGCACCTATTGGGCAAAGCTGTAATTCATCCGGCTCATCGGCACTTCCTCAAATGACTCGTGAGCCGGATGAATCCTCAGCACATCAGTGCAGCCAGACCCCGTTGGTCACAAAGATGTAGAGATCGGCCATTCCATGTGCGTGGATTGTCACTCTACATCTTGTTCCCAACGAACAAGATCCGCCTGAACTGTGTAGAAGAGTGATTGTATTATGTCTGCTTCAAAATTTAGAGTGCTTCCTCGAAGCTATGCGCAAACTGAAGGTATTCAGCGGTCGTCTTTGAATACGGCGATTCTGGTTACGCTGTTTGTGCTGCCCGGTATGCTGATCTTCCTGATGTTTTTCCTGTATCCCATCGGTCAATCGGCTGTTTTCAGTCTGTACGAGTGGGATGGTCTTGGACCGTTGACGGATTTCGTTGGATTTGCCAATTACGAGCGTCTGCTGGATCACAAAATCTTCCATATGGCGGTTCAGCACAGCCTGACGCTTATGGTGCTGTCCCTGGTGATACAGCTTCCCTTGTCGTTGGGATTGGCGCTCATCGTTGGCCGGGGCAATCTTCCGGGACGCAGGATCTTTCGTGCCATCCTGTTTATTCCCTATGTCTTTTCAGAAGTTGTCACGGCGATTATCTGGACTTATGTGCTGCACCCAGACGCGGACGGGCTGCTGAATACCCTTGTGCGGTCGGTGGTTCCTGGCTTTACATCAGCCGGGTGGCTGGGGAACCCTGATACGGTCATTTTTGTGATCTTCATCGTGATTACGTGGAAGTACTTTGGCTTTCACATGATTCTGTATATGGCGGGATTGCAGGCGGTGCCCGATGACCTGGAAGATGCGGCTCGCGTCGATGGCGCTTCGGAGCTGAATGTGCTGCGCTATGTTACGCTGCCGCTGCTGGGGAGCACCATACGGCTAACCGTCTACCTGTCCATTCTGGGCACGTTCCAGCAGTTCGTCCTCATTTGGGTTATCCGGCAGGGCGGACCCGGGAATGGCAGCCAGGTCATCGCGACTTATCTCTATAAGTTCGGCATTCTGGGTTTCCACCTGGGATACGGCAGCGCGGTCGCCGTTCTGCTGTCGATCACGATGCTCATTTTCTCGGTGGTTTATCAGCGCTTTGTCATGCGGCGCGACTACGCAACCGACGCTTCAAAAGAGAGGATCCGCTGATGACGGCACAACGTGGCCTTTCCCTTACACTGTTACTCCGCTACACAATTCTGATTCTCGTTTGTGTGGTGATGATGGCACCCGTTGCCACCGCGTTCTTGGGTAGTATTCGCACGACGGGCGAGTTCCTTTCCAGCCCGTTCGGCTTGCCCCAATCCGGTATTCGTTGGGAGAACTACACCAATATCCTCAACGGTACGGGTTTTTGGCGCTCACTCGTGAACAGCCTCCTCATTACGGCGGGCGTGACCTTTTTGAACATCACCTGTGCCAGCATGTTAGCGCTGGTGTTCAGCCGTATCCGGTTCACGGGGCGAAACCTGCTGTTCAACCTCCTGTCGCTGGGGCTGCTGGTGCCCGTCGTGGTGGCGATCCTGCCGATTTTCATTCAGCTTCGCCGCCTGGGGCTGATTGGCAATCTGTTGGGGGTTGTCCTGCCGTTGGCTGCCTTTGGGCTGCCGGGCAGCACCGTGATTCTGCGGGGGTTCTTTATGAATATCCCCAGCGAACTGGAAGATGCCGCCTATATTGACGGCTGCACGACCCTCGGTTTCTTCTATCACATCCTGCTGCCGTTATCGCGCCCCGCGCTGATGGCGGTTGCTGTCATTCAGGTCATCAACAGTTGGAATGACTATTTTGTATCGCTGTTGGTGCTGCTGCCCGATCCCAACCAGTGGCCGCTGCCGTTGGGTATCCAGCAGTTCCAAGGGCAGTACGGCACGGACTGGGCACCGATTATGGCCTACGTCACGCTGCTGATCATTCCGGCGATTGTGTTCTACATGTTTACGGAAAAGTACATCGTCACAGGGTTGACGGGTGGCGAACTCAAAGGATAAGCGCTCATGATTTCAACCGAACTCTATCGCGATGCTGCGCGCCCAGTGGATGCGCGCGTTCAGGATTTGATGTCGCGGATGACGCTGGACGAGAAGATCGCTCAATTGGGTAGTTGTTGGGTGTACGAAGTGCTGGACGGCACCACCTTTCAGCCGGAAAAAGCACGAACCATCCTGAAAAACGGCATCGGTCATATTACGCGTATCGGCGGGGCGAGCAATGTGCATCCCCAGCACAGCGCGGAACTGGCAAACCGGATTCAGAAGTTCGTCCTGGAAGAGACACGCCTGGGCATTCCGGTCGTGGTGCATGAGGAGTGCTGCAGTGGCTACATGGCGCGCGGCGCAACCGTCTTTCCGCAGGCGATAGGCGTCGCCAGTACGTGGATGCCTGAACTGGTCGAGGCGATGACCAGTGTGATTCGCGAACAGATGCGCTCGGTGGGTGGGCATCATGCCCTCGCGCCTGTGCTGGATATCACCCGCGACGCGCGTTGGGGTCGCCTTGAAGAGACTTTTGGCGAAGACCCGTTCCTCGTGGCGCAGATGGGCATGGCTTATGTACGCGGCCTGCAAGGGGAGTCACTGAGCAGCGGTGTGGTGGCGACGGGCAAACACTTCGTCGGCTACGGCATGTCCGAGGGCGGCATGAACTGGGCGCCGCCGCATCTTGCTCCGCGTGAGATGCGCGAGGTGTTTCTCTACCCCTTCGAGGCGGCTGTGCGCGAGGCCGGGATGGCGTCGATGATGAACGCCTATCACGAGTTGGATGGTGTGCCGTGTGGCGCATCACGTGAACTGCTGACCGACATCCTGCGCGGTGAATGGGGCTTCTCCGGCACGGTTGTTTCGGATTACTTCGCGGTGACGCAGTTGGCGACTTATCACCAGGTTGCCGATGGGAAGGGCGAGGCGGCATTACAGGCTCTGGAAGCCGGGCTGGATGTCGAACTGCCATTCACCGATTCCTATGGCGCGCCGCTCAAGCAGGCGGTCGAAAGTGGGCGTATCCCCCTGGAACTCGTGGATACCGCGCTGGAACGGCTGCTGCGCCAGAAATTTGAACTCGGCCTGTTCGAGCAGCCTTATGTTGATGTGGGCAAGGTGGCCTTCGACACTGCCGAACAGCGCCAGCTCGCGCGGCGCATCGCACAGCAGTCGTTGGTGCTGCTGAAGAACGATGGAGATCTGCTGCCTCTGAAGAAAGACCTGCGTTCCATCGCGGTGATCGGCCCGAACGCCGATAACCTGCGTAATTTGTTCGGGGATTACGCATTCCCCGCCCATATGGAGACGCTGGCTGACCTGAAGAATACGAGCAATGTGTTCAACATGCCGCTGCCAGCCGATGTTGATGGTGATGTTAGTGACTTCATCGAGACGATCAGCGTCGTTCAGGCTGTCAGGAATGCCGTCAGCCCGCAGACCGAGGTGCACTACGCGCGCGGCTGTGAGGTGCGCGATAGTTCGACAGCGGGATTTGCCGAAGCGATTGAGGCTGCCCAGAAAGCCGATGTCGTCCTGATGGTGATGGGCGATAAGGCCGGGCTGACCAATGACTGCACCAGCGGCGAGGGTCGTGACCGCGCTGTCCTCGACCTGCCCGGCGTGCAGGAACAGCTCGTGCGAGCGGTATACGCGACTGGGAAGCCGATTGTGCTGCTGCTGGTGAATGGTCGCCCGGTGACACTCAACTGGATGGCCGAGAGCATCCCGGCGATTGTGGAGTGTTGGTTCCCCTCGGAAGAAGGCGCGAACGCGATGGCTGATGTTGTGTTTGGCGATGTGAACCCCGGTGGCAAACTGCCCGTCAGTTTCCCGCGCGCTGTCGGCCAACTGCCAGTGTATTACGGCCATCGCCCATCGGGTGGACGTTCGCACTGGAAGGGTGATTACGTCGAAACCAGCGTGAAGCCGCTGTATCCGTTCGGGCATGGGCTGAGCTATACCCGTTTTGCCTATCGCGATTTGCATGTCACACCGCAGCAGGTCATGCCGGATGGCGTTGTGACGGTCAGTCTCCTGGTCGAGAATGTTGGGAAGGTGGCAGGGGACGAGGTCGTTCAGCTTTATGTGCACGATAAATTCGCTAGCGTGACGCGACCCGTGAAGCTGCTCAAGGGCTTTGCGCGCGTGACTTTGCAGCCGGGCGAAGCGAAGACGGTGCAGTTCGATCTCGACGCGCGCCATCTGGCGTTCTATGACCGCGAGATGCGCTATGTGGTTGAGCCAGGCGACATCGAGGTGTTGATCGGCAGTTCATCGCAGGACATTCGACTCAGTGGTACGTTCGAGATCATTGGCGAGACGACAATCGTGCAGCCCGTGTTCTCGACAGCGGTGGAGGTGCGTTGAGTGATGGGGTACTTTATTAGTCTGCTGCTGCTTCTGGGCTTGCTCCCGGGTGCGGTAGTGTCGGCGCAAGAGACTCCGGTTGGGGCTGTGGACAGCGGCGTGTATCCCAATAGATTGGCTGAGTGGGGGGTGAGCCAGGACGAGATTGATGCGCGCATCGAGGCGGTCTGGCAGCAGCTTTTTTATGGTGACGACGATACCCAGCGCG
>JAEUQX010000499.1 GCA_016788625.1 Anaerolineae bacterium
GCGTTGGCCGTGACAGCTTCCTCGGTCACGGCGGCAGCGCTCATCACGCTCATGCCCGCCCCGGCAGCATCTCCCTCAGCATCGGGCGGCGCAGCGAGCAGCGTAACATCTGGCGTCAGCGTGCCCAGCGGCGCGGCATACAGCAGTGGTTCGGTGGCGGTGAAGCCATCGGTCGTTGACAGGGTAGCCTGTTCCTCGGTTGCTTCAAACGGCGCTGCTGGCTGCGCGGCCTGGGTAATCTCTGTGGGGGATTCCTGTTCCTCGACAGCGAGCGTATTTCCAAAGGCAATCTGCGGGCTGGTCGACGGCGCGGAAGCGTTGAACGAACTCAGCGCCACCGCCAGCGCGACCAACACGAACGCTGCTGCCGCGCTCAATGCGCTGAAGGCCGCCGTCGTCGGGAAGATCAACCAGCGCTGTGCCGGGCGGCGTACCATGCTGGCATCCAGCGTGAAATTACGCGGCGCTTTCAGGTCGGGCAGGCCGTGAATCAGGTCTACGGTCGCGCGCAGGATGTCCAGTTCACGGCGCAGGGCGGCCTCGCGCGGCAGGCGTGCCTCCAGGTCGGCGCGCATATCGGCGGGCAGCGCGTCGTCCAGGTAGGCAGAAAGCAGTTCGTAGTCCTGATCGCTGATCATGGTTGGCTCAACGTTACACTATTCCACGTCATCATTAAGACGATACACAGCAGGTAAAAGTTCCTTGACTCCTTGCAAGCACTGGCGCACCCCGGCGCGCGCCCGGCTCAAACGCGATTTGACGGTGCCCAGGTTCGCGCCCGTCATCTCGGCAATCTCCTGGTAGCTCAGCCCCTCGACATCGCTTAGCACGATCACAGCGCGCTGGTCACTTTGCAGCGCGGCGATGCAGCGTTCGATGGCGCGGTTGAGTTCTGCCTGCTGCACAGCTTCTTCCGGCGTGTCGCTCTCGGCGGGCAGCGGCGCGCCGTCGTCGCTCTCCGCGCCGGGCAGATCGTCGATGAAGTCTGCCGGGCGGCGTTTGCGGCGGCGCAGTTCGTCGTAGCAGGTGTTGGTGGCAATCCGCAGCAGCCAGGCGCGAAAACTGCCGCCTCGGTAGCTGTCCAGGCGGCGGTAGGCGTGGATGAAGGCTTCCTGCGTCGCGTCGGACGCGGCGGCAGGTTCGGCCAGAATGCGATAGGTGAGCGAATACACGCCGTCCTGGTAAAACAGCACCAGCCGGTTGAAGGCATCCAGATTGCCGCGCTGCGCCGCCTGAATCAGCGACGCTTCATTTTCAAGCGTGCCCGCCATTGACAACTCAATATAACGATTCTAAGATTCACTTCAACGCCGGTGTGGCGCAATTGGCTGACGCGATCGACTCAAAATCGATTGGGTTTCACACCCGTGTGGGTTCGAGTCCCACCACCGGCACAACCGCAGGGAGACCCCCTGCGTTTTTTATTGCCCCGGCATGTTATCCCGCCGCGCGCAGAAAAGCAACGGGCGGGTGCTGAGGCCACATCATCCGCAAGACATCGCGAAGGACTGCCGACATGTCTCATGAACGCCATCACCGTCGCAGCATCCGCCTCCCCGGTTACGACTATCGGGAGGAGGGTGCCTATTTCGTGACCCTGTGCGTGCAGGGACGAGAGCGCCTGTTCGGGCATATCACAGATGGCGAGATGCGCCTCAACGCCGCCGGACAAATCGTGAGCGACGAATGGCTGCGAACGCCGTTGGTGCGGCCATATGTCACGCTCGATGCATTTGTCATCATGCCCAATCACCTTCATGCAATTCTGTTTCTGGATGGCACGAAAACCGACGAACACGCCGGGGTCGTAGGGGCGACCTGGCAGGTCGCCCCTACGAAACACGCCAACACTGAGAATCATGATCGCCCCAAAGGACCACTAGCGCATTCGTTAGGGGCAATCGTCGGCCAATTCAAACGTATGACAACCATTCGGATCAACGCCCTGAACGCCACCCCAGGCGTCAAAATCTGGCAGCGCAATTACTACGAACACATCATTCGCAATGACGCAGACCTCGCTCGCATCCGCGAATATATCGCCACCAATCCCGCACAATGGGAAACTGACGCGCTGTATCGCCCTGCATCCGATTAAACACGCCCCCGCCACAGCACGGCCAGCACGAAGCGCGGCAGCCGCAGCATCCGCCCGATACGCCAGGGCTGCAAATACAGCCGGAACAGCCACTCCAGCCCCAGACGCTGCATCCACTCCGGCGCGCGCGGCACGACGCCCGCGATGAAATCCAGCGCACCGCCCACGCCCATCGCCATTTTGACGTTCAGCCGGGGCAGGTTGCGCGCAATCCATTTGTCCTGCACAGGCGCACCGTAAGCCACGAACAGGATGTCCGCGCCGCTGGCGTTGATGCGCTCCACGATGGCGTCTTCCTCGTCCGCCGCCGGGCTGCCGCCGTACACGCCGCAGATCTGTACGCCGGGGTAGTGCGCCCGCAGCACATCCGCCGCTTTGTCCGCCACGCCGGGCGCAGCGCCCAGCAGGAACAGCCGCCAGCCGCGCGCCGCCGCCCGTTCCGCAATCTTTGGCACGCCGTCCGAACCCGTCACCCGTTCCGGCAGCGGTGTGCCCAAACGCCGCGCCGCCCATAGCAGCCCGACGCCATCCGGCACGCACAGCGCCGCGCGCGACAGAATCGCATGAAACAGCGTGTCGCGCTGCGCGATCATGACGAATTCTGGGTTGATCGTGCAGACGTGCCGCGCCGCTTCGCCCTGCACCCATCCCTCGATGCGGTCGAGCCACTCGGCATAGGTGATGGCGTCGACGGGCAGGCCGAGAATGCGAATACGGCGCGGAGAATCCAGGGAATTGAACCGCAGAGGCGCAGAGGCGGGTTGTCCTGTCGTTGGTGGCGTGTCTCTGTAGGGGCGACCTGGCAGGTCGCCCCTACGCAATGCATCCATCACGAGGGGGTTCGGTTCCTCGTTGCCAATTAACATCTCCCCTCTTCCCTCGGAGAGGGGCTGGGGATGAGGCTCTTCGCTGTTCGGCATCTCCCCTCTCCCCCCGGAGAGGGGCTGGGGGTGAGGTTCTTCGCCGTTCAGCAGCCCCCGCGCCGCCGCCACCACCTGCGCCGCCGTGACCATGCGCATACAGGTGCGCGCCGGGCAGCCTTCGCGCAGGCCGATGCTGTGCCCCACATAGCTGCATGGGCTGCATTCGGGGGCGCTGCGGACAACCGCCACGCGACCACCCGGCTGCCAGGGACCCCAGGCGTCGGGGTTGCTAGGGCCGAAGATAGCGAGGACAGGCACGCCCACCGCCGCCGCCAGATGCATCACGCCGCTGTCCGCACCGATGAACAGCGCCGCGCGGCTCAGGACACCCGCGAGCTGCGGCAGAGTCGTCTGTCCGCTGAGGTCAAGCACGGGCGCGCGCATGGCATCGCGCACGGCCTGGGTATCGTCGCCTTTGCCGCCCACCAGCAAGATGGGTTTGCCCGTCTCGGCGTGCAGCGCATCCGCCACCGCCGCGAACTGCGCCGCATCCCAGCGCCGCGCCAGGCTGTAGCCGCCGCTGCCCGCGTGAATCACGATGCTGCCGGACACATCGGGCAAGCTCGCCGCCTGTTCAATGTGCACCTGCGTCCGCCGGGGTGTCGCAGTCGCGCCGAGCAGCCCGACCAGATCGAGCCAGTACTGCGCCTGATGCCGCACGCCGAAGCCCTCATCCGCCAACCGCTCGGTCAGGAACCAGCCGTTGCCGTTCTCCAGGCCGATGCGCCGCCGTGCGCCGCTCGCCAGCCCGATCAGCGCGAACTTGAGCGTGCCGAGCCGCAGCGTGAAATGATGCAGAAAGACCACTGCGCCCCAACGCCCGCCGCGCAGCGCCAGGATGCGCCGCAGGTTGGCCGGGCGGAAAAAAGCACGCGAACTGTTGAAAGCCTGCCGCTCGAAGGTGATGACCTCATCGACCAGCACCGTCCCTGCGATAACGGGCGCGGCGTGCGCCGTCGTCAGCAGCGCCAGATGCGCGCCGGGATGCGCCTCACGCAGGGCGGCCAGCGCGGGCGTCGCCAGAATTAAGTCGCCAATATCGGCTAACTGCACGATCAGAATACGTTCAGCCATGCGCGGCACTTTCCAGCGCGTCCAATGCCGCGCGCCCCGCCGCGTCCCAGGTAAAGCGCGCAGCAGCAGCCCGCCCGCGCAGGATCAGGCTGGCGCGCAGCACAGCGTCGTCACTGATGCGCGTCATGGCCGCCGCGATCTCGTCCACGCTGAGCGGGTCGACCAGCAGCCCGGCATCACCCACCAGTTCCGGCAGGCTCGAGGTGCGGCTGGCGATCACAGGCGCGCCGCAGTGCATTGCCTCGACCGCCGGGAAGCCGAAACCTTCGTAGAGCGAGGGGAAGACCAGCGCCAGCGCCCCGGCAAGCAGCGCTCCCTTGTCGGATTCGTCGATGTAACCGGTAATCTGCACGCCGGGGACACCCTCCGCCCAGGCCGGGTCATACAGCCAGCCTTTGCCACCCGCCAGCACCAGCCCGGTCGCATCACCGGGGTGCGCCGCTCGCCACTGTGTATAGGCCTGTACGATGCGGGCGATGTTCTTGCGCGGCTGCAGCGTGCCGATGAACAGGAAGTAGCGCGCGGGCAGGCCATACTTGCGCCGCACGCCCTCGACATCACCGATGATGGGCGCATCCACGCCGGGATACACCACGCGGATTTTGACCGGGTCAGTGCCGTAGAAGCGCGTCAGATCATCGGCAGTCGCGCGGCTGTCCGCCAGGATGACGCTGGCGCGGGCGGCGCTGGTGCGCGTGGTCAGGTCGAGGTACAGACGCTGGCGTGGCGGGTGCGCGTCCGGGAAATAGCGAAAGCCCAGATCATGCACCGTCACCGCGCCGAGACCGGGGAAGACGAATGGCAGCGTGTGCGCGGGCACGAAGGTGATGTCCGGGCGCTCCGCATAGAGCGCGGCGGCGAAGCGCGTATGCGTCCACATGCGCCGCTGCGGGATGACGTGGATCGTCACCCGGTTGTGAGTTTCATCGTCAATCGTCCCATGATTTGGTAGGGACACGGCAATGCCGCGTCCGCCGAATTCCTTCGTGAACAAACCTTGTGATGGCGCATCGCGGAAATACAGGGTGATGTCGTGGGTTGTATTCAGGCGCAGGATGGCCCGCAGCAGCTCGATGGCATAACGCTCCGTGCCCGTGACGCGCGGCACGGTGCAGCGGCTGG
>JAEUQX010000510.1 GCA_016788625.1 Anaerolineae bacterium
ACCAGTGCGGCAGCCGGAATCAGCTTTGACCACAGCGGCACACGCGGATCTCGCACCAACCGCCAGGTCAACATAATCTGTTCGATGATTTTGCGGAAGAACGCTGGGAAATTCATGGGTCAGCCCCTCTCCCAAAACTTGTACAAATCTACATGAACTCTACGCACTACGGCGCGTAAGGTTGCGGAGCGGTCATTCGAGCGACGAATCCAGCCACCTCCGCAAAAACCTGCTGGCACTCTACATCCTGCGTGACAATATGGCCGCTGCGCCGCAGGATGCACTGCTCGACCTGCTGGCTGGCGACGTTAGCCGCGATCAGACGCATGGACTCGAGCGAGACGGTCTGATCCTGTTCTGAATAGACCAGCAGCAGCGGGAGCGTCACTTGTGGCAGCACCTGGCGCAGCACATCTGCCAGTTGGAACAACTGAACGACAGCGCGCGACGACCACAGATCATAACGTACACGCCCAATGACCGGCTCACCCCTCGCAGCCTGCTCTGCCCGCACAGTGTCGTTCAATGGTGAATCATCACGCTGGTCGGTGAATGGACGCATGTATTGATAGGCCTGTGCCATCCATACCATACGTGGGGGGAAGAAAGCAGGCGAAGCCAATACAGCAGCGGCATCCAGGGGCACATGCGCGGCTAGCAGCAGCGCCAGCATCCCACCCATGGAATGCCCGACCACGACGACCCGTTCGCACTGTGCCCGCAGCAAGTGATAGCCGTCAAGCGTGGCAGTGTACCAATCCTGCCAGGTGCAGCGCGCCAGATGACGCGGGTCGCTGCCATGACCGGGCAGACGCGGCGCATACACACTCAGTCCCTGTACTGCAAGGTGCTGCGCCAGCCAGCGTACCTCGGCGGGTGAGGCGGTGAAGCCGTGCAGGCACAGGCAGCCAACCGAACCGCCGCGCTGAAAGAACGGCTCTGCGCCAGGCATGATAGTTGGAGTTGCAATCGCCATGTTGTCACCTTGTTCCTTCGACTCGATTATAGCGGGCGGCCAACCCATTTGCCTCAGGTAGAGTATACTTTGACCATGTTTAAGGCTCTGAGGGATGAGAATCATGCGGCGAGTATGGATGGCTGCGATTATGCTCTGCCTGCTGTTGGCACTGCCAGCCAACGCGCAGGATGGGCTGGATTTGCCGACCGAACTGTACGTGCTCACCAACGCCGGACAGGTGCAGCAATACGGGCTGGGCGCGGCGGGAGTGCGTGTGGTAACACCAGAAGACGAATACATCATTGATTTCGCGGTCGCGCCGGACAGCAACTGGATAGCCTACCGCAGTGAAGGCGGGCTGACCCTCTATAACATCTACGCCCAGGTGAGCGCCGACCTCGAGGGCGACCGCGCCGGGCTGCCGCCTTTTCGCGGTCGCGGCGAGACGATGACCTGGTCGCCGCAGGGTGACGCACTGGTCTACACGACCGATTACGGCGCGCGTGTGTACTTCAATGGCAATAACAGCTTTCTCGACCTGCCACAGGGCGCTTTCGAGCAGGTCATCTGGTCACCTTCGGGCGAGTTCCTGGCAGCAGGGGCAGAGAACGACATCTGGTGGTTCTACCGCCGCGAAGCCAACACGCTGACGCTGACCGGGGCGCTGCCCTCGTCACAAGGTGTCGCATGGGCCAGCGGCGCGGAGGTGGTATTCGCACCTGCCGACGGCGGGGTCTTCGGCCTGAACCTGGGCGCGGCAAACCAGCAGTCGCAGCTTCTGGATAGCAGCGCCGTGTATACACTGCCAATGATGCTGGCCGACGGTCGGGTAGGCGTCTTCAAGCAAGAGAGTGCCGAAAGCGGCGCAGGCACATTAGTGGCGATCAATCTACAGACGCTGGAAAGCGAAGCTCTCGGCCAGTCTGCCGTTGAACTGAACGGGCTGCGCTGGGCGCCGGGAGGCCAGTTGCTGATCGCGCTGCGCGGCGGAGTGCTGGCGTTGGTTGGCCCCGCGAACGGTGCCGGGTTCGCGCTGCCCGTTGCCGACGCGGTAGCCTATAGTTGGGGGCCGCCGCTGCTGGAGCGCGTAGGCGGCGCAGCGCTGCCAACCGCGATCACTTTCGTGACGGGGGACGCAAACGATGTGCAGCAGGTCTGGCGGCTGCCAGAGGATGGCAGTTCACCACTGCCAATCACCCAGGCGGAACGCGATGTGACGGCATACGCGGTCTCCGCAGATGGTGCAGCACTCGTCTATGCGACGGGTGACACGCTCTGGGCACAGCGTGACAATGCGGCAGCGCAGCTTGAGCAGTTTGCCGGACGAGAAATTCGCGCCATTGCTTTTCATCCTGACGGGCGAACCATCGCCTTCGCCGTCGTCAATACTGCGGAGAATCCGGAAGGCGGGCTGTATCTGCGCGACATCAGCAGCGGCACAGCGACGCCGTTACTGCGGAATGGCCCAGCGGGCGAGGCAGCCTTTCAGCCCCCCTTCTATGACCCTGTGCAGTTCGCGCCGAACGTCAATGCGCTGCTGGTGAGCGTAGATGATGGCAGCACCACCAGCCTGGGCATCCTCGACCTGAATACAACAGGCAGTGGACTGATTAGGCTGGGTGACTTTGACACAGGCATCTGGCTGCGCGACGGACGGGTGCTGGCTTTTGGCGATGGTGTCCGGAGCGACGCGCCCTCCGCCCAGCAAATCCTGACCGTGATCAATCCCGCTGATCTGACACGACGCGAGGTCGGGCGCATCGCCGCGCCAGAGCGCATTCTCACCGTGCGTGAGGTCGCAAACGGGCTGGTGCGTTTGGCGCTGGGCAGCACAGAAGCAGGCCCACGCGCGCTGTCGATTGTCGATGTGGACATCACCGCCGGAACACTGACACCGCCGCTGCTAGGGGGCTTTATGGTCAACCCAATGCTCTCGATTGATGGCGGTTGGCTGGCCGGACAGACTCATGCCGATGGACCGCTGACCTTACGTGAACTATCCAGCCGACAGCAGGTAGTACTGGCCGAACCTCCGCGTGTGACTGTCGTGCGCTGGTGACGCTTTGCCAGAATACAACCAACGATTCACACACGGTTTAAGGGAAGACAATAAAACCGGTTTACAATCCGAGTAGGAGAAGCACTAGAGCAGAGGCAGGTCAAGATGGGTGAATTGGTGAAGGAACTCACGATTGAAGCCCCCATCGGCGATGTCTGGGGCGCGCTGACCGACCCGGATACCATCGGTGAGTGGATGGGTGATGGGGGCGTTGAGGTCGATCTGCGCGTCGGCGGCGCATACTCGTTCTTCGGCGGCGAAACGACCGGCACGTTCCGACAAATCGCGGCACAGACCCTGCTGGAATACACCTGGCGTCAAAGCAGTTGGGAGTCATCCTGGCCCGATTCACTCGTGCGTTGGGAACTGCACGCCGACGGGATGCAGACGAGGGTACGCCTGACACACAGCCAGTTCCCCAACGGTGATGAACGCGATAGCCATGATGAGGGCTGGCATCTGTACTGGCTCACGCCGATGGTCGAATACCTGGAGACAGGGGCGTGAGGAAGAAAACGAGTGATGAGTGACGATTTTGGGATGCGTCAGCGCGGGAAATACGAATAGCTGATTCGCGACAGTCTCCAGAAACTCGTACTACTCCCAGGCTGCTTATCAGCCCCGTATGCAGCCGAATCAGGACGAGCGACAAAGCCCTATCCTGATTTCGTTACGACGATCTACCGATCCTTCTTACGCGGAAAGCCAGGGAAAAACGCGTTAGTCGAAGCAATGTAATCGGCATACTCCGGCTTGGTCTTCTTGAGGTTATGCTCCAACAGTGTCACGCCAGAGACACGCATCAACAGCATGGTCATCATAGCCGGACAAACGACCGTCAGCCAGCCGAACGGTACGCTCAGCGCAATGAAGAAGTAGCCCCACCACGCTGTCGCATCGCCGAAATAATTGGGATGACGGGTGTAGCGCCAGAGACCCGTTCGCATTACTTTGCCCTTGTTGGACGGGTTCGCCTTGAACCGTGTGAGCTGCCAGTCTCCGACCGCTTCGAACAAGAACCCGATTACCCACAAGCCAATGCCGATGAAATCAAATGGCGTGAGCACGGATGGCTCAGGCTGGAACTGTGCGACAAGCAGCGGCATGGCGATGATCCACATCAGGACGCCCTGAAGCAGGAAGACACGCACGTAACTCACACGCCACCAGTTCGGCCCACCGGATTTACGCCAGTTGGCATAACGATAGTCCTCGCTCTTGCCCACATTGCGGATACCGATGTGCAATCCTAACCGCAGCCCCCACACAGCCACCAAGGCAAGGATGAGCAGCTTGCGCGTCTGAAAGCCATCCGGCGTGCTAAAGAAATACACAGTAGCCGCCAGGGCGAAACCCGGCCCCCAGAAAATATCGACGATGCCAGCATTTTTCAGCGGCAGGCTGACCAACCAGATGATCGTCACATAGATCACAATCGCCAGCAAGCCGAGCAAGGCGACTTCAAGAAATGTCATGCGTGTCTAGCTTTCCGCGCAGGCAAAGGCGTGCGCTGTACAATACGCAATGCATAGGAGCAATGTAGGGGCGCATTCGAACTGATTACATTAGACCACTATATTGATGAACGATCAATGATAGGTGCCTCAGCACCGCTTTAGAGATCGCGAGTCTGGTAGAACAATGCGCGCTTCTCGCCGGGTAATGTATAGTCGAAGCCGCAATTCAGGAAAAACCTGTCAGATGAGGTGATCGCCATGACTTCCAGGACGCGCTTCTGGTGTGCGCGATCCAAACAAGCTTCGACCAGTTTCTTGCCAATGCCCATGCCCTGCGTATCGGGAGCAACGGCCAGGCTGCGGATCTCGGCCAACTTCCACGAGTAAATTTCCAGCGCCGCGCAGCCGACGATACGTCCGTCCATTTCCGCGATGAAAAAGTGTGCCAGAAGCTCGTTCAGTTCTTCATACGTGCGTGGCAGGAGCTTACGATCTTCGACGAAGGGACGAATGAAGACGATCAGCCGGGGAATATCGGCGTCAACAGCAGGTCGGACAATGACATTGGTCAGTTCTTGCGTCGCCATATGAAGAAGTTGCCTATCTGTGTTTCACGTTCGTAGTTAAATATGAGCCAATTATTGAGTTCTGTATAGCGCTGCAACAAGGTATTGGAGTCATCCTGGCTGCCGGTGACCCAGGGCATGTAATCCACTTGCAGCACCAGCACATAGGGTGGCAGCGCGGCCCACAGGGTCTCAACATTCTCTTCCTGCCACTCACCAGGATACCACTCGCCCACAAGCGGAAACTGGAAGATGAAGCGTGTCGCGGGGTTCAACCCGGTGAGGTAATACACTTCGGGACGGAAACCCCAGATATACAGTGAATCGCCTGGCGTAGTCCGCGCGCGCAGGTAGTCAATCACGGCCTGCGACTCGTCTGCGCGCACCTCGCCACCGACAAAACGGCTGTAGTAACTACTTTGTGTCTCCTGCCCTGTCAGATACTTCCACGCATTCGGCCAAATACCCGCAATCAAGATCGCCAGCAGCAGCGTTCCAGCCACGGTCGCAGCGAAGTGCGCCGCTATCCCGGCCTGTTCCAATCGGAACACGAGACGACGCAGTGCATCGGCAGCAAGCAGGCAGAGCGGCGGCAGCATCGGCAGCCAGTGATAATCATAACCCTTTGCCTGCACGAGCATAATCACCCCGCCCGCCAGCAGCCAGATCAGCACCAGCAGCCAGGTTCGGTTGACCGCCCCACCCCAACGCCGGACGACGAACCAGGATGCGCCCAGCAGTGCCAGCAGTCCCCACTGTGACCAGCGGAAACCAAGGGCCGTCTGCATCAACTCTGAAAAGTCATCCCAATTGAACGTCAACGTCGTGTACTGAGATGTAACCCGCGCGCTCAGCAGCAGTTCATCCCATGCGCCTTGCCCTACAAGGATGAGAACCGCAGCAAGCATGACCAGCAGCCCTCCCACGATGAACACAGCAACAATGGGCAGCCGGGGACGTGCGACCAGCACAAAACCGAGCAGCAGCGCCGCGCCGAACAGCGCGAACGGATACTTGAACCAGAACACATACGCGCATAATGCGCCGGAACAGAAGGCCAGCACAAGTACGCGCAGATTTACATTACTAACCTGATTCGGCACGTTGGGACGGGTAAGCAGCAAACAAAGCACGGCAAGGGTCATCGGCAACAGAACGATTCCATCATTCTGCGTAAGCGTCCAAAAGCTTTCGGTGAAATAGAAGACGGCGAAGATCAGCGCCGCCCACAACCCGACCACCAGATTCGACAAGCGCACCCCGATGCCGTAAAGAGCAGCAGCGATGAGCGGAACGATTATCAGGTCGATGGCGCGCAGGGCGTCACTGGTCTGCCCAAATAACGAAATCGCAGCCGCATAAACATAGAACACGGCGGGGGGCTTGGGATTCCACAGCTCCGTGTAAGGCGTGCGACCATTGAGGGTGCCGCGCGCAATCGTGGCGAATTCTCCTTGATCGCGGCCAAGTGGATACGTGAGGATGGGCAGCGCGATCAGCGTGATGAGCAGCAGAACCGCAATGAGCCAGAGGCGCGCGTCAGTTCGCAGATAACGCACAGTCATGACCCGGAAGCAATGCGGGCGAGCAACAGCGCGATGACCAGCGACAAAGCAATGAACACCAGGGCGAGCAGGCCGGAAAGCTGCTGCCAGCCGCTCAGGCCGGATTTCTCGACCCGCACATTGCCGAGCAGATCGACATAGAAGTCAAGATTGACGCCGCCGCGCGTCAGGCGTGCCATGTAATCATGACCTGTGACGCGCACCCAGCCCTCTTCTTCATCGTCCCAGTCATCGCCCAGGCGTTCGCGAATGGCTGCATCGAGAATTTCGCGGGCACGCTGAGGGGAAATCGGTTCCAGTTCGTCGGGCATTGGCTCTCGTTCCGTATGTACCTGCGATGATTATACTGAACAGCCTTGACAGTCGGGAGAGCGGCATTAGTTGATGCCAAGAATCATGGGATCACGCAGGGTGATACTGTCGAAGCGCACCCAGACGGTTTGGCCGACAGCAGCCAGCACGACACCCGCCTCACCAGCATCGAACTGTGAATCGCGGACTTCCGCCAGAAAAACGTCATTGGCGAAGAAAGCGAGGTAATCGCCCACGCAGACGGCACGCAACATATTGCGACCTTCCCCCTGACGGATCGCACTACTCGGCTGCCAGGGTACGAGCTGCAAAGGATCAATGCGGTCGGCGGTAGCTTTCAGAATCGCAAACTGGCCGGCGCTGGAGATGACAAAGTAGTAGCCATTGCCAATGGCATCCGCGCGGCAAAGCAGGCCAAAGTCGTTGCCAGTCGCGCCGCTTGTCTGTTCGACCTGTGCTTCGATACTGATGTCCCGATGGCGGCGGTGGTTGAGAGACCCGATGTAACCACGATTGGGTACAACTGCCCCTTCCAGCGCGCCACCATTGATGCGAAAGATGGCCTGATTGCCATCGGTCGTGAAGATATCCCAATCCGTTTCCGGAGTATCGAAGTGATATTGCAGGCGAACATCACTGAACCCGAGTAATTGCGAGGGCGCGGGAACAGCCACCCCACCACCGCAGCCAGCAAGCAGGAGCAGCAGAAAAACAGAGAACCGCCTGCAAAGAGGCGGTTGCATCTGTTTGGAGAGAATTCGAGAAAGAACCATCACCGCTCAAGCGATCAGCAGCGCATCAAAATCTAGGTCTTCGGTGCCGCTAACAATTCCGCAGCGGCTTTCTCCGCCCATGCGTCGATCTTCGACCATTCACGGAAGTCACCATCAAAATTGCTCGGCCAGGTCGAACCATCGTAGCGAGCAGCCAGCGTCCAGCGTTCGTTCCAATCCACGTCCTTCAGGTCGAGCTTGCCCGCAAAGGCGGCCTTATCGTATACGTTCAGTTTTTCCAGCACTTCCGGAATCATGTAATATTCCATCACATGATCATAACCATATTGTTCCATCAGGCGGATGCAGGTAATAAAGAAATAGACAGGTTTACCAGCCAATTGATCGGTGAAACCCTTGATGAAGTTGGTCATTTCCGGCAGCCATGTACCGGCGTGAATGGGCGTCCCGAAGATGAATGCGTCGAAGTCGTCAACGCTGCCTACCGTTTGCACGGGCGCAACGGTGACATCCAGCCCTTGCGCGGTCAGAGTTTTGCCAATGCGCTGCGCGACCTCAGCTGTTGAGCCGTGTGCGCTGGCATACGCCAACAATGCTTTCATGGTCGTTTGCTCCTCATCGCTGTGAACGGAATTCAACTTGATCTTAGCCGTTTGCGGGAACTACTTTCAAGTTACAAGGGACACGACAAATGCGTGATGAACTTCTTTTGGGCGCGTTTATTCGGCCTTACGACGACCGTTGCGTAGAACTTCCTGAACCGTCTTGATGAGATTAGTGGCGATGCCCACTTTGGTCACATAACGATCAGCGCCGAGATCGAGTCCTTTGCGGATGCTTTCAGGATCAGCAAGCGCCGACACGATGATGACGGGCAGATTATCAAACACGGGTTTGGCGCGCATCTGGCGCAGGAGTTCGAACCCATCAATGCCCGGCAGCATCAGGTCGAGCAGCACCACATCAGGAAGCGGTTTAGTGCGCAGGACATTGACCGCCTGAGGCACATCCAGCGCTGCAACAGTCTCCCAGCCAACTCGTTGGAGCATCGTGTGAATCATCTCCTGAATGTCCGGTTCATCTTCTACAACCAGGATCCGCTTTTTGCGCTCTTCAGCCACGCAGTGCTCCCTCTCAGCTATGGTTGGGAAATGGTTCAGTTGTATCCCAACGACGCGGCATTTGCAAGGCACAGCCGATAACACTTATTGCCTATCTTCGGCCTTCGGTGTATGCTGGCATCTGCAACATCTGGGAGGTCTTATGCTGCAAAAGTCGCGCTTTATTGTATTGATTTGTATCACGGTAATGGCACTAACCGGGTGTTTTCAACAGGCCAGCGAAGTTGTCGAGCCAATCAGCACGAGCATACCTATCGAGAGTATGCCCACCAACGGCAGCGCAGACACAGATAGCGCGCCAGGCACTGATCTGACCAGCATCCCAGCAACGCCAACGCTCTCTATCGATATCACGATTCTCTCGCCGACGCGCCCGCTGCCCGCAACCAGCACGCCCGTCAGCGAAGCGGAACTACAGCCCACTGTCGAGAGTGAACCTCAGACGCAATTTGTGACTCCGGGCGGCCCACTGGGACCGGTCACCGTCGCGCCAATCGCCACTCAACAAGCACCCGCGACCGCGACTCCCTCGGGTCTCATCACCCCCACGGCCTTTTCCAGCGGCAGCAGCGAGGACGGCTGCACCTATACCGTACAAAGCGGCGATACGCTCTTCCGCATCGCTACCCGCAATAATACGACGGTGGCTGATCTGCGTGCGGCCAATAACCTCTCTGGCGATCTGATTCAGCCCGGACAGGAATTGCAGATCCCCGGCTGCGGCGCCACGCAAACCGAAGCCGACGAAACATCCGAGCCGTCAGTAGTCGAACCGCCCACCTCGCAGGGAGAAGTCTATACTGTGAAATCAGGCGACACCCTGTTTACCATCGCGCAGCAGTTCGGCACAACTGTCAGGGCGCTACAGGAAGCCAACAATCTCGCAGATCCTAACCGTCTGTCCGTCGGTCAGCAACTGGTCATTCCGCCCCCCTCAAATTAGCGCTAACGCCAGGGTTGACGCGCCAGAACACTGTGTGGCGTCAACCCTGCATCTTGCTGCTCATCGCGGCGGGCAAGGCGTAAGCGCGCCTGCTCGTGAATTTCCTGAACATGTTCGACCTTTTCCTGAATGGCAATTGTCAGCCAACGCGCGCCCGCCTCGGCGGTTGCCACGCTGCCTGCGCCATAACTGCCAGTGAGCGTGTCATCTTCCCAGGTCGCGGTCATGATCAGCGCGCCACCTTCAATCCAATCCATGTAGTAGTTTGGCGTGCTGATGAAGTCGATCTCGTCCACAACACGTTCCATCCGGCATAAATCCGGGCGCAGGTGCAGCAGGTAAGCTGTCTCCAGTTCGCAGGCGTGCCCCATGCCACCGCGTTTGGAACGCCGATACTGTTCCAGGGCGGGCGCGCCCAGATGTCCGGACGTATGCAGCCAGGTCGTCGCCGCAAAGATGTGGTGATGGCGGTCGCCCGCGTACTTGACGACGTTATGCAGGAACGACGAGTTGCCGCCGTGTCCGCTCATCAGGTAGAAACGATCTGCGCCGCGCGCCACCAGACCATCAATCACTTCCAGCAGGAAATCCTCGAAAACGCGACCGCCCATATTCATCGTCCCAGCGAACGATGACCGGTACATGCTAACGCCGAAAGGCAGGGCTGGCAGCATTTCGGCCTCGTCGGGTATTCGCTCCACTGTGCCACGTGCAATGGCGCCTATGATGACCGTATCCGTATTCATCGGCAGATGATAGCCATGCTGCTCGGTGTGTCCGCACGGGATCAGAATTACGCGCTGGGGGGTGGCGGCAAGCTCAGTCTCAGGTTGTGGCGGATGACGCGGGACTGAACGAACCTGCTGAATGTCGCTGCTTTCCAGACTCTCAGCGCCAGCATGAACGACAACCGCGTGTGTAAAGCCCTCTTCGAACGGGCCGCTGAAGATACCCACCACTACACGACGGAGCATGGCCTCGCTGACGGGCGCGCTGCTCCCGGCCCATCCATAGGGCAGCGGCGGCAGCAGGATGAACTGTTCAACGCCCAGGGCAGCGGCGATTGCATCGGCAGCATAGCCCTGCCCCAACGGTAAGACCAGCGGATACTCGCGCGGAAGGTCAGCGACCTCCGGCCAGGTCAATTCATCGTAATGGGTGACAACGACCATCAGGCACCTCCGGGATAAGCTGGCACAAAGTGCAGTAGCCATCGCTCAGAACACATCGTTATAATGCAGCGTCGAGCATAACCCAATATGGAACGAACGCACAACCGATGAACATCCAACCACTGCTTGACCTCTTGCTGCGTATCGCTGTGTTTCTGGCCGGTGGCGCCCTTGTGGTCTATACCCTGCTGGCTGCCATCCGCACCTTCGTGCTTCCACGTGGTGACAACGTAGGACTGACGCGCATAGTGTTCCGCAGCGTGTTCAGCATTTTCAACATCCCAGGCAGTAAAGCGAAAACCTATTACGAACGTGATCGCATCATGGCGCTGTTCGCACCCATCAGCCTGTTGGTGCTGCCGATTGTCTGGTTGATCCTGATCGCCCTCGGCTACACGCTGATGTACTGGGCAATTGGGGCAGGTACATTCTACGAAGCCTTCAAAATCAGCGGTTCGTCGCTCTACACACTGGGTTTCTTCACGGTAGACACGCTTGGGCAAACAGGCCTAAATGGACTTGGGGCGACAGTTCTGGAACTCTCCGAGGCGACCATCGGGTTGGGACTGGTTGCGCTGTTGATTTCGTACCTGCCGACGATGTACAGCGCATTTTCCAAGCGCGAGACGCTGGTAACAATGCTGGAAGTACGCGCGGATTCGCCGCCGTCGCCCATTGTGCTCATCACACGAGCGCACAGCATTCGCGGCCTGAGCTATCTGAGCGAACTCTGGCAGGAGTGGGAGGTGTGGTTTTCGGAGATTGACGAGAGCCATACATCGTTAGGCCCCATCAACTTCTTCCGATCACCACAGCCAGATCGATCATGGATTACGGCCGCTGGTACCGTGCTGGATGCGGCGGCACTGATGTCGTCGGTCGTCAATGTGCCACGCACACCGGAAGCCCAGTTGTGCATCCGCGCGGGTTTCGTAGCGCTGCGCCATATCTGCGATTTCTTTGGCATCCCCTACGACCCCGATCCGCATTTCCCCGATCACCCCATCAGCATCACCCGCCAGGAGTTTGATGAAGCCTGTGCCGAGCTTTCTGCGGCGGGGGTGCCCCTCAAGGAAGACCGCGATCAGGCCTGGCAGGACTTTGCCGGATGGCGTGTGAATTATGATACTGTGCTGCTGGAACTGGCTGATCTGACGATGGCGCCATATGCCATGTGGTCGAGCGACCGAGGCGTGCAGGACTCGCGCTCTGCACGGCGGAAGCGGAGAAGATTCTGAGCCGCCGATTGTCGCACCCGGGATAACTCTACAGCCGAACGATGCGAGGCAAATGCCCGCCTGATATGTTCCACTGTAGCCATTGGGTCCAACCCGCGATCGCAACATTCTGTTGCTCTTAGGATGAGCGGTCATGCGCGTTCGACAGCACGATTGTGAGATACACTGGTAGGCATATATCTAGCGCAGCACAACTGAGTCATGCTCATGAAAAAACCAGACCGCCGGATACCCCGCACTGAAAAGCTGCTGCGCGAAGCCTTAATCGCGCTGATTGCCGAGAATGATTACGAAGCCATCACTGTGCAGGACATCGTTGACCGAGCCAACCTTGGACGGGCGACATTCTATAAGCACTACGACGGAGCCAACGGGAAGGAACAGCTCCTATCCAACGTGGCGGCATACCTGTTTGACGATCTGCGAACACGGATTGGCACACCAACACGCAGCGACCTATTGACGGCGCGGCATCCGGTACGGGCGCTACCTTTTCAACACGCGCTGGAACATCGTGACCTGTATCGGGTAATACTGCTGAAGAGTGAAAGCCAGAGAGCGGTAATCAGCACCATGCGAACCTATCTGGCTGCTTACATGGGAATCTCTGAAGCAGAACTGGAAAATAATAAGATTATGCGCGTACCGGTAGAAGCAGTTGTCAGCTACCTGGCGGGGGCAATGCAGGCGCTGTTGGCGTGGTGGCTGAATGATGAGCGGACAACCGCCTACTCAGCAGCGGATATTGCCGAGATGTATTATGCAATGACGTTACCCGCGCTGGAAAGCGTGACGTAACATTCTGCAGGACATTAGTCAGGGTCAGGATGAGCTACTCGATAGGCTTGCTGACGTCGTTGCCCCATTCTTTCCACGAGCCATCATACATCGCGATGTTGGTGAAACCCGCAGCCCTCAGCGCCAGCAGGCCAAAGCTGGCAGAGACGCCGCCATTGCAGTAGGTGACGATCTCGGCATCCGGGGCTGTAATGCCCAGCTCGGCGAACCGAACACGAAGCTGCTCGGGCGAGAGCAGCGTGCCATCGGCATTCGCCAGCGTACTGCGCGGATTGCTGATCGCTCCAGGGATGTGCCCGGCTCGCACAGCACGCGAAGATTCGCCATTGAATTCCGACAGTGAACGCATGTCGAGCAGCGTCACATCGCTATGGAGCGCAGCCAAGACCTGATCACTGCTGCGATAAATAGTTGGGTTCGGCACGGCAGCAAACTGAGCAGGCGCGACAGTGGGCACATCAGCCGTTACGGGGCGTCCCTCGGCTATCCATTTGTCCCAGCCGCCATCCAGAACCGCCACGCGCGTATGGCCGTAATAATTCAACGACCACCACAGACGCGCGGCGAACATCCCCTTGGCGTCGTCGTAAACGACAACCTGAGTGGTCGCCCCTATACCCAGGCGGCTCATGACCGCGGCATAGCGCTCTGGTTTGGCAATCTGTGCGTGCTGCGGATCGGCGGGATCCGTGATTTCATGAACCCAGTCGACGAACACCGCGCCCGGAATATGGCTGACTTCGTAGTCAGCGCGATGGTTGTGGTAGTGCGGCAGCGGTTCGGTGGGTGGCAAGACATGACCACGAATATCGACTATTCGCAGGTCAGTCTCGGTAAGGTGATCGTGCAGCCATTCGGTAGTGACGAGTAGTTGTTGGGACATGGGATACTCTTACGATGTAGGTGAAGACAACGCCTCAGGAGTTGGCGGCGGGACGGGCCAGGTAAAGCGACATTCATCATCGCCGCCCCGCGCAACAGTATCACAAACCGCCACTGTTTTCCCGCCAAAACGCACCTCAAAGCTGGAAATAGGCGTATCACTGTCGTTCTCTTTGCGCCAGAATAGACGCAGGGCGTTGGTCAACTGCTCAATGCTCTGTATCGACTTACACTGCACGGGCGCTTCACCCTGATCGCTCTGCAGGACGACGCGGAAGCAGCCACCTGCGGGAACCGTATCGCTCGATACACGGTCACCGCTGAAGTCATCACCACCGCCTTCGACACCACGCATGAGCAGGAGATCAAAAACGTTCAGATCATAGTCGCCATTGTTCACCAGCGTAAAATTGGCGTCGTCATAGATCAGGGTAACGGGTGCGCCTGGCGGGCTTCCGGTACGGCTCTGCAAGATAAACAGGCCTCCCCCACCAACAGCGGCAATCAGAATCAGCAGGAAAAGAATGCGCCGCAGTGAGCCACGGCGTGAACGGGTCTTGTCTTTCGCCGTCCGCAGCGCTGCTGGATCTGCCGAAGGTAAACTCCAGCTGTCAAGCATCGAGGCCGACGACATTGACGAGGCCGATGGAATCGACGGTGACGGTTGTGTGCCGCCTTCAATATCAATGCCATAAGCGCGCTGAATCGAACGCACCAGCTCCATCGCAGTACGGTGGCGCTTTTCCGGTTCTTTATCCAGCGCGCGCAGCAGTTCGCGCTCGACGGCTTCCGGGATAGATTTGTCCTTGGAACGCGGCGGGGGTACAGGGTCGCTGATGTGGCTGAGCGCAATCTCCATCGGAGAATCACCCGTGAAGGGAGTCTCACCGACGAGCATCTCATAGATGATCACGGCCAGTGAATAGACATCGCTCTGTGGCAGGGCTTTGTTGGACGAAATTGCCTGTTCTGGGGCAATGTAGCGCGGGGTGCCAAAAGCGGTCCCCATCGTCGTTTCGACCGAACTCCGCAGCACAAGGCCAAAGTCGGTGAGTATGGCTTTGTCGTCTTCATCCAGCAGAATGTTAGAGGGTTTGACATCGCGATGGATGACATCTGCCTTGTGGGCAAAATCCAGCGCCGACGCAACCTGGGTGAGGATGCGCAGCCCGCGCCGAATGTCCATTTTCTGGCCTGCCTTCTTCAGGCGTTTGAATTCCTGTGCCAGATCCTTGCCCTTAACCAGCTTCATCGCCAGGAAATAGACACCTTCCTGCTCGCCAAACTGGTAAATGGTGATGATGTTTTCGTGTTCCAGAGCAGCGACCGCGCGCGCTTCCCGCTGGAAACGTTTAGTCAGGGTCTTGTCGCTTTCGGCTTCTTCGGCAGCCAGCACTTTAACAGCGGCATTCCGCTGCAATTTGTAGTCCATTGCCTTGTAAATGCGAGCCATGCCACCCGTCGCCAGCACGCTCGACAAGCGATAATCGCCAAGCTGTTTGCCAATGAGTGGATCTTTGCTCTCGCTCGGTTCAACGTTTGTTGCCGGGGCGGGTTTCTTCGTCACTGCCACTTCCTTGAATTAGTCCGAATGCACGTCTAATGAGAGTATAAATTCGAGATAACCGTTCACAGATTAACGAGTTCGGAAAATTTCGTCAAAAGCGTGATCACACTTTGCATTCTAATACGAAAAGCGGCGGGAAGCACAACGCCTCACCGCCGCTCAAGCTTTTCAAGCGCGATCACTTCTTTTGTTCACCATCAAAGAGCGAAGACAGGATGCCCAGTTCTTCGGCTTCATCCAGTGAGACCTCTTTGCGGCCGCTCCCAACATTGCTCATACCGGCGAGCTTGTCGAGATCGAAGAGATCATCGGCGGCAGAAGCATCAACATTGGCAAGTTGATCGAAAATGCTGACATCCAGATTCTCAATCGGGGCGAGCTTGAGCGGTTCTGGCTCTGGCACTTCGATCTGCGGACGCACCAGGACAGGTTCGATATTCTCGGCTTCCTGAGTGGTTTTCTTGCGATGCTCAGGACGACGCGGGGCTTCCGCCTGCACGCTGCGGCGCTCAATGACGAATGCCGAAGCACCCAGCAGCGCCAACAAGTCCTGAACCGCCTGGCGACCGTAGCGATTGACCACGCCGAATTGACGACTGCCTGCCTGCCCATCAAAAACCGCGCACAGGAAATGATGCAGCCCAACAGAGAACACGAATACGTCTTTATCGTCGCCATCGAAAAACTGAATCGCCTGCGCCTGCCCCCCAACCAGCGATGACATCTCGATGGTCGTTGTCACCATTGGCATCAAAGCGGTGGTGAGTTGGTCACGGTCAAGGTAACCTGGCGCGCCATCTTCAAGCAGTACTTCGCCCGTGCGAGCCGCCAGCACGATTGCCATAGCGCCGATATCAACGAGCAAGCGCTTGACGATATTGCGCGCATTCTGCATATCAATTGACGGCAGCGGGCCATGATCGAACATGGGTGATGCCGCCGGAGAATGTGCAGACTTGAGCGCATCGAAGACATTTTCGCCATCCAACGCAGCCATCAGGACGCGCAGGAACTGCTGAATATCGACAGGACGATGCATGTAGATGAACGGAGACTCGCTGCGGGTTTCTTCGTCGAGTTCGGGGTCTTCGACATCAGCAAGCATCAGCACCGCTGTTTCCGGCGCGATCTGCTTGACCCGCAGAGCCAGTTCTGGCCCCTGGATATCGTTGTAAAGTTCCCAGGCAGTGATGACCAAAGCTGCGCCACCGCGCTTCAGTTCATCCAAGGCCTCGTTGCCACCGGGCACATCCACTTGGATTATCGAGCGATCTATCAAATCAACCGCACCGCGAACAATCCGCCGAATCGTCCAGGTGGGGTCTACGGTAATGATACGCGGCAAGCCCATAAGTTATCGACGCGCACGAACTCAAAATCGCGCTGCGCCTTCACTCCTTTCGATACACCCATAGTGGTGCGTCAGGCCAGCGGTCCCAGAAAATAACCAGCCTAACGGTATTATAACGATAAAATGCAAGCGGCAACAGAGACAAGTTTAAAGATTGAATTAAGACTTCGGGGAAAGATAGTACTAAAAGACTGGGGTCATGAAGTGATAGCGGAACGGTTCAACCAAGCGGTTGGGAAAGCCCGCGCTGGTAATCAGCACGCCATAACGCAGACTGTACTGGTTCTGGCGCGCACGTTCATAGCGTGCCTCATCAACAGCCAGGCGAGCAAGCCATGCCTGGAGAAAGCCATTGTTACCGAACACGCGCTCAAGCAAAGACAACGGTCGGTCACATGCGGCAGCAGGGGGCAGAAGCGACTGCTGACCGGCGCGGGCACGCAGACGCTTCCAGGCATCCTGCTTCTGCTGCGGCGCCAAATTTGTCGAAATATACAGCGATTCTTCGATCAGAGAGTCGACTTGTCTATCCCGCAAATCCATGAGCAACCTCATTCGTACCGTTGAGTAAGCCAAGCCGTCCGCGCAAATTTTCACGCGCATAGTAAAGACGGCTCTTCACTGTACCAACTGGACAATCCAGAATCTCGGCGATTTCTTCCAGGTTCAACCCACTCAAATAGTGTAGCACAATTACCACGCGCTGATTGAAATTAAGATCAGCAATTGCTGCGCGCACCTGTTCCTGAATCTCGGTGTGTTCGGCAATATGATCGGGCGACAGCCAGGCCGGGCTGATCAAACGATCCACCACCATCTCCAGCGATACACGGCGGCGCTTCTGGCGCGAAATCCACGTATAGCTCAGATTTACGGTCACGCGATACAACCAGGGCGCCAGCGGCAGCGACGTATCAATACGATTGGCATAACGATGTACTTTTAAGAAACAGTCCTGCGCAATATCTTCGGCAACCGCGCCATCCTGTGTGATGGCGACAGCCGCACGGAACACATGGGCGTAATAACGATCAAATAAGGCTCCCAGCGCTTCCAGATCGTTCGTGCGAACACGTTCAATTAACGCTGCGTCACTGGGTTCGACCTCTTGGAACGACACCATCTTTTAGACTCCCTGGTTAGGTACACACCCCTACGCCAGTTGTGGATGGACGCATTATCCCTGATTATGGTCGAAAACACCATGTCGTTATCCATCCCCACTTTGGGCATTGAGCGCGCGGTTATGCTCGTTGCAACCTGTCGTAATCATGTTGTTTACCACCAAATTGCGCCATTGGTTCAATTTTCACATCATCTGGATTCTGTGGCGGGTATCAGGGACTCCGCACCTGAACGAGTTTGCCGTTGACGTTCAGGTTACCGCTGGCATCACCCTGCAAATTCCAGTCGCCCAGATTGGTCAATGCGACCCAGAAGTCGCCGCGCGGGCGCATACCGGGCAGGTTCAGTTTTTGCGCCAACATGTAGAGGTTATCGCGGCGCAGTTGGGCGAGTTTGGTGATGTAGACCTGCTCTGTAGTGCCATTTTCACCCAGGCGTGACTTACGCGGGACGCCAAGCTGGTCTTCCGCGAGTGGGACGAGATGGTTGAAGCGCCCGTGCTGGATCGACATATCGAAAAGCAGCGCATATCCCAGCGGGGTCTGAATGTTGCGCGGCGCAATGCTCAGATCAATCACGGTTTGCCAATACCCCTCCGTTGCTACCTCATCCTGCACAACCTGCATGATGGGATCAGCGGCGGCCTGCTGACACAGCGCTTTCAACGTGGCATCCTGCCTTAAACTCTCATCCTTGCTGGCAAAACGCGGCAAATAGGCGCGCAGCCCTTCAGCGGTCGACCCACTGGCACGCTCCAGATAACGATTGATGACGGTTACGAAACTGCCTGCCGCCAGGGTGAACTGAAAACGCCCATAACTGACGATTCCGGAGTCGTAGGTCTGATAGGTTGCGTAGCCGCCACCTTCAAAGGCCGCTGTAATGTTGAAGGCAGCGCGGCGCACCCGGTCGAGGCCACCTGGAACGGACTCCCCGGGAATCGGCGCGGGTGCAGCGACAGGCTGTGAGGCGGGCACGGCGGTCACAGGAGCTGGTGTCGGCGCAGGTGGGGCAGCAGGTACAGCAGGCATCGCCGGAACAGCAGCAGGGGCTGCGGGCGATGTGGCTTGTGCAACCGGCACGCCAACGGGGGCAATATGCTGCCCTGGCGCGAGGACACCAATGGAGGTATCGCGCACAACAGAGAAGCCCAACACCGGGCGCTGAACGATGCCATAACCAAAACGAGAGCCGTCGCCGAGAATGTCTACGAGGTCATCGCGCACCCAGCCTGCCTGCCCATTGGGAAACGCGACGCGCAGCCACTGATATACCTTACCCTGGAAATTTGCATTCTGTTCATCAGAACGCACTTCCAGGACGGGCAATCCCGACATGCCAACAGCAGCCTTGAACAGCAGCCCGTAGGCCGTGTTCGGGCCGGAGCGAACGTTAATCTCGGTGATCGAGGGATTCTCAGTGATACCGCGAATGATGACCTGAAAGGCGACGGCACTCATGCTGGCGGCTCCTAACGGTAAAACAGGATAGTCGGATCGAGCAGATTTTTCTTCATGCCCGCCCAATTGGTATCAGCAGGATTCATCGACGCGCGCATCTCCAGATGCAGATGTGCAGCTTCGGAGTTGCCTGTATCGCCGCAGGTGCCGATGATCGCGTTCGCTGCAACCTGTTGATTATCACTGACAGCCCGGCTGTTCAAGTGCGCGTAGATCACGTAAATATGCGCGCCCAAAAGCCCGGCGGCAGCCAAGGATTGGCGCGCAAACTGCGGCAAATGTTCGTTGAGGTAACGAACAATAACATAGTGACCATAACCAAAGTTCCAGGCCGGGTCACTCAAGCCGCGCGAGTCGCCAAGTGGCAGACCATGTTCCTTGAAACTTGGACGATCCGGTGTGCAGCGTGAGCATTCGACAGACTTGATCACGAGGCCGCCAAACGGGCCGCACAACACTGGCTCGCCAACACGCGCGCCCCAATCCCATCCCCAATGTCCTTGCGGACCTTCATAACCGCGCACCCACCAGCGGTCTTTCATCGAAGCAGGGTAAAGTCCCGGTTGTGCGAGACCGAACGAGGCAACACTGCCATCAAACCGCAGCACATCCTCGCGCATCCAGCCTTCGACTGTTCCGGCACGAATCCGCACCCAGCGCAGCACACCCCCACCCTGATCAGGTTTGACCTCCAGGACAGTGGTTTCGGTATTGCGTGCCAGTTTGGTGACGAGCGCGTTGCTGCTGCCTGGGCCGCTGCGGACGTTCGCACCATCACGCATGTTCACGTAGCCCGTTGGAATGGCGCTGGGCGTAGGAGCTGCGGCAGGAGCAGGCGGTGCGGCGGGTACAGGGGCTGGCGCTGCCGGTGCAGCAGGCGCTGCCGGGATGCTCGGCGTAGGCGCAATCGCTGCGGGCGCTGCAGGAACAGCGGGGACAGGAGGAACAACAGGAGCGACCGGATTTATGGAAATTGGTGGCGCCGTGCCCGGAGTAACTGATGGAGTTGCCGGTGTGGTCGCGATCGGCGCGGCGGTCGCCGGGGTGACGGGTGGCGCTACAGGGTTAATGGAAATGGGCGCAGCAGTAGGAGGAATAGGCGCAGATGGCGCAACAGCCTGGCGAGTCAGGCTGAAGCCGAAAGATTGCACGGCCACAACCGGATAGCCCAAAGCGCGTCCATCGCCAACCAGTTCGAGCAGGTCGTCGCGCGCCCAACCTGTCTGGTTATTGGGAAACTGAATTTTGAGCCAGGTATAGACTTTCCCCTGGAAGTTGTTGCCCTGCTCATCAGGCTTGGCATCCAGAACCGGCAGCCCGCCCACACCGATAGGCTGTTTGAAGAGCAGTTGGTACTGCGTGCTGGGGCCGGATCGAATGTTGATCTCGCGGATCGAAGGTGTTTCAGGAAGACCACGAACATAAGCCGTAAAGGGTGTCGACATGCGCCAGTCTCCTTGTTGTGTTTTTGGTTATTTGTTGTTAGTCGTTGGGCTTTAGCCATTGGAGCGCAAGCAGTTCGCGCCAGGTACGAGGCCGAAGACCAAAAGCTAATCGGCTAAGCAAAAAAAGCTCCTAAATCATAACGCAACAAACCTCAAGCAAACGTTGACGTTACATGAAGAATCATGGCTTCACGGCCACTAGTTGTGAGATCTGCTTACCTTCGCGGTGATGCAAGATGCGCCAATCGGCAAAGAACCCCGCCAGTTCGCCCTGACCGAGCAGATAGTCCGGATTGAAGTCCGGCGCAGTTTGCAGATAGCGCTGGTTGAACGTCTCATAAATGATGCGACCACCCGGAGCAACAGCGTTGCGAAGACCGGGGAACAGGTCACGTTGGAGGTACCGAAAAACACAGATGACCTCGTACTGGTTCTGAACAAACTCATGCGAGTCAAGGTCACTGGGGTAGAGATTGACGTTCCGCAAGCCGCGCGCGCCCATCTCGACCTGGGCGCGCAGCAAGGCCACACGGCTGATGTCGATCAGATCAACGACATAGCCCTGGGCAGCCAACCACAGGCCATTCTGCCCTACTCCACTGGCAAGATCGAGGGCGCGATGTTCCGCCTCATCCATGATGGGAGGCGTGAATTCAAAAAGCAGCGGATCAGGATGCGGGTATGGTTCAGTCTTCTTCGCGCGATATTTCTCGTCCCAATGCACACGCTGTTGTGCCGTCACTTAAGCAATGCCTCCGTAAACCGGGATATAGTCGAGCGCATCCGGCACGGCGGCCATCGCCTGCGCATCACCAGGATACTCGCGGGCATTGGGGCTGCGGCGTTTGCGCTCGTGCAACTGATAAGCATCCCGCAGCGTGACGAAGTCAGGAACGTGCCACTCATCGGGGAGCAGCAAACAATTCAAGGCAGCTCGCAGGCGCTGACCGCCGGGGCTGTTCCAGTTGGGCGCAGCATGGAGCAGCGCTTGAGCCGATTGCGCATCTGCCCCTGCAACTTTGCCAAGCAGGTTGCCACTAAGCCGCGCAAAGAGCTTCTGGGTTTGGGCCGGACTAACGTTCGCAGCCAGGCCTTTTACATCATCCGGCAGCACGTCAAGCGGAACACTGCCAACGGCTGAGGACTGCTGCGCGATAACTGGGTCTGTAAACGCGGCAGTTAACTGCTGATCGGTATATCCGGGTTTCAGAAATGGTCGCAGCGCAGATCGTATTTCGGCAGGTGCGCCATCCTGATAGACGATGATTTGCGCATCCGCATCGGTAAATTCGGCATACAGGCAAATCGACATGCTCGAAAGCGTGGGGAGCAGGCGTTCGTCCGATTGCCCGATGACGCGCACCCAACCCGCGGTCGCAGGCGCGACGAAAAGGCGCAGCGCCTGACGATAGACTTTGCCAGGCAGCGCGCCAAAGGGATTATGCAGCTCATAGCCCAATGCGATCAGCGACTCGCGCAACGTCGCAGCGACCGCAGAGCTGTCATCAGAACGACAGAACAGGATGTTCCATTGAGGGGACATGACGCTCCTCGTGTGCCTGATTGCTTCCAGAATAGCACACGATACTACCAAAATCGACAAACCCCAATTCGCGCCCCAGACGGCGTTCCGTTTCGGTCTCACCGGGCGCAAAGATCAGCGAGGCTTTTCGTTCGAGCGCGCCAGCGAGTGCGGCCGTCTGCAGGGCCTGTATCATTTGCGCGGTGCGAACTTCCTTGAGGACAGCTAGCGCCAGGATATGGGCAGTCTCGCCCTGGATGCTGACGCGCGTCACGCCAACCGGGAAACCATAACGATAAAGCAGGAAATCCAACTGCTGACCGAGCCGCAGCGCAGCCGTATCCCGCCCGACGAAGAGCGGCTCCACACCCAGCGTGAGCACATCGAAGTAGGCGTTACGCCAGACGTACCACCACGCCTCGATGCCACGTTGATCGCGCACCTGCTCGAGGGTGACGCCATCCGGCAGGTGAGGCTGCGTGAGCGGCGGTGGTATATGCCCGCTGATGCCCTCGGGTTTGTAGATCATCACCGGCGTTTCACGTTCAACCTTGAGGTTCAAGTCGCGCAACGTCTTGGCAAAAAGCGGTGGAAAAAGCCCTTCAACATACTGCACACGGGCTGTACGGTCGAATTTGCTCAGGTGGTCGAGTCCCTGCTGCACCATGCTGCCGGAGACCCAGGCGGTCTTGGGGCGCGGAGTGACGTAATTCAGATTCGGCAGCGGATTGGTGGGGTGATGAAAAACCTCCACCATGCCCACTGTTTCGCGCACGGCGCCCAAGCCAGTGTGTATGCTGAACAGGTGATCCTGTACCTGCCGCAGTATTCGGCGTGTTTCGCGTTCTTCTGCCGCAGCCGCCGACTCGTTTTCCATCGAGAATCGAATCTCCACGATTGAATAGAAAATATCATTCTATTGTCATTTTAGCAGCACTAGGCGTGGAGATGGGTTTTAATGTGGTTTGAATTCTATAAAAGATGGTGAAAGGTCAGATCTCACGAGCCGGAAAGCACTATTTTGGGCATAAAACACTCGCAGCTAAGCCTACGAACACGCTTGTACCCGTATCCATAGGCTTGCTGAGCAGATGGCGGAGCAATGCTAGTTGTCGTCAGGTTCGCGGCCAGCGATCAGGCGCTTGGCGTAACGCTCGAATCCCTCAAGGTCACCATCAGCCAGATAACGCGCCTGCTTGGCCCAGGTAGCGGCATCACCAACGATCTGCACCTTATGCTCAACCTTGACTATACGCGTGATTTCCTCAGCCGACATGTTGGCAAGCTTGGCGAAAGTCGTGATTCCGGATTTCTTGAGTGCTTCGGCGCTTTTCGGACCGATACCTTCGATAATCGTCAGATCATCGGACTTGACCGGCGCAGCGGCACGACTCTCAGCCGGAGCAGGCTGCGCAGAAGCAGTGGGTTTCGCCGCAGCAGGCGCGGGGACTGCGGCCCGAGACGCGGCAGCAGGCGGCGCGCTGGAACGTGACGCCACAGCAGGGACTGACCCATACTCGGCAATACGATCCCGGAAAAACAGCGACAGGATGATCCCCACGACCAGCCAGAGCAGTCCCAGCCAGAATACATCGGATAGTGTGAATGTGAGGAAATTATCCCCCAGATTCAAAAGTGTATAGGCGGCGAAGACAACGAGAAGTGCAAAACCAACAACAATGATGAATGTAACAATCATCCGAGCAAAGTTGCTCTGACCGCCGCCCAACACGAGCATGAGCACACCCGTGATGACGGTGAAGACGCCAACCCAGAAAATTTGCGGCAGGCTAAAAGACAGGAAAGTCTCAGCAATATTGCCAAGCGTGTAAATGGCGGCGATTGCTATCATCACGACGCCGAGAGCGATTATCAGCAGGATGATGGGTCTGCCCCGACTAACGCTGTTCTGTGCTGTCATAGAACCCCCTCAGACTGAGAGATAACTCACCCCAAATATAAACAGCACTGTTAGATTAACGCACAGCATGTAATCTTACAACGGCCATGAGCACTTTGGTGCGGGATTGTGCAAAAGATGAGCAATTGATGAGAGGCGCACAGGATGGGAACTTCCCGTCCAACCGCAGCGTCTTGGACTCAGCACATCATGAACAGCAATATGGAGGAAAATCGAACATGCAGAACCGAATTCGAATCACCTGGAAGCACCTGAGCGCTGTCGCCGCGGTTGGCTTGCTGACGATAGCGATCTTCAGTCTGATGATGGGCAGCGTGGGCGCACAAGGAGCAGATAGCAGCGTGGTACCTTCGATCAGCGTGAGCGGCACAGGCGAAAGCTTCGGCGCGCCGGATATTGCCTATGTCTACCTGGGCGTGAACACTGCGGATGCGAACGTGACTAGCGCGATCAACCAGGCGAACGAGAAGCTGGCTGCAATCCTGGCCGCCATGAGTGATCAGGGTATCGCGCCGGAAGACATCCAGACCGCGAACTACAGCGTGTATCCTGAAGACCGCTATGACCCGCAGACCGGGCAACCGACGGGCGAGCGTATCTATCGTGTCCAGCAGACTGTGACCATTACCGTTCGTGACATCAGCAAGGCTGGCGCTGTGATTGACGCCGGGGTTGCTGCGGGCGCGAATGTGGTAAACGGTCTGAGCTTCGGCATCGCTGATACGAGCGCTCTGGAATCAGAAGCCCGCACGAAGGCCGTTGAGAACGCCCGTGCCCGCGCCGAGCAGCTCGCGGCAGCATTCGGCGTCACGCTCGGCGAGCCGATTGTGATCAGCGAAGGCTATTCCAGCCAACCGATTGTGATGGCTGCCGATATGCGCGCAGAAATGTTCGCCGCGCAGGGCGCTGCACCGTCACAGGTGAGTCCTGGGCAACTGAGTGTGAGCGTGCAGGTCAACGTCACATTCGCAATCGGCCAGTAACCCTACCCCACCGATGACCAGGAAACCCTCGCAGAAATGCGGGGGTTTTTGTTTTGGCGAGTCCAGGGCAGATTGACGGATTGCGACTGGATAGCTAACATCGCCACACTTGTGCAGATTCTCATGAGGCAGTGACATTATGCAGCAGATTGATTTCCGCAGCGACACGGTGACGTGGCCGACGCCAGAGATGCGCGAGGCGATGGCAAACGCCCCTGTTGGCGATGATGTCTATGGTGAAGACCCGACGATCAACGAATTAGAAGCCGAATCTGCCGCCATGCTGGGCAAAGAGGCAGGACTGTTCGTCGCCAGCGGCACGATGGGCAACGCGATTGCCGCGCTGACACATTGTGGGCGCGGCGAAGAGATGATCGTTGGCCGCGAGGCGCACATGTTCCGCTACGAAGCAGGCGGTTCAAGCGCCCTGGGCGGCATTCACCCACACATCATTGATGTGCAGCCGGATGGAACGCTGCGGATGGAGGCCATTCAGCAGGCGATCCGGGGCGACAATGAACACTTCCCGCGCACACGGCTGATCTGCCTGGAAAACACACAGGGCACTGTCGGCGGCATTCCGATCAGCGCAGCGTACACAGCGCAGGTCGGGGAACTGGCGCGCAAAAACGGACTAAAGCTGCACATCGACGGGGCGCGCATCTTCAATGCGGCAGCAGCGCTGGACACAAGCGCGAAGGAACTAGTGGCAGCGGCGGACAGCGTATCATTCTGCCTGTCGAAAGGTCTGTGCGCGCCCGTCGGTTCGGTGCTGGTCGGCTCGAAAGCGTTCATCGCGGAGGCGCGGCGCACGCGCAAGCTGCTGGGTGGTGGGATGCGTCAGGGCGGCATCCTGGCGGCAGCGGGTTTGATCGCCCTGCGCAAGATGACGCTGCGACTGGGCGAAGATCACGCCAATGCCTGCGCGCTGGCGGAAGGGCTGGCAAATATCCCTGGCATCACGCTGGACATGAGTCGCGTACAGACCAACATGGTGTTCTTCGACCTGGATGAACATGTCCGCATCAGCCCCGAAGTGTTCAGCGAGCAATTGCGGAATGACTATAATATCCTCATGCGCCCGTATCCAGGTTATACGCGCCGCTTCCGTGCGGTGACGCACTACTGGATTACTCGCGCACAGGTTGACCAGACCATAGAGGCAATACGCACCCTTTTAGCATGAGTCCGACGATTTACCCAGACCGTCCCGAAACGCCCCCCCCCTCACCATCTGCTCCTCTACCGCCTATCGTAGAGGAGGACGAAAGCTGGGAGTCGCCATTCAAATCCGCCAGAGGGGAGCAGCCTGTCGCCTATCGCGGCACAACCAGCGACCCGGTTTTCGGCTACCTGATCGCCGTTGCGCTGAGCATCGGCCTGCTGCCGCTGATTCCAGCAGATGCGGACTTACGCTATGTGCTGATCTGGACGGTGATGGCGGGCTTTGGTGTACTGGCCTGGTTGTTGGGCAACAGCGCGCGCATCTGGATGGAGACCCCGGAGAACCTGGGCTGGGGCATCATCTTCGGGCTGATCATCAGCGTATCCTTCCTGCTCCTGGGCGGCGAAACGCTGCGCGTGACCAGTCAGCGCCTGTTCATCAACATGAGCAAGGGCGAAGTGCTGGCGTTCCTGATCTTCGTCATCCCGCTTTCGGAAACCCTGTTCTTCCGAGGCGTTCTGCAAGAAACGCGCCCGTTCTGGGTGGTTGGCACACTCAGCAGTTTATGGTCAGTACTGGTCTTCTTTCCCCTACTCGATGTGCGTGCATATCCGGCGGTAGCACTGATCATCTTCACCGCGCTGGTGATGATGAACGTGATATACAGTTATGTCCGCCAGCGCAACGGGTTGGCTGCCGCGTGGCTGTGCCAGATCGTCGTTAACATGGTACTGCTGTTCCTGCCGCTGCTATAGCCCTTGCGCGCTCAACCAGGCCAGGATGTGATCAGCGACACGTTCCCATCCCTGCTCCTGCATTAGGTTATGCGCCATATTCGGGAAGATTTTGGCGTGTGTACCATAGGCTCGAGCGGTGGCTTCAACCTCACCAGGCGGGAAGATATAGTCCAGCTCGCCGCCCAACACCAGCAGCGGTGTCCGCACGCGGCGCGGACGGGGCACTGCCAGAATGCCACAGTCCAGCGCCAGCAGGAACGACTCGCCAATCAACCGGTCATAATGCGCCTGTACCTGTTCCTCCGGGAACGAGTCGGAGAAGAACATGCGCCGGGTCTTGGCCGGGGAATCGACCAGGGGATAGAGATTCATCTGTAAGGCGGCGCGCAGCAGGTCGAGGGGTTGTCTAAGCAGGGTGCGCAGCGTGAACGGCAGCGACCCATATGACGGCAGCGAGGCCAGCAGTACGGCAGCAGGCAGCATGTGCTGCTCCAGGTACTTTTGCACCACATAGCCGCCGAGTGAGTGACCGATCAACACCGGTGCTGGCTGAATGCTGCTGACGATTTGCGCGACATCAGCCACATAATCCGCCCCACGCAGCCAGTTGAGCGCTTTGTCCGAACCACTCTGACCGTGCGCGCGCAGACTCATGGCATAAACGTCGTAACCGTGTGCGGCGAAATACGGCATGAAGTTTTCCTGCCAGCACCATGCCCCATGCCAGGCGCCATGCAGCAGCAGGATTGGCGCCGCTTTGGCGCTACCCTGGGCAGGCTGCGAGAGCAGTTCAAGATCGATCATGAACCTCTCCCCCTTCAACGCAAGGTCACTGACCAGCGTGTAACGCTGACGATTACACCGCCATTGCGCACATACAGGACAGGCAGGAGCGCCGCATCGGCATCGACAAAAGTGATCGGCGTGCCGATGAGTTCGCCGTTGAAGAAAACGCTGATGCTGCCATTGCTCAGGTCGCGATCCAGGCGCAGGCGTGCGACGTAGACGCTAACGGCGCGCTGGCTGACGGTCGTGGTCTGTTCGCCAGCACGCTGCGCCAGATTGATCACGCCCGGTTCAAGGAGTTGAATTTGCAGCCCTGCCACCTGTGCGGCGTCAGCCCCGGATTGCAGCAGCGCGCCAAAGTAGACATCGCTGCTGCCGATCAGCGTCGGGTTGAAGGTGGTCAGCGTCATCTCCACTTCCATCCGGCGAATACGAGTAGCAGCGTTGTTGCCATAGACCGTTTCCAACAGGTTGGCGGGCAACGCGACGGTAATCAGCGGGTCATCGCTGGCATCATTCGAGCCAAGCCGCCAATAAGAACTGTCGATGGCCGTGACCAATGAGAATTGGCCAGCATCCCAGGTCAAGCCAGATGTTTCGTTGAACAAAGCCAGGAGATCCTGTTCACCCTGTAAACCTTGCGGCGGCAGCGTTGCAGTCGGCGTTGGCGTCGCGGTGGGCGTGTTGCTCGGCGTCGGGGTGATGCTGGGTGTAACCGTCAATGTGGGTGTACTGGTCAGGGTCGATGTGGGCGACGATAGCGGGACAGGCGATGCTACAGCATCAACGATGGCCGTCACCGATGGGCGCAGCGTCGGCGTGATGAAATCGCCAGCGGGCAGCGTCGGCGTCACACGCGCCGGGTCAAGTGTGCCACTAGGCGCAGGCGTGGTGCTGGCCGACCCCACTTGTAAAGCCTGGGAAGCCTGACTCGCTGTCAGATCAGGGGTTGCTGTCTCCGTAATCGTCACAGCGATTTCAGGGGGCGAACTGCTGTTCAGCAGACTGCTGAGCGCGGCAAGCACAATGAGCAGCAGGATACCACCGCCGACCACGAGCAGGACGCGCGGCGATAAGCGCAACCGCACTGGCGGGGCATCAGCCGGCGAGTCCGCATAACGCGAACCACGGTATTCACTTTCGGAAACGTCCTCACCTTCAGTGATGCGCGGCGTCGGTTCGTCAGTGGGTGGCGCGGGGAACTCCGGCGCGGCGTCGGTCAGATCATACCAGTGGCGGTAGAGCGGATAGGCCGGGTGCCGGTCGATAAACATGGCGCGGAACAACTGGTTAAAGCGGTTGAGCTTCTCAGTACGGCGGATACTGTTATCCGCATACACGCCGAGGAACGACTCGTACGTATCGCGCCAACCGCGCAGCGTCCCTGCATAAGCATCACCGAGTAAACGAGCGGTGACATCAACCATGCGGCGATGCGCCGAACGCACATTTTCTGCCGGGCGTTCTGGTCGCGCTTCGATGGTTGACTGCATCTGGCGCATCTGGGTATGCAGTTCAGCAGCAGCGGCCTGCACCTCCATGAGCCAGGCGCGATACTGCGTCAGCGTCACGGCGGCGGCGTGCTCAATTTCCTGGATAGCGTTGATGGCATTCTCCAGTTTAAGACCAGCAGTGCGGAACTCGCCATCTGACCAATCACGCAGCGCCCCTTCCAGCTCGCGCAGGCTGTACGCGCCAGCAGCCAGCGTCTTGGCCTGAGGATTTTCCTCCAGACGGCGGCGCGCGGAGTCCAGCGTTGGCAGGGCAGCAGCCTGATTGACCGCATTCAGCACAGCAGCACCCGCGTTCAGGTCACGGCGGCGTTCGGTGAACTCGGCCAACGCCCGCGCCAGAACATGACGCCCCCCGCCCTCACCCAGAACGCGCGAGGCAGCCTCATACCAGAATTCAGCATCCTCCAATGCACCCTCGTGCGCATCAAGCGTACCCAGTAAGACGCAGTTGAAGAAGAGGATGCGCGGCGCGGCGCTGCTGCTGCGGCTGTAAAGTTCAATCAGACCTTTGCCCATCGCCTTAAGATAGGTTTCTTTGCTCGGCATCTGTGCTGTGAAATGTTCGCGGATAGCGCGTTCTTCCGGCGTGTAAAGTGATTCGACCGCGCCGAGAGTAGTCGCCGTGCCTTTGCCAACGTTGACCATGCCGCGCTCATACCACGTGCGCGCCTGCACCGCCAGATCGCGCAGTCGTTCGGCGGCGAAGCGCTGTGCGTCGCTACGGGCAATCTCGCAGGCCTGCTGACCGAGGCGTTCAGCGTCCGGCAGTCGCCCGCGATCAAACGCCTCCCAGCCATCAGCAAGCGCGCGTCCCAGACCACCGTAAAGGGCGTGGCGTTCGATATAAGCAGCATTGGTGACGATGGTGCGCACCTGATTGAGCCACCCGGCAAGCGTCGGGCTGATCGTGCCTACCGCATCTATCGCATCGGTCAGGGCGGTGACCGCGCCAATGCGATTACCCTGGATCGTCGTCTCGCCATAGGTCTGCCAGGAATGACTGGCGACATCAAGACCCGTGATCATACCCGCCAGCATGTCATCGTAGAGTCGCTGCTGAAACGGCGATAAGTCCTCACGCGCGCTTGTCAACCAACTTTCGAGATCAGAACCGTCAGCAGCGGGAACGTAGGTCTGATACGAACCGAGCAGTTCATATAGGCCATCGAGCATTCGCCCGACGGCATCCCAGGCAGCACTGGTGGGGTCAATGGCACGACTGCCATCCAGGGCGTGCAAAGCATCGCGCGGGCTTGCGGCGGCCTGCCTGCCGATGACGTGCATGTTATCGGCCAGGGCCATCGCCGCATTGGCTGCACGCTCCAATGCCGACAATGGCAGGCGCTGGTCAGTCAGGCCGAAGCGCGTCTGCACCGGTTCCAGCAGCGTTGCCAGCGCCGTAAGTCCATCGACAACCGCGCGATAGCCGTCGCGCAGTTCGATCAGGCTCACCGCCGCCGATGAAGAAATCCGGTCGAGCGTCGCATGGATTTCGAGCAGCACGGCGCGTGGTTCCTTGACAGGCAGCGCATCGGCAGCAAGCTGAGTCAATGCGGTATCAAGGCGATACAGATTTGGGCGCAGCAGCATCACATCGGGGGTATAGGCATCAACACGCTCGGCCAGCAGCCAGTACAGCCCGCGTGTGGCATCATCGCTGACATGGGTTGTCAGCAGCAGATGGGCGGCAGCGGCATTCTTATGTTCGAACAGCAGTGAAATCGCATCCAGAGCGGCAGGCGGATGCGGTTGCAGGTGCGCCTGAAGCAAATACTGAGCAAAATCAATCAACATACTGATCAATGTTTGCGTGTCGCCGCGCGCGCGTTGGCGCAGATCATCGAGCAGATCGACGGCGCGCGCCCAATTACCGCTCTCCAGATAGATGCGGGCAGCATCGAGATCGGCACCAACTTCCAGGTCATACAGACGCGCCAGGATTTCGCGGTAGGCGGCGCGCGCGTTGGGGTTGCCGGGGTCCATCGCCAGGGCGGGATTGAGCGTGTCAAGCAGTCCCTGCAACTCATCCTTGCTGCGATTGTGGCGCAGCCGTTCCATGACGCGGCCAATGATGGCGTTACGATCACGCTCCAGCGGGTCGCGGTATTCGATCAATGCTTTGCGCAGTTCAGCCATCGATTTATAACGCAGGCGCTGATTGGGATGCACCGCTTTGCTGATGATGGCTTGCAACCGCGGCGAAATCTGCTCCGCATCACGGCCAAAACTCAGCAGGAAGTCTTCGCCCGCATCACGCGGAATCTCGGCGCGACCACCCGCGCTGACAACAAAATACAGCAGTTCGCCCACCTGAAGCACATCGCTCTGGCGGCTGATACCCTGCGGCGTGCTGTCATCACCTTCCAGGAAAACGGCGTTGCCCCAGTCGATCACCTTGAGTTGATAGGCATCGCGATCCCAGAACAGGTGCTTGGCATCCACATCGTTGTACACAATATCGCGGCTGTGTGCAGTATGCAGCAGATCAACGAGCGCATCGACGATGACCAGCATCTCGAGTTCTGGCAGTCGTTCACCCCGTCCCGCTAGTTCGCGCACCAGATCGGCAAGGATCATGCCCTGCCCGCGTTCCATGACAATGTACTGATGCGCCATGCCGCCGACAAGGAACTGCCCGCTGCCAAGGAGGGCTGTCACGACTGGATGTCCAGCCAGGCGCATGAGTGCCTTGCGCTCGTTGAGGATGCTCACCTCCTGCCCGGCACGTATGGGCGGAGCGTCGTTTGGCGCGGGGCGTTTGATGACCACAGGGCGATCCTGGTCTTGGGTATCCACGGCGCGCAGCGTTTCGCCGGAGCGACCGCGCGGGTAAATGTAATCATAACGGTACCGATTGTCGAACAGGCTGTCAGCCATGAGTCATCCGCTTTCCGAAACACATCCGAGTACTGCCCAGCGTCTATTCTACGTTTCCGTATGCAGTCTGCAAAGTAACTGGCGTCCAGGGTGTAACCCATTCGCAAAGCCTGCTACAATCAACGCACTTTGTTCAAGTGTAATGAGGCGGCCCTTCAGCAGTATGAAAGTTAGCAAGTGGTTGGTAGCTGGCGTGGGACTGATCATCAGTGGGGTGTTCCTCTGGTTTGCATTCCGTAAGCTGGAACCAGAGGCCGTCTGGGCTTCCATCCAACAGGTGAACGCGGGCTGGCTGCTGGTCGGCGCTGTCGTTTACTTCGGCGCCGTGACGCTGATTTCGCTGCGCTGGCAGTTTCTTCTGCGTGCCATCAAGCTGGTTGAACTGCGTAATCTAATCCCGCTCGTTAGCATTGGCTATATGGGAAATAATGTCTATCCCTTCCGCAGCGGCGAAATCCTGCGGATTGTCCTGCTGCAACATCACTACCGCGTCCCAATAGCAAAAGCCACGACAACGGTTGTCGTCGAGCGCGCTTTCGACGGCATCGTGATGCTGACATTCATCGCGGTCGCACTGCTCTTTGTGGAAGCAGTCTCAATAGAAGTGCGGCGGGTAGTGATGTTTGCCGCCCCCATCTTCCTGACGGTGGTCGCGGTATTCTTCCTGCTGGCCGCGCGACCGAACCTGCTGCGACAACTGACCCACTTCATGGGACGCTTCCTGCCGGGCAGGCTGCACAATATTGCCTCGCGCCTGGGTGAAGACATCATCGGCGGGCTGGAAGGTCTGCGAAGTCCGAAAGACCTGGCTGGTGCGGTCGCGAGTTCGTATGCAAGCTGGATGGTAGAGGCATTGGTTTACTGGATTGTATCCGCTGCGTTCGGCTTACAACTCAGTTATGCGGTGATGCTGCTGGTGGTTGGGGTCGTCAATCTGGCCGGGCTGATTCCAGCATCGCCAGGGCAGATCGGTGTGTTTGAGTTCTTCGTCTCAGTCGTATTAATTGCAGTCGGTGTCGCACCATCACAGTCGCAAGCCTACGCGCTGGTGGTCCATCTTGTCATCTGGCTGCCCGTCACGCTTGTTGGCTTTTTCTTCCTGATACGGCAGGGTTTGGGTTGGGGCGCGATCACCGGAGCACATGAGTTGGAGAAGCAGGCAGCAAGGTAACACCGCATAACCGTTTCGGCAGTCATTGGCATCAGTGAAACAGGAGCGCTGCATTGAAGGTTGGCATCATCGGCGCGGGCGTGGCGGGGCTGGCAGCGGCCTGGGATCTCGTCCGTGCGGGACACACAGTCGAAATCTACGAGGCAGAGGGCGCGGTCGGCGGGCTGGCAGCAGGCTTCCGAGACGAAGGCTGGGACTGGGCGCTCGAAAAGTTCTATCACCACTGGTTTGAGAGCGATCATGACATCCTCGGACTGCTCGAGGAAATCGGCCAACGCGACAAGGTGATCTTCCCACGCCCCAAGACGAGCTACTGGATTGATGGCAAGATCGTGCGTTCGGAGATGAATCTCTCCCTGCTCAAGCTGCCAATCTCATTCCTGGCGAAGATACGGTTGGGACTGGCGGGCGCGTACCTCAAGTTCCTGACGAGCGACTGGAAACAGCTTGAACAGGTGACGGCAGATGCGTGGATGCGCCGTTGGATGGGTGAAGAAAGCTACGCGCGGCTGTGGAAACCCCTGCTGATCGGCAAGTTCAGCGAACGCTACACCGAAGTCAATATGGCCTGGATGTGGGCACGCATCCGGGCGCGCAGCCTGCGTTTGGGCAGTTTCGTCGGCGGTTTCCAGGCCTTCCTGGACGCGCTGGCGAAGGCTGTGATGGAAAAGGGCGCGACCATCCACTTGAAAACCGCCGTTAACGGCATTGAGATTCAGGAGGGCAAACCCGCCCTGCTGATCAATGGCGAGTGGCGACGCTTCGACCGGGTGATCAGTACGTCATCACCGGGGTTGTTGTTGAAGCTTGCCCCTGCGCTGACCACCACTGACTACGGGAAACAGATGACGCGACTGGAAAGCATCGGTGCAGTGTGTGTGGTGCTGGCGCTCAGACAGTCCGTGTTGACAGATGGCACTTATTGGCTGAATCTGCCCGCCACCAGCGCTGACAAGAAAGCCAGTCAGTTCCCATTCCTGGCATTGGTTGAGCATACCAATTATCAGGATAAGTCCCATTACGGCGGTGATGTGCTGGTCTACTGCGGCGATTACGTCCCTCTTGACCACGAATACTTCAAGTTGAGCGACGCCGAACTAACACAGCGTTTTCTGCCCGTGCTGGCGCAGGTCAACCCGGAATTCAGATCGGACTGGGTGCGAAAAGCATGGGTGTTCCGCGCGCCATACGCCCAACCCGTGCCAGGAGTTGGGCACAGCCGCAACATTCCACCACTGGCTACACCGCTGCCCGGCGTGTACTGGGCCAGCATGAGCCAGGTCTACCCCTGGGATCGCGGGACAAACTATGCGGTGGAGATCGGGCGACGAGTCGCACGCGAAGTACTGAGCCAATAATGCCATAGATTAGGTTGGTGTAAGGTTTATCGGCATAGGTTTAGATACTGGCTACTGCAAGTCAATCCATTTTCACAAACATTCCAGCAATCGTTTACCTTTCTCAGGAAATGCCCTGTGGTAAACTCTGCACGTTAAGTTTGTGTATGTCTGTAAGGCACAAATCGAAGGGAAACTAATGAAGATCATTGTCGCTGGTACGGGATTTGTCGGCTTGACCCATGCTGCCGTCTGCTCGGAGTATGGACACGAGGTTTGGGCATATGACATTGATGAAAAGCGAATCAATGCCTACAAAAGCGGGCAACGTGACCAGATCAATCGTTATGTAAATGAACCTGGGCTGGCATCGATCATCGCGGAGAACATGAATCGCTATCTGTTCTTCACGACGAACATCGAAGAAATCATTGAAGGCACGGACGCGATCTTCCTGTGCCTGCCGACTCCGCCGCGCCCGAATGGGTCATCCGACCTGAGCTACTACGACAAAGCGCTGGATCACATCGCCCCGCTGCTGGCAAAGCGTCAGGACACTCGCCGTGTGGTGCTGATCAACAAGAGCACCGTACCTGTCGGCACAGCACGTCACCTGGAAGGCATTCTTAAGCGCTACAACGTTCCGAATGCTGGTGTCGCTTCTAACCCAGAATTCCTGCCGGAAGGCGATGCGGTGGAGAAGTCACGCCGCCCTGACCGGGTAGTCGTCGGCGCAGATACGGAAGAGGATCAGCGCATCATCCGCCGGATTTATTCGCAGTTCGTCAACCATGTCCGTATCGCCTATATCGAGACGACACCAGAGACGGCGGAAGCGATCAAGTACGTGGCGAACACGCTGCTGCTGACCTACATCTCGTTCTGGAATGGTGTGGGCGCGCGGTTGGGCGAGGCCTTCCCGAATATCCGCATGGAAGACCTCAAGCGCGGTGTGACAGCGGACGGACGTATCAGCAAGTGGGGGTCTTATGTCTCCAATGGCGCGGGCGGCTCGTGCTTTGGCAAGGACATCCAGTCATTGATCTATCAGTTCAAGAGCCAGAATCAGGCGACTGACCTGCTGGAAGCTGTCTACGAGATCAATGAGTACCAGAAGACCTATCTGGTGGACCGCGCCATACAGGAATCAAACGTCAAATTCAACCAGAAGACGGTTGCGCTGCTGGGGCTGGCTTTTAAGCAGCGCACGAATGACATGCGCGACTCATCGTCGTTGAAGGTGGTCGAGGCACTGCTGGGTCGCGGCGTGAAAGAAATTCGCGCCTATGACCCGCTGGCGCTGACCGAAGCCAAGCATTACTTTGACCCGGAAAAGAACGTGCTGTTCGAGAAGATCACGTATCACGAAACGGTCAAGGATGCGCTGGAAGGCAGCGACATGCTGTTCATCTCGACCGACTGGGAAGAATTCCGGGGTCTCTCGCGGACGATTGAGCAGACCGTTTCCCCGCCCTACCTGATCATGGATGGTCGGCGCATGATCCCCGACTATCAGGAACTCATCGCGCGCGGCTACAGTTACGTCGCGGTCGGTTCACCGTACCTGTCACCGTCGAAGTAGCTTTCGAACCCATTTTCCGCTACACTGGTATCAAGGGGGATGACAATGATTGTCATCCCCTGTTTTTTGTTCTATCGTGCACGGTGAAGGGAGCGGGTATGGGTGATGTGACCCGGCACGTACTGGATAACGGATTGACGATACTTCTCAAGGAACAACATCACTCGCCAGTGATTAGCTGGTGGGTCTTGTATCGCGTGGGCAGTCGGAACGAGCGCACCGGGCAAACGGGCATCTCGCATTGGGTTGAACATATGATGTTCAAGGGCACAGAGATGTTCTCCGGTGGGGTGCTGGACACGATGATCAGCCGCGAGGGAGGATCGTGGAACGCGCAAACCTCGATGGACTACACCGCCTATTATGAGACCATGCCAGCCGACCGAATTGACCTGGGGCTGCGACTAGAAGCTGACCGTATGATCAATGCTCGCTTCACGGAAGAAGAAGTCGCGTCGGAACGCACCGTGATCATCTCGGAGCGGCAGGGGTCAGAAAATTCCCCGATGTTCTGGCTGGGCGAAGAAGTGCGCGCGGCGGCCTTTCGCGTGCATGGTTATCACCACGAGATCATCGGCGATATGACCGACCTGGAAACGATGACGCGCGATGATCTTTACAACCACTACCGGCGGCACTATATGCCCAACAACGCGATTGCGGTGGCGGTTGGCGACTTCAAAACGAGCGAGATGCTGGCGCGTGTGAAAGAACTCTATGGCAGCATCCCGGCGGGCGAGCAGCCCACATTGTTCGTGCGGCCAGAGCCGGAACAGCATGGCGAGCGGCACGTCGTGGTCGAGCGCCCCGGCAACACAGCGTTCCTGGAGATGGCCTACCGCGCGCCCGCCGCAACCCACGATGACTGGTTCAAGCTGGCGATCCTCAACAGCGTACTCACCGGACCCAGCGGGCTGGGCGGCGGCAGCATCGACAATAAGACCAGCCGCCTGTACAAAGCAATGGTCGAGACAGAACTGGCCGTTGATGTGGATGGCGGCCTGCTGCCCTCGATTGACCCGTATCTCTACGATCTGGTGGTCGTCCTGCGCGATGGGCAGCCCTTGGACAAGGTGGAACGCGCGCTTGATGAGCAGATCGAGCGCGTACTGAACGAAGCTATCACGCAGCGCGAGCTGGACAAGGCACGCAAGCAGGCACGGGCGCTGTTCGCTTACAGCACCGAGCGCGTCACATCGCAGGCATTCTGGCTGGCCTTCGCGGAGAACTTCGAAAGTCACACATGGTTCGATCACTATGTCGAACGGCTGGAAGCGGTGACCATAGCGGATGTGCGCGACGTGGCGCAGCGCTATCTCCGCAAACAGAACCGCACCGTGGGCTGGTTCGTCCCAACAGGCGCTGAAGAAGCCTATGATGATGGAGATGATGTATGAGCAAGAACGGAACTTCACTGCCGGGACCGGACAATATCACAAGGGTCGTACTGGATAATGGCATCACAGTATTGGCCTACCAGAACGATGCGGCGCAGTCGGTGGTCATCACCGGTTCGCTCGAGGCGGGCAGCCTGCACGAACAACCAGACAAGTCGGGCATGGCTTCAATGGCCGCATCCTCGCTCATGCGCGGCACACAGCATCGCGACTTTGACGCTATCCATTCCAGCCTGGAGGACATCGGAGCTGATCTCGACGTAGGCGCAGGTGTGCACAGCGTCGGTTTCAATGGCAAGGCGCTGGCGGAAGATTTGCCTGTGTTGATCGACATCCTCAGCGATGTGCTGCGCTACCCGGCCTTCCCTACCCCACAGGTCGAGCGGCTGCGCGGTGAGATTATGACCGGGCTGCAATATCGCCAGCAGGATACGCGCTACCGAGCCAATCGGGCATTCCGCGAAAACCTGTACCCGTTTGAACATGCCTATCATCACGGGTCACGCGGCACACTGGAGACGATCCCGCAGATCACACTGGAAGACATCCGCAGCTTTCACCAGCGCACATATGGACCGCGCGGCATGATCATCACGATTGTCGGCGCAGTGCGACCGGAAGAAGCTGTTGAAGTGGTGCGCAAGCACCTGGGCGACTGGCAGAACCCGCAGCAGGCGGCAAAGCCGGAGCTGCCGCCACTGTCCGCGCTGGACGAAATCAGGCGTGCCTCGGTCAATGTGCCGGGCAAAACACAGTCCGACATCGTGATGGGCGTGTTGGGGCCATCACGCTACGCAGACGACTACCGCGCGGCCACGCTGGTCAACAGCGTGTTGGGGCAGTTCGGCATGATGGGACGCATCGGCGACGAGGTGCGCGAGAAGCAGGGATTAGCCTACTATGCCTACAGCGGCATCGAAGGCGGGCATGGCCCCGGCGCGTGGAGCGTCAGCGCAGGCGTCAATCCGGCCAATGTGCAGAAGGCCATCGACAGCATCGTCAATGAGATTCGCCGCATTACCACCGAAGTGGTCAGCGATGATGACATCAACGATAACAAGTCCTACTTCATCGGCCATCTGCCGCTGCAACTGGAGAGTAATGAGGGTATCGCTTCATCAATTCAGCACATGGAATCGTACAACCTGGGCCTGGATAACCTGTTGACCTTCCGCGACCGGGTCAACGCCCTGACGAAGGAAGACTTGCTGGCCGCCGTTCAGCACTATTGGAACACCGAGGCGTTTGTAGTGGCGGTGGCGGGGCCAGAATGATCATTTTCATCGTAAGCGAGTGAATGAGGTATAAGATGAGTCGACTTCTCGTAGGAATTGCAATCTTCCTGCTAACGCTCAGCACGGCTGCGGCACAGGACATCACGCCGCCCGATGGCAACCAGTACGCATTAGTCGAAGTGGCTGAGGGATTTGAACGGCCGCTGTTCATAACCGGAGCAAATGATGGCAGCGGACGGTTATTCATCATGGAACAGGGCGGGACGATTTTCGTTTCAATAGACGGAGTGATACAGGATACACCCTTCCTGGACGCGCGCGCATTAGTCAGTACCGA
>JAEUQX010000513.1 GCA_016788625.1 Anaerolineae bacterium
ATGGGAGAAGAACTACCGCGAACCGTTCGCGCCACTGCTGCCCGGCGTGACGCATGTCCCCTATAACAACCTCGACAAGCTGCGCGAGGCATTGACAGCAGATACAGCGGCAGTGCTGCTGGAAGTCGTACAAGGCGAAGGCGGCGTACATCCCGCGCAAGACGGCTATTTGCAGGCTGTGCAGGAACTCTGCCGCGCCAATGGCACACTCTTGATCCTCGATGAGGTGCAGACCGGCTTCGGACGCACCGGTTACTTGTTTGCTCACCAGTACGATGGCGTACAGCCTGACCTGCTGACCGTCGCTAAGAGCATGGCGGGCGGTCTGCCTATGGGCGCCGTACTGATGCGTGAGTCGCTCGGCGAACTGCCGCCGGGGTCGCACGGCAGCACATTCGGCGGCAATCCACTGGCCTGCGCGGCGGGGCTGGCGGCGTTGGAAGCGTTGACAGATGACCTCATCACACATGCGCGCGACCTGGGCGAACGGCTGCGAGCACATCTGCGCGAACGACTGGCAGAAAAAGCGGTGCGCGAGGTACGCGGACGCGGTTTATTGATCGGCGTAGAGCTGCGCGGCAAGGTCGCGCCGGTGCTGAAGCTGCTGCAAGAACGCGGCGTGCTGGCGCTGCCTGCCGGACCAAGCGTGCTGCGGCTGCTGCCCCCGCTCGTGATTGAAGAAGCCGACCTGTGGCGCGCGGCAGACATCATTGAGGAGGTTCTGAACGATGCCTTTTGAGAATTACAGCATCATCGAAAGCACGCTGCGTGAGGGCGAACAGTTCAGCACGGCGACATTCACACCAGCACAGAAGCTGGAAATCGCCGGGATACTCGATGACTTCGGCGTCGAGATGATCGAGATGACCTCGCCGAGCGCATCGCCGCAGAGCGAAGCCGACATCCGCGCGATAACGTCCGCGGGGCTGAACGCGCGCATCCTGACGCACATCCGCTGCAACCGTGACGATGCCGCACGAGCGCTCGATACGGGCGTAGACGGGCTGGACGTGGTGATCGGAACTTCGCCGCAGTTGATGCAGCACAGTCACGGCAGGAACATCCGCCAGATCATCGACCTGGCCGCCGACGTGATGCGCTACATCCGCGAGCAGAAACCGGACATCATCCTGCGTTTCAGCACCGAGGATACCTTCCGCAGCCGCGAGAGCGACCTGCTGCGCGTGTATCTTTCGGTGGCCGATCTGGGGCTGGTAGACCGCTTAGGGGTGGCGGATACCGTCGGCGTGGCGCTGCCGACGCAGGTTTACGCGATGGTCGGGCAGTTGGTACGGCTGACCGGATTGGATATCGAGTTTCACGGTCACAACGACAGCGGCTGCGCGATTGCCAACGCCTGCGCGGCTCTGGAGGCCGGGGCGACGCACATCGACACGACCGTGCTGGGCATCGGGGAGCGCAACGGCATCACACCGCTGGGCGGGCTGGTGGCGCGGCTGTATACCATTCGCCGCGAGTATGTCGCTAAATACAAGCTGGCACTGCTGCCGCAAATCGATCAACTGATCGCGGACATGTGCCAGATTGACATTCCATTCAATAACTATGTCACAGGGTCGAGCGCCTTCATGCATAAGGCGGGTATTCACGCGAAAGCCGTGCTGGCTGACCCAACAACCTACGAAATTCTCAAACCGGAAGACTTCGGCCTGAGCCGCGAGATCGCCATCGGGCACCGGCTGACGGGCTGGAACGCGATGCGCGAACGGGCACGCAGTCTCGGCTTATCGCTGACGGATGACACCGTGCGTGACGTGACGCAGACGGTCAAACGGCTGGCCGATGACCGCCCGCTTTCGATTGCGGAAGTGGATGCGCTGCTGCTGCAAGCCGCCGGGGGCGACCTGCGTTAGGGCACGCCGATGAAGTCCAGAACGCGAAACTCGGTGTCGCTTTGGGCGATGACCCAGCAGTACTTGCCATTGTCAGGCGGTGTATCACCGCTAACATCCACGAGCGACCGAGTGCCGACCAGTTCATTGCGGCGTTCAACCCACAACATTTTCACGTCATAGGTGTAGCCCGCCTCGCGGTACTGTGGCAGGCGGTTACCGTGACTGACCATGCAGCTAATATCGCCCATGATGGCTGCAAGGGACGGCCCCAAAAGACCGAGTATGGCGATGACGACTACGGCGACCAGCACAAGGATCAGCGCGTACTCGATCAACCCCTGCCCGCGTTCCATTCTGGGGAACCACTGTGATAGGTTGCGCTTGAATTGAGACATGATTGCGCGGCTTTCAATG
>JAEUQX010000563.1 GCA_016788625.1 Anaerolineae bacterium
CCGACCATCGGCGCTCCAGCGCGGATGTGAATCATCGCCGTAGTACTGGCTGATGTTGACCACATCCTCGCCATCCCAGACGTAGATATCGCCATTGTTGTTACGGTACGACATCCAGGCCAGCCGACCGTCAGCGCTCCACACGGGCATCCGATCTTCCGCCAGGTGCTGCGAGACGTTCACAATATCCTGACCATCCCACACATAAATCTCCAGGTCGCCGTCGCGATTGCTCACCCAGGCCAGCTGACCGTCAGGACTCCAGGCCGGGTCGCTGTCCGCTGCCGGATGATCGCTGAGGTTGATGGTCTGTTCGCCGTCCCACACATACACGTCGGCACGGTATTCTGCATCGACCGCCTGCCACGCCAGCCGCCCATCGGCGCTCCACACGGGCACGGTATCGGAGAGCTTCGAGTTCTGGCTGACGTTGATGGTCTGCTCGCCATCCCAGACGTAAATCTCGAAGTCGCCGTCACGATCTGACGAATAGGCCAGCATGGGGCGTTCATCCGGGGTAGATTGCGCGGTCGCGGCACTGCCTGTCATGAGCAGCAGGCAGCAAACCGCAATCAGGATTACGCATATTGCACGGTAGCGCATTGGCGCTCCTTCCCTAGTGGATATATGGCAGATTGTAACGCAGGAGGCTACCAGATGACCTGAATGGGGTACTGTGCAAAAACGGCATCGTGGCTTAACATGGTGAGGTTTTCGACCTGCGCCTGGGCAATCAAGATGCGGTCAAAAGGGTCGCGATGGTGCGTGGGCAAGGCTTCCAGCCCATAAACATGATCTACGGTGACAGGCAGCATCACAATCTGATTGGTTTGCTGTTGATGTTTGACGAGTTCAGGCAATGGTATCCTGAGCGAAAGCTTACCCGCCTGAAACTTGATTTGAATTTCCCACAAACTGGCGATGCTGAGGAAGACCGTGTTGTTTGGGTCTCGAATCAAAGCCGACACGCGCGCTGTAAGCTTGCTGGGATCACTATCTGCCCAGATGAAGGTATGGGTGTCAAGCAGAACCTTCATGCATCCTCACCCAACCAAAACTCATCCGGCAGCGGATCGTCAAAATCATCACTCGTCCAGATCGCGCCAGGGTGTAGGCCGAGGATGCGCTCTTTGGGCTGTTGGGGGGTAGTCGCCAAACCTTCCAATAGGAGCTGCTTCTGCTCATCGCTGAGCTTCTTCACAGCTTCCAGGAGCACGTCAAACGGAATTTCAATGGCGACCATTGTGGACTTCTCTCTCTATCCCTGCTGGTCATTGTAGCATATTCACGTCGGGAAAAACGCCAGCATGTGCCAGAAATCACGACGGACAGGGTGTGTCCTGCCCGCCGTGAGTCGTGTGTTGCCGCGCGGGGCTAAAGCTGCCCACGCGCGAAGTCGGTGATCATCTGCGGCGTGGCCGTATCGAAGCCGACCACATCGAGCATCCCCGCGTCCTGCGGGTCGGCAATGCTGAAGCCGTTGGAGGTCATCGCCACCACGACCAGCCGCGCCGCGATGCCCATCTGCTCACGGTACTGCCGCAGCGCCTGTACCGGGTGGATCGAGCCGAACCAGGTCTCCGAGTCGGTGTAGATCACAAAGGTGTCCACCGCCAGCTTGCGCTCCAGCGCGTAGAGCATCGGCTGCGCGCAGTCGGTCGCCCCGAAAGGCAGACCGCTGATGACCTTCATCACATCATCCAGCCGCATCCGCGCCGAGATATTGATCTCGACCATCTGCCCCTGGAAGGCGCTCATGCTGTAGTTCGACTCCGTGCGGGCGGTGACGAGCGCCATCGCAGCGCTGGCATCACGCGGGGTCAGCCCCGGCACGCCCGCAACCACGCCGGCAGCCATCGAGCCGGAGACATCCAGCGCCAGCATGACGCGCTGCCCGCTCGGCTCAACGTTCTGGAACGCGCGGTAGAAGCCCTCGTCCAGCGCATCGATCACGCGTGAAGTCGGTGTCCATGTGCCGTCGCCGCGCACGCCGCGCCCCTGGGCATACACCCGCAGCGCGGAGAGCATGGCAATCGGATGCACGCGCGCCTTGCGCAGCGCCTCGCTGTCGGTCAGCCGTTTGACAACGCGCAGCTCAGCTGCGCTGTGCGCCCGCAGCAGGCCAACCTTCGCCATCACGCCCAGGTTACGGATCATGGCCGTCAGCGGCATCTTGACCAGCAGCGCATCCCACACCGCCGCCTCATTCAGCCACTGCGTCGGCAGCGCCTCACGCGGCAGGTCGTAGCGCTCGATCAGCTTGACGATGGTCTCGACATCCTGAGCAGCCTGCGCACGCTCGAACGCCCAGATGAACGCCAGCGCCGCATCTTCGGGCGGGGTGATGTCGCGCGCCCAGGCGGCATCCTCGCGATGTGTCACCCAGCGGAAGATCATGCCCTGCGTCTCCGCGCTCGGCTTGGGGTGTGCCAGCCGCAGCGTATCGGCGTGCGTCCAGCCATCACGCTGGCGGTACTTGACCAGTTGATAGACCAGCCCACGCGCATCACGAGCGTGGTACCAGCCCGCCACCCCGCGCCGCAGTCCGCGTCCCCATCCGCGCATCGACTGCGCGTAGGTGGCGAACTGGAACAGGTGCGTCCCCGTGCGGCAGACCTGCGGCAGCGCAGCCATAGCTGCACGCCGCGCTTCTGTCCCACCGTGCGAGGCGACCAACGCCAGCGCGAAGATGGCCGGATCATTCTTGGGTGCGCGCCCTGCTTCGGAGATCGCCACGATTTCGCGCACGACACGCTCATCGTCGCGCTGGATACAGGCCAGCACCGCGTTGGCGTTCTCAACCGTCAGCGCGCGCTCGGAGATGTAGTACGTTCCGCCCTCCGAGCCAAGGATGAGAAACCGATGCAGGCGCTGCCAGTCATCCACCGCGAACGAGTAGCCGCCAGCGGAATTGGGGCGCATGGCCGTGCCGGGGATCGGCAGGTTCTGCGGCGTCTGGTTCTTGTTGAGCAGCTTGTTCAGGTAGTTGGTCATGGCTACACCTCGCTTTCCTCTCGAACGATGCGGATAAGGGATCGTGGTGGGAGAACTTCCCCACCCATGT
>JAEUQX010000580.1 GCA_016788625.1 Anaerolineae bacterium
GTCATTTTGGATTGCGGAATTCATCACCTCAAAGCGTTGCTCAATAGGGTGAAAAGCAATCCGAATGCGGGTTAACTCATAATCCTGGTTGACGACTTCGTGCCCCATCAGCGCCGCCATGAGCGCGGTCATGCGCTGCTGACCGTCTATGAGTATGCGCTTGCCATTGGATTTACTCCCATCCTTCAGATTCACATCGGGGTTGCGCCACATGATCATGTAGCCAACCGGGTAGCCCTGGCGCAGTGAATCCAGCAAATTGCGTACTTTGGTCGAATCCCACACAAACGGGCGTTGAATCTCCGGAATAGCGATTTCACCGGACTGAATCCAACTCAGGAGGATGCTAATCGGTTGTGAGTTAATGGAGTATTTTAGCGTTGACACATTGCTTTCCTTGAGAGAGGCGCTTTTGTTCTTACTCCACTGTACGCCCAACTACAAGTTAGCAACTATTAAGGAATGACTAAATCTTGAAGTTCAAACCGAAAACGCGACCACGCTGCCCTGCACGGCGATGTGGACGCGCACGCCGGGGACGAAGTCGTGCTGTGCCCAGACCTTCGCTTCCAGATGCAGGCCGCTATCGTGCTGGAGTTTGATCGTGCGATACTGGCCGAAGTATCGCGAGTCCGTCACGACTGCGCTGCCATTTACGTCGGGCGTTAGTGTCAGGGTTTCCGGGCGGATCATCACCGTGACGCGCCCCTGGTGCGCTTCAGACAGTGTGAGCGTCCCCAGGCAGGTCTCGACGATTGTACCCTTCGCTTCGCCGTCGAGGAAGTTAGCCTCGCCCAGGAAGCTGGCGATGTGACGAGAATTCGGGTAACGATACAGGTCGTCGGGCTTGCCCAATTGCAGGATTTTGCCGCTTTGCATCACGGCTACCTCGTCGGCCAGGCTCATAGCCTCTTCCTGATCGTGCGTGACGAAAATCGCGGCGGCATTCGCCTGCCGGACAATCGCCCGCACTTCTTCGCGCATCGATTTCCGCAGGGCAGCATCCAGGTTGGAAAATGGCTCGTCCAGCAGCACAACCAACGGTGAGGCTGCCAACGCCCGCGCCAAGGCGACACGCTGCTGCTGACCACCACTCAGTTGATAGGGATAACGCTCGCCCCTACCCTCCAGCCCGACCAGTTGCAGCACTTCATCAACACGTCGTGAGCGCGCCTGTCCCTTCAGCCCCTTGAGCGCGAAGGCAATATTCTGCGCGACCGTCAAATGTGGAAAGAGGGCATAATCCTGGAAAACCATGCCGATCTGGCGTCCTTCGGGCGGCACCCAGGCCTGATCACCTGTGACGAGCACCCCATCAATCCATACTTCGCCAGACTCAGGGCGCTCCAAACCGGCGACCAGCCGCAGCGTGGTCGTCTTGCCGCAGCCGCTGCCGCCCAGCAGCACCAGGAATTCCCCTTTGCGAACGTCCAGCGAAACTGCATCCACCGCACACGTTTGGTCATAGTATTTCGTGACGTTATTCAGGCGTATGACGGTGTTTGCCAATCGGATTATCTCCCACGCGCATGAGGATGAAGACAGGTATCAGGCCAATAATCAGAATCATCAATGCGGGAATCGCTGCGCTGCGATGCCAGCCCTCGACGCTGAGGAAATACGTTCGGAGCGCCAGTGTATCCATACCAAATGGGCGCAGCAGCAGCGTTGCGGGCAGTTCTTTCATCACGTCCACGAACACCAGGATAACCCCGGTCGCCAACCCTGTGCTGACCAGCGGCGCGTGAATCTGCCGCAGGATGCGCCATGTGCCCGCGCCCATCGTGCGCGCCGCACCTTCCATCGAGGGGCTGATCTTCTCCAGGCTGGCGTCGGTACTGTTGAAGCCAACCGCCATGAAGCGCACCACATAGGCGTAAATCAACGCGATCACCGTGCCTGTCAGCAGATAAGCAGGCGATACCCAGCCCAGGAATGCAGTTGCAAAATCGGTGACAGCGGCATCAATCGGGTTAACCACCACCAGCACCCCAGCAGCCACAACAGCGCCCGGCATCGCGTAGCCCAACGTGACCATACGCGCGAGGCGACGGTTGCCACGATTGCGATGCACGGCGGTCGCGCGCAGCCCATAGACGATCAGCAGTGATAAGAAAACGACGATCAGCGCGGAGATGCCCGCCAAAACAACTGAATTGGTTGAATAGGTAATGATGCTCTCGCCCAGGATGCCAACAGTCGGTTTCTGCAATTCACCAACCGCCCACAACAACAATTGCGAGACGGGCAGCACGAACGACGCGCCAAACAGCGTCAGGCAGGCCAGTACCGCCCCCGTCCGCGCCCATCCGCGCAGTGCTTGACGGCTCATGTGGCGCCCCTGCCCACCATGTTGATAAAAACGCGCGTGCCCACGCACCCGCCGTGCCAGCGTGATCAGGCACAACGCCACGACCATCATCAAAAGCGCAAGCTGCGTTGCCGTGCCGGGGTCAAACTCGGTATTCCACAACACCACAATACGCTCGCTCAGCGTCGGATAGCTGAAGTAGCTGACCGTGCCATAATCGGTCATCGCTTCCAGCATCGCCAGGATGATGCCCGCCGCGATTTGTGGGTAAGCCAGCGGCAGCACCAGTCGGAAGAACGTGTGCAGGCGGTTGTAGCCCATGACACGTGCCGCCTCGATGCTGCTGGCAAGCTGTTCGCGGAATGCGGTACGCGCCAGCATGTACACATACGGGAACAACACCAGCGTCAGCACCAAAATCAGGCCAGCAGGTGAAGCAATATTAGGGAACCAGTAATCGCCACGCTGCCAGCCGAACCAGCCGCGCAGCGCTGTTTGCACCGGGCCAGCGTACTCGAAGATCGTCACGTAGACGAAACCCATGATGAAACCAGGGATCGCCAACGGCAAAAGCATCAGGCGGTCGAACCAGGCACGACCGGGGAACTCATAGGCAGTCAGCAGCCAGGCGAAGCCCGTGCCCAACAGCCCTGTTCCTACCCCCACACCAACAATCAGCGTCAGCGTATTGCCCAGCGCACGCGGCAGGAATGTGTTCCACATGTGCGTCCACCGCTCCAGGTCGAACTGCAAAGCGTAGAGCAGCAGCACGCCCAGCGGCAGCAGCAGCGCCAATACCAGCAGCAGCGGCAGCAGACGCTGCCAGCGCCAAAAACCAGCTTTCACCGAAAAAGACGCCGTTGGAAGGGATGGAACGATGCGCGCGCGGCTGTGCATGAGTTGTGTGATATTCATCAATTCACTTCTTATATTGATCAGCAAGACATGCCGAGCGCTGGAATAAGCCCAACAGCTCGGCACATGTCCATTACCCACAGAGTTGTTGTTCGAGTGCAGGCGTGATTGCAGTCACGCTAATTGCCCCGCCATCGACTTAGTTCTCAGTGAACCCGAAGCCCGCGTCCTCCAGCATGGTGACAGCGGCTTGCTGGTACGCGCCATATTCCCACAGCGGATAATCCAGGTCAAGAACAAACTCACCGAAACTGATGACGGTCTCGTTGAGTTCCGCTTCAGGGTTGGTTGGCAGTTCGTAATTGCTGCCAGGGAAGCAGGTGCTGCTGCCGCACTGGTTTTCGACCGCGCTCATGTATTCCAGGAACTTCACGGCGTTGTCGTAGTTAGCCGCGTCCTTGACGATCCCCGCGCCGTTGACGTTGAAGAAGACACCGTTGCTATCCTGGTTCATCCAGCGGATTGCCACGCTGTTGAACACGGCCTGATCTTCCGGCGAGCCATTCGCCAGCCGCCCCATGTAGTAATGATTCACCAGCGTCAGGTCACATTCACCCGCCGCAACAGCCTGAATCAGACTGGTATCGCTGTTGATATAGCGCGTTACGTTGCTGACGATACCCTGGGTCACAGCGGCGGCTTCTTCTTCACCCAGGTGGTAGAGCAGGCTGCTGAAAAGCGAGATCGTGTAGATGTGGCTGGCCGGGCGCATACACAACCGTCCCTGCCAGGTCGGGTTCGCCAGGTCGCTGTAGTCGTTAAGCTGCGCCAGCTCCTCTTCAGTGACATTGGCAGGATTGTAAACGGCGGTGCGCGTGCGAACGCTCAGTCCAAACCAGCGCCCTTCAGGATCGCGGAAAGACTCGTCAACATTGGCATTCAGCACTTCAGACTCAATAGGCATGAGCAGCCCTTCTTCCGCCGCCAACGAAAGCACACCTGCATCGATGGCGAGGAAAACATCCGCGATACTGCGGTTGCCGCGCTGAATATCCGCGCGCAGGCGGCCAAGCAAGTCTTGCGGGCTTCCGGCAGAAACACGCACATCAATGCCCGTCGCCTCGGTAAAGGCGACAAATGGTGCTTCCATTTCGCCATAGTGCCGCGAGGAGTAAACATTGAGGACGCCGGCATCATCACTTTGAGCCAGCGCAGGCGTCAGGCTGAGGACAGCCAGGACGACCATAATCATCAGATAGGTACAGAAACGCTGCATTAGCGCAACTCCCGAGAAAAGAATGAAAAACACCGGTTGGGTCTTGCAACATGTCTGCAGACACATTGGTGCTTATTGTCGCGAGTTTCACAAGGCGTATCTACGTGTGCAGTTAATGTGCGAGTTTTCGTGAGACGAGAAGTGCACCGCAGGCAAGTGTAAAGTCAGTAGTGAGGGAGTCAAACCCGTGTTTAACTAACGTTTCAAAGACGGCTGACTTCCGAGCATACTCAACGGCGACTCTGGCATTCAGCGATGAACCCTTTGGCAGCGCTGCGGGTATTTTGGATTGTGGGCAGCAACTTTGTCAGCAGGGAGCGACTCGCCATGCCGCAGTTTTTGTATCGCATCCAACCGACACGTACTGAAATGCTGAGCGACGGCCCTACACCACAAGAAGCCGAAATCGTCAGCCAGCATTTCGCCTACCTTCAGCGCCTGACGGAAAACGGCATCGTCATCCTGGCCGGACGCACGCTGAACGTGGACGAAACCGCATTCGGGATTATCATCTTCAATGCGAGCGATGAAGCGGCTGCACATCAGATCATGGAGTCAGACCCCGCTGTTCAGCAAGGCGTGATGCGCGCCTCGCTGTTCCCCTATCGAATCGCCCTCCTCGCCGAAGAAAACAGTCGGACTCAGTAATACAAACACCTTCAGAAGATTAGTGTTTTTCGTAATACGCCGTCAGGTTGTAACTTTTTCCTGTTGAAAAGTGTAAAAGAAGATAGATCACATGACTCCAGACCATGTCTTCTGGTTTGTGTTTGCGTGTGCAAAGATCGCTTTCAAAGAGTGAGGAGAAACCCCTTGCGCGTCTTTGGGTCATCTTCTGAACGACGGTCAAGCAAAAGGCTGCTGCTGCCGATCTTCCTGCTGGTTCTGGTCACCGCAGCACTCCGCATTCCCATACTGACTGATGTACCCATGAACTGGGATGAAGTCTGGTCGATCTGGCAGAGCATGGGCAGCCTCGAACAGACTATACGGCTGACCCCTGGCGATTGGCCACCGACCTATTTCATCATGGTAAACCTCTGGCAGTCCTGGGCAGGTTTTACGCCGCTGGTACTGCGCGCGTTGACGCTGTTCATCTTCCTGCTCGGCATTCCGATCACCTACCGCGCAGTGCGGGAAATGACTGGCTGCCACACGACTGCCGTTTTCTCGGCTTTCGGGTTCAGCGCGTTGGGTTTCGGCCAGTTTCTCAGCGTCCTGGTGCGCGCTTATGGCCTGCTGCTCACCCTGACGATGCTAGCGCTCTGGTTGACTGCGCTGTACTTCAACCGTCGCAAACTGACCTACGGTATACTGCTTAGCGGCTGTCTGGCGTTGATGTTCCTGGTACATTACACGGCGTTTTTCATCTGCTTGCTCCTGGGTCTTTACACGCTCCTCACCACGCCAAAGCAAATCTGGCGCTGGTGGCTGCCAGCTCTGGTGGTAGCTTTCGTGGGCAGTCTTCAGGTGCTGCCCCGGCTGGATTATGTGCTGACGCGCACGGACTACAACAGTCAACTGGCGCTGCCGTCGCTGCCCATCGCGCTAACTGAGATGTTCGCAACATTTTCCGGCTCGACCGTCGGTGTCCTCATTCTGGCGGCGGCTGCGCTCGCAGCGATGCTTTACTGGCGCAATCGTGCGCAGGCTGCCGCTGTCGTCCTGTGGTCAGCCGCACCGCTGCTGATGTATCTACTGCATAACCACCTGGGGCTGTTCCAGGATGCACGTTACTTGTGGTGGGTGCTACCCGGCCTCGCGCTGCTGATCGGCTTGGGCGTCTCGTCACTGCCGCGTCCTTTGCAGCTTCCTGGGACCACTGTTGTCCTGCTGCTGATGCTGCCAATCAACTTCGTTGACTATCAGTTGCGCGAGTATGGCGGTGAATTCGAGCCAATAGATGGCGTGTTTGCCGATCTGAAAAAGAATCTGCGCCCCGGAGATGTCATCCTGGTCGATCCCAAATGCGGCTGCGCGCCGCCGGAGGCCTGGGATTACTATATGCAGATTCATTTTCCGGGCGGACTGCCATTCGTGGAGAGCGCCGAGGGGTATCCACGTATCTGGTACGTTTCACGCAACTGGGATTTCGACGCCGCAAGCCAGGCACAGGTCGCCGCCGGGCGCATCGCGGGAAAATACATTGGCCCACCAGGTTTCTTTTTCCAGCTTTACGAGGGTCCTCCCGACCCTGAAGGTATACTGTTCGAGAACGGCATACGGTTTCATGGCGCGACCTTCACGGAGTCAGTGAACACGCCGGACGGCCCATTGTTCCACGAAGGCGCGGAGGTACAGTTGCAGTTGTGGTGGTTGGTTGATCGTCCAATTGCTTTGGATTACAGCATCAGCCTCTTCGGGTTTTTCCGTTCGGGCGTTGTCCAAAGTGACCGCGCATCTATCACCAACGGCCCGCTGGAGACCAGCCGCTGGCAGCCTGGACAGTTCTATGTTGATGAACGCGTCATAACCATCCCTGCGGTGACGCCGCCGGGAACATATGCTCTGAAACTGGCTGTTTATCAGTTCTGGGACAACCAGCGCATCGCGGCGAATGGATACACCGACGAGGATGTTCTGCTGCCCATCACGCATGTCAGGGTACACTCCTGGTGACATGGCAACATTCAACCGCCTCTAACGTCTGGCGCGCGCAACTGTGTTATAGTCTGGTGAAATCTGCACAGCAACAGGACAGCGATCATGAAGAAATGGGTCAGCGCGGCGTTGTTGATCGTCGCCATCAGCGGCAGCACCCGTGCGCAGGATGCACAACCAACCCCCGCCCCGCAGCAGGATCAGGGCACGCCGATTATCATCAGCCCGGATGTCTTCGATCGCGCTGCGAGCGCCTACGACGCCGGTGATTATGAACAGGCCATCGTGGACTACAGCCTGTTCATCCTGCTCAACCCAACCTTCAGTCAGGGTTACTACTGGCGCGGCATGAGCTACATTGGGCTGGAAGACTACGACAGTGCCGTCGCTGATCTCTCGCGTGCCCTGCAACTGCCATCGCCATCACCGGAGTTTACGGCAGAAATTTACGCCAATCGCTCGGCCATCTATGCCCAGCAGGAACAGATTGATCTGGCGCTGGCAGACCTTGACGCCGGACTACTCGCCAATGATGAATCGCCCGATCTGCATTACCGCCGCGGGCTGATTTATGTCAACCAGGAACGCAATGAGGCTGCACTGGCCGATCTCAATGCAGTGGTCGAATTAGCGCCAAACTTCCCCAATGCGTATTCGGTGCGCGGTTATGTACACCAGCAGTTAGGCGACCTGGATTCTGCTGCCGCTGATTACACCCGCCTGATTGCGCTCACGCCAGATGATCCGATCGCTTACCGTGACCGTGCAGCAATTTACATCCAGATGGAAGACTACGCGGCAGCGCTGGCTGACTACAACGAGGTCATCACGCTGCGACCGAATTCAGCCGGCGTGTATCTGAGCCGGGGCTATGTGCACTCGCAGTTGGGAAATCAGGTCGAGGCCGCGGCGGACTACCTCGAGTGGATTCGCTTCCAGCAAACGAGCATCAATGATGAGTATGCGCTGCGACCCGGCGAATCGCAGGTTGTGCAGATGGAATTGGGCTTGGTCTATGTGATGCTCTTTGAAGGTCGCGCCAACCAGACGATCACCGTCACAGCCAGCGCGCGTCCTGACCAGAACACGGATCCATTGCTCGTCGTCCTTGACATGGAGGGCAACACGCTGGTTGCCGATGACGACAGTGGTGGGAACCTGGATGCACGCATCAGCGACTTCACCCTACCTGCCGACGGCGTTTACGCGGCAGTAGTCAGCCACGCGGGTGGTGGAGTCGATGGCGCGGTGCGCGTGCTGCTGGAAGTCAACGGGTGACGAGTCCCAGGCTCAGGCATTGTAAGCCGGGGAAGCAGCATCGAGCAGGTGCAGCAGTTCTTCCATGCCAAGCATATAATCGACGGTGAAATCCAGCGGAGCGTGCCACAGCCCAAACGGTGACAGATCGCACGCTTCCAGTTGCAGCGGCACGACAATCTTTCCCGCCGCGCGGAAATGCTCCACCTCGATGTGGACATTCTCAGCTCGCAGCGCCGCGTCGGACGCAATCACGAGCATCAGTCCGCACGTTTGCAGCGCCGCCGCAACAGCCTCATTCCAATCCTGCTCCGCGTTCATATCGAGCATATCCAGCCAGGCCGGGACGCCCAGAAAGCGCAGGTCTTCGGCGATCTGCGTGGCGATGGCTGCGTCGGCGTGCGCGTAACTGATGAACACACCGCTGGCGCTGGCCAGCCGCACATAGTCCGGGGTGAGCGTGTTTCGCAGGGCCTGTGCCGCGCGCGCATGTGTCGGGTTGTGGCGCAGCACCTGGTCAAGCGCACTGCGCCGCTCTTCGATAGTCTGGGCGATGAAAGCCAGAACCAACCACGCCTGTTCGTGACGTGGATCGCGTTTGAGGACATCGGCGATGATCTTGCGCGCTGCTGTGTGCTGGCCCGCGCGCGCCAGCTTGAGGGCTGTTTCGAGCATATGTATCAACCCTATCTATATCAACCGGATACAGTTTTCTCGACATGAAAGAACTGACAGCAGATAATGCCGTCAGAATAGTGCTTTCAGGTTAGAATTGAGTTTACGTTAGGTATGCTCTGACTGAAAAGCACAAATTCTGAATTTTCTGTCATGTGTTACGAAATTGGTACGCCGCACGGTTTCATGCGCGCAGAAACCGGTCGTACAGCGGCTGTTTCGGTTGGTCAGATGGGTTGACCAGTCCATAGCCATTGTGCATCCCATCGCCCCAGGCGTACCACGCGCAGCAGGCAACCTTGCCCGAATACAGGTTCTTCAATCGACTGATGAAGCCCAGCGCGTAATCACTCACATCACCGGCCGGGTCATTCGGGCGATCCAGCACACCCCACTCAGTTATCCATATTGGGGCGCCAGGAAGCACACGGCTGTACGCATCGACATCCTCATCAATGCTGCCGAACGGGCTGTACTTGTTGCCAACCGGCCCGCGGCCATAGGAATGAACACCAATACCGTCCGGGCGAATTGTGCCGGGCATGGCTGTCAGTGTTGCGCGCGCGTAGGCCGCCCCCGTGCCAGGGCCACCCACATGTCCCCCGGTGATGATGCGCGTCTTGCTATCAACAGCACGGATGGCTTTGATCGATTCAGCCAGCATGTGCGCATAATCTCCTGGCGGGATCGGAACGGCTGCGTGCGCCACAGCAGGCGGAGTATCCTGTTCATTCCAGATCTGATAGGCCGCGATCAGGTCTTTTCCGGCATAGCGCGCTGCGATGCGCCGCGAAAAGTCCGCGAACTTGCTCGTCAGGTCACGCCAGCGTCCACTGTCCATTTGCGGCCAGACGTAGCCCTGCCCCTCGCCAAAGGTCTGATGCGTCAGCACCAGGATAATCTTCAACCCGGCTTTGGCATAGCGGTCGATGAACGGCGTGTAAAAGTTATACGCTCTATCCAGGTCGGTCGAACCCTGCCCCATTGACACGGAGTAGGCAAAGCGCACCCAGCCCAATCTCTTCAACCGTTCTGGCGCAGGTTTGCCTAAGGGGTGCAGCATGTCCAGATTCATGCCAGTCATATTGAGCGCGCGCACGCCTTCGGTTTCATCAGCCATCAGAAACTCGGCGGCAGCGAAACCCTCAACGTTTTGTGGCGAACGAATCTTGATCCATTGGTTCGGCTGTCCAACCTTGAGCAGCGTGCGCCCATGCGGCTCGAGCGTCTCGGCGCGGTCAAACGCGCTTAGCTGGCTGAGGATACGGAACTCTGTGCCAGCCCGCTCGCGAATCCGCACACTGCTGCTTGTGTTCGTCCGCAGCCGCAGCCCCTGCCAGTAAATCATCATGGTGGGATCAACGACATCCGGGAGTATATAACCCACCAGTCCTTTGCCCGGCTGCTGCACAACGATCTTGACGGTATCAAAGTTCGACTGACCAATCTCATCGCCAATCTCGACCGTCTGGCCGACATTCACGCGGATATTGTTCAGGCGTGCATAGGTAACCAGGTAATTCTGCCCGCTCACGGTCGAGGAAACCTGCACATACTGCCCGTATCCGAGCGCTGTTGGCTGGCGGATGACCGTCGCCACTGTGCCGCGTGCGCCCGCCAGGATCGTCGCACCTGGTGGGGCGAAAATATCGAGCCCTTCGTTCTTAACGCCACCAACCACATCATTAAATGCTCGGGTGATGCGAGCGGGCCGCGCTTCCGACGGCCAATCGAGTGTGAAGCGGTCAGACACATTGGCGGGAGTCAACCGTTCACCATAACGATCATTGGCCTGCACGCGCTGCTGCAAAATCGCGCTCAATTCAGGCGGTGTCGCGGCGCGGATGACATCCACGCGCACCACGAGCGGATAAACCCGGCGAATGTGGGTGAGCGCGTCGTTGTTCAGCCAGACGCCCGGCGCTTGCACCGCGCTGATGTTGCGAAAACGGTTGAGATCGTTACCCGCCGGAGAACGGACGACAGCTACACGCGGGAATGTGCTGGTGTATGCCTGTGCCGCCTGCAGCCAGGCAGCAAAGTTGGCTTCGGGGAGGATGAGTGCGTGTGAAATCGGGGGCTGTGCCATAAAAGTACCTCCGTCGGGTTGTAAACCACAACCAATTGAATATCAAAAAGTGCCGGGACAAAAGGCGCAATCGATCTTCGTGTAACGAACTCGGCGGAAATTCAGGACAGGTCGTCTGGCGCAGCGATCTTGCGATATCGTGCACAACGCATCGCCCCTGCTCGTTTTGCCGTTTTCACCGAAAATGATTCAGCATCCAATCGACCACATATATCCATCTGTGCTAGAATACATAATCGGTGTCACAATGTAGTAACATCTAACAGCTTTCCGACACCAGGACTGCCAGTGTATGAGCGATTCTATCACGGCACGCACGACATACAAATATCACCTCTACTGGTGCGACAGGCGTGAACAGCCGGGTATCGGCCCTATACGAACCGAACACTCGCAAGTCTCGACCCTGAAAAGAAGTATCGTTTCGCTTGAACTTAAAAGCTCTCCCCTTTAAGGGCAGAGAGAGTATCTCATAATGCCATGAAGGTTCACAGGATATGAGTCGGATATTCATCTGCTACAGTCGGGTAGACCGCGCCATCACGGAACAGCTTGCCACGCTCCTGCGCAAAGCATACGACCACGTGTGGTTCGACGAAAATCTGCATGTGGGTGAGGAATGGTGGGCAGAGATTCTGCGGCACATCGCAGCCTGCCAGCACTTCATCTTCATGATGTCAGATGAAGCGCTCGGTTCAGAATGGTGTATGCGCGAACTCGACGAGGCCTGGCGGTTGAACAAACATGTCCTGCCGATTCTGGTACGCGGGCGCACGGAAGTTCCAGAACGCCTGCAAAAAATCCAGCGCATCGAAATGGCTTCCGGCGTAGTCTCTGTCGAAAGCCTCAACCAGCTTTACGCCACGCTCATCCGCCATATCCCCGAACAGATCCTCTCTGAAACACGCTTGAAGCAGCGCACGAGTGACCGCCGCCTGATCGAACGCTACTGGTTGTTCATCAACGGGCGCTATATCGAAGAACTCAATGATCAGGTGCAAAAAGGCCGCATCGACTGGGAGAACTATGGTTCGCACATCACCAAGTATCTCGACCTGCGCGCGAAAACTGGAGATAACTTCGCTGATCCAACACTCTATGATGTATTCGCTGCCTTCGACGACAGCCTGATCCACCTGGACGGGCAGATCGGTTGGACCTACGAACTGAAAGAAAAGGATGGCCGCCATTACATGGGCGAGCCGCGCAGTGCCCCGGACGACAGCTTCTGGTTCCAGAAGTACCGGCGGTTGGTGCAACAGGCCACAGACATGTGGATGCGCCACGCTGAAATGGTCGAAGCTATTCGCAAAATGCTGCCTGATTTTGATGTCATGCGAGAACTCTAAGCCAATGAATATGTTCAACACTATTCGCGCGGTCATCAGCGACATGGATGGAGTCCTGTGGACGGGCGATACCCCCCTGCCCGGCCTGGGCGCGTTCTTCGATCTGCTGCGTGCCAGATCGCTGCCCTTTGCGCTGGCGACCAACAACAGCAGCAAGTCGCCGCAGGATTATGTGCACAAATTCGAACGCCTGGGAATTCCCGGCATCACGGCATCACAAATCCTCACATCCGGCACGACGACGATCAGTTACCTGCGCGCGCACTATCCTACAGGCGCGCCCATGCACATCCTGGGCGGTGATGGACTGCGGCAGGTGGTGCAGGATGCCGGGTACATCCTCGCGGATAAAGATGCGCTGGCTGTAATTGTCGGCCTCGACCCGCAGCTCACTTACGAAAAACTCAAGCGTGCGGCGCTGCTCATCCGGCAGGGCGCAGCCTTCATCGCTACCAATGTCGATGCCACCATCCCCATACCGGAAGGCCTGGCTCCGGGCGCGGGAAGTCTGGTCGCCGCGCTGCAAACGGCCACCGAAACTGAACCACTGATCATGGGCAAGCCCTATGCTCCTATGTTCGAGGCAGCGCTGCGGCTACTGGGGACTGCACCACACGAAACGCTGATGATCGGCGACCGTCTGAATACCGACATCGAAGGCGCCCGGCGTCTCGGTCTGCGAACAGCGCTCGTGCTGACAGGCGTCGCCACCCGTGATGCAGCAGAGGCCAGCCAGTACCCACCTGACCAGATTTATGCTGACCTGGATGCAATGGTTCAAGACTGGCCGTAACAAGCAGCGTAGATTGTCGCTACTATTGACCTGTTGACTATACGCAAGGAGAGACGGGCCATGCAGTACACACGTTTAGGGCGCACGGGATTACAGGTCAGCCGCCTGTGCCTGGGCACGATGAATTTTGGACCGGAGACCAGTGAACCGGACAGCTATGCTGTTATGGATCAGGCGCTAGAATTAGGCATCAACTTCTTCGATACCGCGAACGTCTACGGCTGGAAGAAGGGCGAAGGCGTCACCGAGCAGATCATCGGGCGCTGGTGGGCACAGGGCGGCGGACGGCGCGAAAAAGTCGTCCTCGCCACGAAGGTCTATGGCACGATGGGCGACTGGCCAAACGAGAGCAAACTCTCGGCGCTGCACATCAAGCGCGCCTGCGACGACAGTCTGCGCCGCCTGCAAACCGATTACATCGATATGTACCAGATGCACCACGTTGACCGCAACACGCCCTGGGAGGAAATCTGGCAGGCGATGGAGCAGTTGGTGCAGGCAGGCAAAGTGCTGTACATCGGCAGCAGCAACTTCGCAGGCTGGCATATCGCCCAGGCCAACGAAGCGGCCAAGCAGCGCAACTTCATGGGGCTGGTCAGCGAACAGAGTCTTTATAACCTCGCCGCGCGCACCGTCGAACTGGAAGTCGTCCCGGCGTGCCAGCATTACGGCCTCGGGCTGATCCCCTGGAGTCCGTTGGCTGGCGGCATCCTGGGTGGCACAAAAGAGGACGGCAAGCGGCGTCAGGGTGGGCGCTCGAAGGAGCTGGTCGAGAAATATGGCGATAAGTTGCAGCGGTACGAGGCTTTCTGCGATGAGATTGGCGAAAAACCCGCCGATGTCGCGTTGGCCTGGCTGCTCAAGAATCCGGTTGTCACCGCGCCGATCATCGGCCCGCGCACGATGGAGCAGTTAAACGGCAGTCTGCGTGCCCTGGAAATCGACCTCAACGCTGAACAGATGAAGCGTCTTGACGAAATCTGGCCGGGGCCGGGTGGCACCGCGCCGGAAGCCTACGCCTGGTGATGTTGATGGACTCCACTTGCGGGGGCGCGCAGAGTGCCCCCGTTTTCATGTAGAGGGCTATGATCAATCGACGACGATTCCTGATGTTGGCGGGGTCTGCGCTGTTCGCCCTTCCCGCTGCCCGCACCCTGGCCGAAGATTGGGACGCCGAGACTCCTTTGGCCGCCAGCGTGCGTCAAACCCTCGAAGCGGCCTTCGCCGGGTACACCATGGCGCTCGATCTGCGCGGCATCAACGCCAATAATGACGAAGAATTCCGCGTACAGATCAACGCCTTCAACCTCTACCCGGTGGCCAGCTGCTTCAAGGCGTTCCTCACCCTCTACTACTATTACTTCGTGCCGCCCGATGCATGGCAGGATGGGCAGGGCACGGCGCTTTATAGCGCGGTCGTCTTCAGCAATAACGTCGAAACGGGAACGGTGCTGGCCGATGTTGCTAATTGGGTGCGTGGTGACGAAAACGCTATTCAGAAGTTTAACAATTTCCTGGCGCGCATCGGCATGGGCAACGGCCTGCGTACCTGGGATTGGCCACTCGCGCCGACCATAGGCTTCTTCGACGAGCGCTTTGCTCCATCCCCTACCCGCCAGGTCGTCGGTGGTGATGGTCAGCGCTACGATGTCGATAACGCCTTCACCGCTGCCGACCTCGCGCGCGGCTATGATATCCTCACGCGCGGGGCAGCCTTTGCCCGTTCCGAGCAGATGCGCACGGCGATCATCGCCGCCAATGAACTGCTGGCTGTGCGAAATCCTGACTACCGTTCGCCGATTGAATTCGTCTTTCCAGATGGCTACCAGGGCAAGGATGGCATCCTGCCCGTTGGAGACATCCCGATTGGCCGCGTGGTCAACGATGCAGGCGTGCTGACACTCGGTGCAGGACGTTACATCGTGGCATTCATGTCCGCTGGCGAAAGTGAGTCACGCGCACGGGCAGCGCTGCAAGAGATCGTCAACCAGATCACGCTCTACGAAAGCCGCCGCTAAGCTGTCAGTCGTTAGCCATGCAGACGGGATACGTGATGTGATGGGTGTGACGACATGCCAAATCACTCGAGCTTCGGATGTGTGGTTCTGGACTACTCGCTAACGACCAAGAGTGGTTGGCTCAGAAATCGCCTGCTGCGTTGTGCGCAAATCGAATCGGTTCGGGCAAGCGATACTTGGATGTACAGCG
>JAEUQX010000667.1 GCA_016788625.1 Anaerolineae bacterium
AGCAGTTGGTCAGCGAGGCGCTGTCGTAAACGCGCCGCCTATAACAGGATGCCGAATGACCGATAATCTCATCACTGTTTTGCCGCAGATCGCCAGCATTTTTGGGCTGGCGTTCTTTTATTTCTGGCCTGCCATTCCTGCTGGGCTGGCGCTCGGTCTGCCGCCGCTCGTGGTCGTACTGACGACATCGCTAAGCTATGCCTGCGGCGTGGCGCTGGTGACGCTGCTGGGCGAGCGTGTGCGCACCTGGGCAGTGCGGCGCTTGGGACGGGCGGCAGCGCTCAACCCGGAAAGCCTGGTTGGGCGCATCTGGGGGCGCTTCGGCGTGATCGGGTTAGGGCTGGCCGCGCCGATGACAATAGGCTCACAGGCCGGGGCAGCGCTGGGCATCGCGCTCGGCGCACCGTCGCGGCGGCTGTTCGTCTGGATGGGCGTGGGCGCGCTGGCCTGGAGCACGCTGCTGACCGTGCTGGTGCTGCTGGGTGTGGTGGGTGCGCAGACGGTGATGCGCTAGAGTCTGTCAGCGCAGCCCCACCTTCCCTGCAATAGGAGGCTCAGGCCTCCAGCGGCAGCCCCGCGCGCCGCCAGCCGTCGATGCCGTCTACCAGATTGCTGATGTTGCTGAAGCCCTGCCGCCGCAGCAGGCTGGCGACGATCTGTGAGCGCGTGCCGCCGCCGCACTGCACGATGATCGGCGCATCAGGAGCAAAAGCCGCTGCCCGCGCAGGCACCTCGCCCATCGGGATGTGCAACGCACCGGGAATATGCTGCTCGCGGTATTCGTCCGCGCCGCGTACATCGAGCAGCGTCACACCGCCCGCCCGCAGTCGTTCCAGCGCGGCCTGTGGCGTGAGCAAGGGTATCGCGGACTGGTAGCCTTCAACCACATCCGGGGTGAAATAACCTCTCACATGATCAACGCCTATCGCGCGGAGCGTCGCCAGGATGTCGGGCAGTGCCTGCGTCTCCGCGATCAGGTACAGCGGCGACTGGTAATCGACATACCAGCCCACCCAGGTGCTGAAGCTGTTCTCGTGCGCAGGGATATTGACTGTGCCGAGTACATGCTGACTCGCGAACTCCGCGACCGGGCGGGTGTCGATGACCAGCGCGGCAGGCAGCAGCTCGCTGATCTGTGCGGCGGGCAGGCGCGCCGGCGTTGGCAGACTTGCCAGCAGCGCGGGGCCGACCTTATTGACGCGCTTCATCTGTGCGAAGTAGCGCGGCGCTTCCGGTTGACCGTCCAGCAGCCAGCGCACGAACTCGTCTTCGTTATTTATCTGGAAGGCGGGGTTAAAGAGCTTCTCGTAGCCGAGTGTGCTGGAAGGCACCGCGCCCAGCCCTTTGCCGCACGCACTGCCCGCGCCGTGTCCCGGCCAGATTTGCAGGTAGTCCGGCAGCGTTTTCAGACGTTGAATGTTGTGGAACTGGTTACGCGCGCCGGGTTCCTTCGTGCCCACGATGCCCGCCGCCTCTTCCAGCAGGTCAGGCCGCCCGATGTTGCCAACGAACAGGCAGTCACCCGTGAACAAGCCCATTGGCCGGTTCGCTCCGGCAGTATCGGTAATCTGGAAGCAGAGATGTTCCGGGGTATGGCCGGGCGTATGCAGCGCCTCCACACGAATATTGCCGACCATCCAGCTATCGCCATCATGCAGCAGGACGGTATCCGCGTCGGCATAGCCATACTTCCAGTCCGCATCGCCCATGTCGCTGAGGTACAGACGTGCGCCCGTCGCAGCAGCCAGTTCGCGCGCGCCGCTGACGAAATCGGCATGGATGTGCGTCTCGGTGACGTGGGTAATTCGCAGTCCCTCGGTCTGCGCCGCTTCCAGGTAAGGGGTAATATCGCGCGCCGGGTCGATGACGAGCGCTTCGCCAGTGGCACTGCATCCTACCAGGTATGATGCCTGTGCCAGATGGCGATCATAGAAGTATTTCAGCAGCATGTTATTTCATCCGCCATTCGTTTGTGACCTGAAGTTGTGATTGGGTTGCCATAAGTATAGCTTCAGACGCAGCGAGATG
>JAEUQX010000001.1 GCA_016788625.1 Anaerolineae bacterium
GGGTCGCCAGGGTAGCCCAGCGCTTCCCAATCCATGCGGGAGTCTTCGCCGTGACAGTCGGTGCATTGCAGCGCCTGCTCGGAGGGGACGACCATGTGCGTCTGCGGCCAGTACATCGTCGTTTCCGCGAAGCCGTACTCACCACTGTAGGCCAGTCCGGTTGCCTGTGAACCGCTGATGAACGCCTGATTCCAATCGAACGTCTCCCAATAACCGCCCGCGCCTGTTGTTTGCGGCTGGAGCAGGTAGTTGTAGATCACGTCATATGGCTGGCGGGCAAAGTGGATTTTGAACGGCCAGATTTTCGCGGTTGGGTCGTCGATGCTGCCGCCGGGCGTGTTCAGCGATGTGACGGTTGTCGGGTCAATTGTGTCGCCCATCAGGTAGCGGTCAACCTGCCCGTTGTACCAGATGTAATCTGGCGTGAAGTTGTGTTCGTAGACGAAGCTGCCCTTGATCTTCAGGTAGACGTGTGGGTCTTCCGGCAAATCCTGTCCGGCGGTTGACCAGTCCCACACCATCTTGGTGGGGTCACGCAGCGCGCCTGCCGGGATGTGGCAGGTCTGGCAGGCAACGGTGTCGGTGTGCAGACTGATGCGCTCGTCCTCGTGCAGCGTCGGCTCGTGACAGTCCGTGCAGGCGATCTGGTTGGCGTTATCGACGCTGACCGAGATCGAACGCCCGGCCACCTCATGATCAGTCGTGCGGTGGCAGTCGGTGCACAGGAAGTCGTAGCGACCCATGTGGACATCGACGCTCTCTGGCGGGAAGTACAGGCTCTCGTCCAGGTCGCCATGTTTGACGCCGTTGCCGCCGCCGCCGTTGAAGTGGCAGCCGCCGCAGTTTTCGCGCGTGGGGATGCCAACGCTCTGCGCCGCAGCGACCAGATCGACGTTCTCTGCGGGCAGTCCTGCCGCCGACTTGGCGTATCCGCCGGATTGATCGTGGCACACCAGGCAGTCAACGCTCTCGGTGTTGGTGAAGTCGAAGTCGGCGCTGTCCCAGCCGTAACCCGCGTGGCAGCGCGTGCAGCCTGCCCAGTTGGACTGGATGCCGATGCAGAAATTGTTCAGCGTATTGGCTTTGCCCGTTTGAACGGGTTCATCGCGTCCTTCGACCGTCACGGGGTCACTCAACCAGGTGAAGTGCGCGGTGTTGACCATCTGCGCGCCTGCGTCTTCGTGACAGCTCAGGCACAGGCGCGTGACCTCTGGCCCACTGGTGAGTGGCCCTTTGATCAGCGCCGAATGATCGACCGGTTCGGGGTGGGTTGGGAGGGAATCCCAGGGGCTGGAGGCGACTCGCGTTTGGTCTGTCGCCAGAAGCGCAATCGGGACGATCACGACCAGGGCGGTCACGATCAACCCGATGATCCAGATGTACTTGAAATCTTTCATAGCTGTGACTTCTTCGTTAAAGGCCTTCTAGGGATAGCCTTCGGTTCAGCATTCTTCGAGGACGCTGCTCTGTGCTTCCAGAACATCGCGCAGAATTTGCCGCATGGTGTCCAGCACCGTGATCAGGCGTGGTTCGCTCAGACTGTAGCTGATGCTGGTGCCGTCACGCTGTGCCTTGACCAACCCACGCTGACGCAGCAGCGCCAAATGACGTGAGATCGTTGGCTGTGGGGTTGCCAGCAGTTCGGCCAGCGCGCCCACGTTCATCTCGCCATCGGCCAGCGCGTAAAGGATTTGAATGCGTTTCGGTTCGCCAACGGCCTGACACATGACTGTGTGCAGCAGATCGAGTTCGTCGAGGGGGATGATGGGCATGTTCGCTCTTTCGTCCATTCGGATAGCCGAATATATCCACAGTCTATCCCTGGGCGACCAACTTGATCAGCGACGGGAAGCATGGAAAGTATGTGATGAATGTCACAAATGGACTGGTGCAGTACGGATGGATGGAAGCAAACGTGCGTTGGCTTCGCGCAGAGGCTTACAGGATCGCGGGGATGTCTTCTGCGGGCTGCAATAAAGAACAGCAGGGTTAGCCTGCGTGGGCTGCCCTGCTGTTCTGTTGGTGTGCTGACACACGGTCAGGCGGGGCGGCGAACTCCTCAGAGGCCGCCGGGCGCGCAGCTTGGGGCGCTGTCAGCTCCGGCACTGCTGCTGCGTCCGCTGCCCTTCACGGCGAAGGTTGAGAGTTTGCGGCGGGGGTGCGCGCTGCCACAGGTTGGACAGGACACGCTGTCGGCTGCGGCGCTGCTGCGGACGAGTTTCTCGAAGGACTCCTGGCAGTCCGGGCATTGGTATTCGTAGAGCGGCATGGCGCTATTCCTTCAGGCTGGCGACGACACGTTCCAGCCGTTCGCGCGCTTCAGTGGCGATGGGGTCGAGCGCCGGGTTGCTAATCACGCCCATCATGCTCAGCGGGTCGATCAGTGCCACTTCGATGATGCCTTCCTCGCCCTGTGCGACGGTGACATTGCAGGGCAGCAGCAGGCCGACATCCGGCGCGGCGCTCAGGGCGCGATGTGCCAGCGGCGGGTTGCACGCGCCCAGGATTTTGTACGGGCGGAAGTCGACATCGAGCTTCTGCTTGAGGGTGGCTTTCACGTCAATTTCGGTCAGGACGCCAAAGCCTTCCGCCTTGAGCGCGGCAGTGACACGGTTGAGCGCCGTCTCGAAATCGGTGTGTAGTTCCACTTTCAGGCCGAGTGATGTGCTTGTCGGATTCATGCGATATTCCTTATCTACGCCAGTAGTTTGGGTAAATTGTCGAACAGTAAGAAGATGCCCAGCAGCAGGACGAACACGGCAAAACCCTGCCGCAGTCGCTGTGCGGGCAGGTAACGGTTAAGTCGCGTTCCGGCGAACGTGCCGATCATGCCTGCCGCGATGAAGGCGGCGATCACGCTCATATCGAGGTGGATGCCGTCCAGATGTCCCAGGAAGCCCGCCGCGCTGTTCATGGTGATCACCAGCAGCGATGTGCCGACGGCCTGATGCATCGGCAGGCCGAGCAGCATTACCAGCGCCGGGACGATCAGGAAACCGCCGCCCACGCCCAGGATGCCCGTCAGCAGCCCGACGCCCGCGCCCGTTCCAACGATCTTGATCAGGCTCAGTTCGGGCTCCTCGGCCTGCTCCGGTATGCGCCGCCGCAGCATGATCAGGCTGACGACCAGCATCAGCGCGGCAAAGGCCACCAGCAGTAGGGTGGGTGGAAGATGTTTGGATAATCCCGCTGCTGTGTAGGACGCGATCATACCCGCGCCACCAAAGAGCAGCGCCACGCGCGGGTTGAGCGTGCCATGCGCGCGGTGCAGGTACACACCCAAGGCGCTGTTAACCCCGACGACGGCCAGCGAGGTGGTCACGGCGAGCTGCGGCGTCTGCCCGATCAGGTAGATCAGCGCCGGGACGGTGAGAATCGAGCCGCCGCCGCCCAGGCAGCCGAGCGTTACACCGATGGCGAAACCCACCGCAATGCTGATCAGCAGCGCCTCTGTCACTTACTTACTGCCCTTTTTCACGGGCAGGCCAGCGCGCTGCCATGCCATCATGCCGCCGCTCAGGTTCGCCACTGTGTAACCCGCGCGCTCAAGCTGCCGCGCCGCAAAACTGCTGCGGCTGCCCGATGCACAGACGCACAGGATGGTGCGGTTTTGTGGCAGTTGGTTCATTTGCTGGCCGAGCTGGTCGAGCGGGATGAGGCGTGATCCAGCGATGTGTCCGGCGCGATATTCTTCCGGCTGACGTACGTCGAGGATGAAGGGTGTATTGTCACCATTGATCAGCGACTGGGCATCCGCCGCGCTTACGTTGTTGCCGCCACCGCCGAGGATCGATTTGAGGAGCTGCATGAACTGACCTTACTGATTGATAGAGTTGATAGTCAGATCATCACATCTCCTTGCTTTCCTTGCCAGACGCAATCGCTTATAATCAGCCATAAGCTTGGACTTATGACGATGCTCAGCCTACATAAACTTGAAGTCTTCATTACAGTGGTTGAAGCAGGCAGCTTCAGCGCGGCGGCGGAACGGCTGTACCTCACGCAGTCGGCGGTCAGCCAGCACATGCACGACCTGGAGAGCAGCCTGGGCGTGCGCTTGTTCGAGCGCGGCCCGCGCGGCGTGCGCCTGACTCCTGCGGGCGAAACGCTGCGTGACTATACCCGCTCGATCCTGGGGCTGTTGGCCGAGGCTGAAAATGCGGTCGCCGATGTCTCTGGCATGACGAGCGGCCAGATGCGCGTGGGGGCCACTCCCGGGGTGAGCGGCTATCTGCTGCCGGGTTGGATACAGGCGTTTCGTGCGCGTTATCCGCGTCTGCTGGTCTCGCTGACGACGGGCGTGACCGACGAGGTGGCGGCTGGGCTGCTCAGCCGTGCGCTGGACATTGGACTGATAGAAGGTGAATTGATGGCACATCCCGCTGTGCGCTTGCTCGAACTGGAGGCGGTGCGACAGTGGGTGGTCGTCGGGCGCGGGCATCCCTGGTACGGGCGCGCGGAAATATATGCAGCCGAACTGAACGGGCAGGCGCTCATCATGCGCCCGTCACAGAGCCAGTCACGCCTGTGGCTCAACCGCATCCTGGCCGAGCGGGATGTTGCTCCGGTTGTCGCCGCTGAATTGGACAGCGTGGAAGCCATCAAGCAAGCAGTAATTGCGGGCATGGGCATCGCTGTGCTGCCGGAGTACATCGTTAACCGTGAACGTGAACAGGGGCTGCTCAGCCTGCTCGCAGTGAGCGATGCCCCATTTGAACGCAGCTTGAAACTGGCCTGGGATCAGGGACGCCCATTCAGCCCGGTGACGCGCGCGTTCCTCACCCTGCTGGCCGAGCGTTTCCCTGCGTTATCCAGCCTCACGCCGAGCCGCTGAGCGCCTGCCGCGCTAGCCAGCCGCTGCCCAGAATTGCGCCGTCTTCGCCTAATTCCGCGCCCACAATGCGAATGCGCGGCCCTACTGAGACGAACGAGTACTTCGGCGCGGTCTGTCGAGCCGGTTCCAGGAAGAAATCGCCCGCGCGCGCTACGCTGCCACCGATGATATACAGCTCGATATCCAGGATCATCGCCATCGATGCTACGGCCACACCCAGCGCTTCGCCTGCGCCGCGCAGCACATCGAGCGCTGCCGGGTCGCCCTGTGCCGCAAGCTGCGAAATCTCGCCGCCTGTGACCTGGCGCTCCGGGTGGATACGCTGGTAACGCCGTTCCAGCCAGGGGCCGCTCATGAAGGTTTCGACGCAGCCGCGCGAGCCACAGGCGCAGGGTTCGCCGTGCAGCGGGTCAATCGTGATATGTCCGACCTCGCCCGCGAAGTTGCGGACGCCGCGTATGATCTGTCCGTCCATGATGATCGCCGCGCCAACGCCCGTGCCGACAATCACATACACCTGGCTGCTCACGTCTCGCCCCGCGCCGTAGGCCATCTCGCCCAATGCGGCGGCCTTGGCGTCGTGTTCCAGGCTAACGGGCACACCCAGCGCGTCGCTCAGCATCTGGCGCAGCGGGACGTTGTAGAACTTAGGCAGGTTGGTCGGATTGATCAACATACCGCTGATGTGGTCGAGTGGGCCAGGGGCGCAGATGCCCAGGGCTGCGACGCGCTGCCCCGCTGGCATCGCTTTTTCCAGGTCGCGCACCTGCTCGACGATGCGGCTGACCACGTGTTCCGGGCCTTCCTCCGCCTGCGTGGGGATGCGCCGGTGTGCGATGATCTGATTATCAGGGCTGATCAGACCCAGTGCGGTCTTCGTCCCACCCAGGTCTACCCCGACCACCCAGGCGTTCATCTAGCCCTCCAACGCTTTCGCTGCCTTGCGAGCGATGACCATATCCTCTTCTTCCGGCAGCCCGCTGATGCCCACCGCGCCGACGCACTGCCCTTCGTGGAAGATCGGCACGCCGCCGCCCCAGCCAATGTAGCGCAGGTCGCCGAAGTTGGTCATCGGCCAGCCTTTTTCGCGCGAGGAATTGCCCACTTCCTTGCTTTCCTTGCGCTCGCGGGCAGACGTATAGGCTTTGTTAATCGCGTTATTGATCGAGGCCAGCGGGCAGCCATCGGTGCGCAGCAGCGCGATCAGTTCGCCGTGCGAGTCCGAGACAGCGACGGCAGCGCCCTTGTTATCGCGTTCCAGTTCGGCCTGGGCGACGGCCAGGATTTTGAGCGCGTCACGGTGCGAGAGAACGAAACGTTGGTTCATGTGAAACCTCTTTCATGCGGGTTGTTGGCGGGTCAATGTCGAGCGCAGCAGCGGCTTACCCATCAGGTGATCGGCCACGCGCAGCGCCTGCGCCGCAATCGTCAGCGCCGGGTTCATCGCTGCCGAAGATGGGAAGAACGATGAGTCGACGACATAAAGATTATCCAAATCATGCGCTTTGCACAGGGGGTCAAGTACCGATTGTGCCGGGTCTGTGCCAAAGCGCAGCGTGCCGCACTGGTGCGAATTGGTCTCGATGCCCATCGTCTGCGTGAAGACGAACAGGTACCCCGCCTCGCGCATCATCTGCCGCGCGGCCATGATCAGACGCTGATGGGCGGTGACGTTGTTCGGCTTCCAATGCACGACAATGCGCCCGTCACCGCGCAGTGTGATGCGATTCTCGTGGTTCGGCAGGTCTTCGGACATCACCCACCAATCGACGCTGCGGTTTGCCATCCCGGTCAGCATCGGCTTGGGCACACCGGGCTGCGCCACCGAGAGCATCCCGGCCTGAAGCTTGCCGAGCATCTGAATGTTGCCCATTGGGTAGGGGAAATTCGGGCCTCGGAAGTAGAAATCGTTGACGGCCATCGTTTTCTGGAAAACCGTTGGGTTGACCCTGAGCGGATTGATGGCGGTCAGGGCGGTGTTGTTATGCACCATGTAGTTACGTCCGACCAGCCCGGACGTGTTCGCCAGCCCGTTCGGGTGCTGCTCATTGGCAGAGCGCAGCAGCAGCGCCGCAGAGTTGACCGCCCCGCACGATACGACGATGCGATCCGCGCTCACGGTCTGCGTCTGCCCGTCTTTCTCGATCTCGACGCCTGTGATGCGCCTGCCGCCAGCATCAGTCAGCAGCCGCCGTACATAGGTGTTCGTCAGCAGCGTGATGCTGCTGCTCTGTGTGGCGGGGCGCACGCAGCATACATCCGCGTCACTTTTGGCATCGACTTTGCAGGGGAAGCCATCGCACGTCTTGCAGCGGATGCAGCGTCCGCCGTCGCGTAAATCCACGCCCATCGGCAGGTAGAAGGGGTGCAGGCCATTGCGTCGCAGCGCCGCCGCCAGATCGCTGACATATGGTTCGTGCTGCACAGCAGGGAAAGGGAACGGCTGGCTGCGCGGCGGTTCGGTTGGGTCGTCGCCGCTTGTGCCATGCACGGCGTAGATTGACTCTGCAAGGTTGTAGTACGGTTCGAGGTCTTCGTAGCGCAGCGGCCAGGCCGGGGATGTACCGCCCTCGTGTTCCAACGCTTCGAAGTCCTGCTGCCGCAGACGGGGCAGGGCCGCGCCGTACACCTTGGTATTGCCGCCGACGAAGTAATGCACGCCGGGCTGGAAATCCGCGCCGTTTGAGGCGTCAATCCACTGCTCTTTGGGCTTGTAGCGCTTCTGGTCAAAGACCGCCTGCACATTCCAGTTAAGATCTTCCTTCGGCAGGAAATCCCCGCGTTCGATCAGCAGGATGCGCGCACCGCTTTCGCGCAGGGCATAGGCCAGCGTGCCGCCGCCCGCCCCGCTGCCGATGATGATCAGGTCGTAGTGTTCGGCCATCATGTTACCCTTTGACTGACCCGGCCAGCAGCCCCCGGATGAAATAACGGCTGAGCAGGATGTAGATCAGCGCTGTTGGCAGCGCCGCCACGACCGCGCCCGCCATCACCACATTCCAATCGACCGAGAACGAGCCGGAGAGATTGTTGAGCGCAATCGTCACGGGCTGCGCCGCCGGGTTCGGCACCACCGTGACGCCGAACAGGAAGTCATTCCAGATATTGGTGAACTGGAAGATGCCCACGACGACGAACGCCGGGATCGAGAGCGGCAGCATGATGCGCGTGAAGATCGTGCCCATGCCCGCGCCGTCCACCCGCGCCGCTTCGATCAGTTCGTTAGGGACGTTGGCGTAGAAGTTTCGGAAGATCAGCGTCGTCACCGGGACGCCGTAGATGACATGCACCAGGATCAGACCGGGAATCGTGCCGTAGAGCTTGATCGTCTGCATGAACTGCACCAGCGGCAGCAGGATGCTTTGATAGGGGATGAAGAAGCCGAACAGCATGATCGTGAACAGCACGTCTGAGCCGCGAAACTTCCACTTCGACAGCACGAAGCCGTTGATCGCGCCGATGATCGCCGATAGGATGGTCGCCGGAATGACCATTTCCAGGCTGTTGAGCATGTTCGGGCTGAGCTTGTTCCATGCTTCTACGAAACCGCCGCCCGTCAATGACTGTGGCAGGTTCCACATCGTATCCAGGCTGACGTTGGTCGCATCCTTCAGGCCGTTGATCACCATGACGTAGACGGGCATCAGGTAGAACAGCAGCGCCAGCACCAGCACGCCGACCGTCAGCGTGTGCCCCAGGCTGAATCTGCGGCGCGAAGGAGCGGCTTCAAATGTTTGTGCGGCCATCTCATTCCTCCGATTGACGCAGGCTGCGCGCCAGATAAGGGACGATCACGAATGCCGCCAGGATCAGCATCACGATGGCAGCGGCCATGCCCAGGTTATAGCGTGTCGCCTTGAATGTCGTTTCGAAGACATAGATCGCCGGCATGTCGGTGGCGAAGGCCGGACCAACCCCGGACATCGTGATCACCAGATCGAAGATCTTGAGCGAGACGTGCAGCAGGATGATCACGACGCTGATCGTCACCGGGCGCAGCAGCGGGATGATCACCCGGCGGTACACCTGCCATTCTGTCGCGCCGTCAATTCGTGCTGCTTCGCGGATCTCGTCGGAAATCGTCGTCATGCCGCCCAGGTACATCGCCATCACGAACCCGGAAAGCTGCCACATTCCGGCGATGGCGACGGGGATCAGCGCGACCGGGATGCCCAGCTTGACGCGCATTTCTGTCCCCAACACCTGCTCCAGGATGCCGTTGAGCTGAAACGCAACCGTCGGGTCGGTTGTCCAGCCCGGTTTGAGCGGCGCTTGCCCCAGCGATGCCAGCAGTTGGTTGATGCCGAACATATCGAAGAACAGGTTGATGCCTGTCTCCGGGTTGAAGATCCAGCGCCAGGCGACACCCGTCACGACGAATGAGAGCGCATAGGGGAACAGATACACGTTGCGGAAGAAGGGGATGACGAACAACTTGCGGTTGAAGTCGATCAGGATGGCTAACCCCAGCCCGACCAGCGTGGCGATGAGGATGAACAGCACCGTGAAGACCAGGGTGTTCCGCAGGTCTGCCTGAAAACGCGGTGTCGAGAACAGGTCAACATAGGTCTGACCGAAGGGTATCCGCAGCGTGTTATCGGGTTTCAGCGTATTCCAGTTCGAGAGCGAGATGAATAACGTGACGCAGATGAACCCGTAGACGAAAATCACCAGCGCAATGAGTGATGGCAGCAGCACGAGGAAGGGCGTCAGGCCTTTCCAGCGATGCTGCGCATGGCCTGCGCTGAGAGCGACACTCTGACCAGCGGCGGCGGCAGCAGAATTTGACATAAGTTCTGTCTTTTATAAATACCAATTTGACGAAAAGTAAGAGGGGCGGACTTGCGCCCACCCCTGCTCAAACCGAGTTTGGTCTAGTTGGCGACCATGCCCGCGTCTGCCGCGCCCTGTACCAGAGCGGCGGCGAAAGCGTCCACGTCGCGGTCAACCACGAACACCGTGACGGCGTCGTTCAGGGCCTGCTGGAACAGCGCGGGTGCCGCAGAACCGTGCACGGCAGACGCCACCAGCGAGTCATTGGCGAACGAGTCCATCGACCAGTTGTGGTACGGACCGAATTTCTCGCGGTCAACATCGGTACGCGCCGGGATCGAACCCTTCAGCGGGTTGAACGCTTCCTGCGCTTCGATGCTGCCAACAGCCTTCAGCCATTCAAGCGTGTTTTCCGGGTGCGGCGCGCCGTTCGCCAGCACGAAGCCGTCCGCGACGATCACGAACGAGCCTGCCGTGCCGGGGTGGCTGACCCAACCGAAGTCTTCATTGTCAACCAGGCCAGCCTTGACGAATTCGCCATAAGCCCAGTCGCCCATCGAGTTGAACGCGCACTTGCCGTCCATCAGCGCGGCCACCGCCTGATCCCAGCTCAGCGATGAGTGGTCTTCGTTCTGGTAGTCGAGCATCGTGCTGTAGGCCGCCATCGCCTGCTTGACCAGATCGTCGTCCCAGGCCATCTCGCCCGCGAACAACTTCATCCAGTTTTCCGGCCCAACCGTGCCCAACAGCGTGTTTTCGAAGAGCTGCGCGGTCGCCCAGATGCCGGAGTCGCCCACGCACAGCGCCGGGATGCCAGCGGCCTTCAGCGTGTCGGCGGCGGCGACGAATTCTTCAACGCTCATCGTCTCACCAATCGTGATGCCGTTCGCATCCAGCAGAGTCTTGTTGTACCAGAAGCCGTTGCCGCGATGCACGCCCGCCAGCACGGCATAGATTTCGCCGTCCTGCGTCATCGTGTCGATCAAACCCTGCGGCATGACCTCGTTCCAGCCTTCGCTGGCGTACAGGTCGGTGATCGGGGAAACATATTCCGCCGCGACATACTGGCCGAGCAGTTCCCAACCCGGATGCACCTGCCAGGTGTCCGGCGGAGTGCCGCCAGCGAGACGGGTTTGCAGCACCGGACGCGCCGCCGAACCGCCGCCGCCCGCTACCGTCGCGTTGATGATTTCGACGCCCGGTACGCGCTCGCTGTAAACCTGGAACAGCGCATCCAGCGCCGCAGCTTCACCACCCGATGTCCACCACGAGAAGACCTCAAGCTGCCCCGCGTCCTGCGCGACTGCTGCGCCTGCGATCACCAGTAACAGAGCCAGTACGACCAGGCTCAGTTTTAGCCCATACTTAAACATCTTTATCCTCCATCGAATATGATCAAATGAGTGTTTGTTTGGCTTTCTTTTTTCTTCTGTGCGTTCGCATCACCCCCTTCCATGTGCTCACACTGCTAACGGAATTCGGCCACGCGTACCCAACGCGCTTCGTCTGAGGCGCGCTGAGCTGCCTCCATGATTTCCTGAATGCGCAGCCCGTCCGCCAGGGTGGGAGAGGGGCTGCGGCCTTCGCTGATGGCCTTGAGGAACTGGTACTGGCACTCGGCGTGTGTGCGGGTGAAGTTCGGCGTCATTGACCAGTCCGGAGCTTTCGCACCGTCATAGCGCTGCACCGTCTCGATCTTACGGAAGCCGCGCATCCCACCGAGAGGGCTGTCGGCATCGCGTACATCGTAGATCTCCAGCCAGGTTGGGTCCTGCGAGTTGAAGCGCAGCGCCCCCTGCTCGCCGGAAATCTCGATGGACAGGTCGTTGATCGCCCCCGTGCCCATGCGCGAAATCTCAACCGTGCCCGGCACGCCAGAAGCCATGCGCAGATGCAAAAGCGCCAGATCGTCCACGTCTACCGGTACGGTTTCCGCCGATCCTGGTGCTGCGGGACGCTGTGGAATGAGCGTTTCCAGGTGCGCCTGCACCGCGTCGAAGTCGCCCAACAGATAGTAGACCAGGTCGAGGACGTGCGAGCCGAGGTCATAGAGCGCGCCGCCGCCCGATACAGCTTTGTTCAGCCGCCACGAATGCGGTTTGCTGGGGCTGATGTAGCTCGACCGCAGGTAGCGCGCCCGGAACGAGAAGATGCGCCCCAGGAAACCTGCTTCGACCAACTGGCGCGCCCGCAGCATGGCCGGGAAGAAGCGGAAGTTGAACGTCATCTGCGACTGGACGCCGGCTCGCTCGACCGCCGCGACGATTTCCTGCCCCTCAGCGACGCTGAGCGAGAGTGGTTTTTCGCAGTAGATGTGTTTGCCTGCTGCTGCTGCCGCCCGCAGAACCTCGAGGTGCGAGTTATTGGGCGTGCAGCAGTCGATCACCTGGATGTCGTCACGCGCCAACAGTTCGTGATAGTTGTCGGTAAAGAATTCGCAGCCGATCTCGGCGGCGGCTTTCTGCGCGGTTTCGCGGCGGCTGGTCGCCACGCCGACAATCTGCACGGCGTTGGCGGGCAGCCCATAGAGATACGTGATGTCGCGGTAAGCCATCGCATGTACGCGGCCAATTCCGCCGTAGCCGATCATCCCAATGGTGATTGGTTTCATGGCGGTCACTTCTTCAGCCCATTAGCGTCGCGGTACTGGTCGCTGGCAGCGTCCATCACGGCGCGCAGCTTCTGCACCGCCGCCGCAATCTCGCCCGTGCCTGGCTGTAATTTGCCGTTCGACCCCTTGAGCAGCGGCGACGAGAACTCGCCCACTGTCATGCCGACCTGGATGAAGTCGGTCACATTGCTCGCGTTCAGCCCGCCATCTTCCATCAGTTCGATGCGGTCTTCCATCCCTGCGGCGACGATCATCTCGTGCAGCCGCCGCACCGTGTCAACGACGATGGTATCCATGACGTGCGGGCTTTTCCCGGCGACGGGTTTGACCCAGAACGGCGCGCGGCATTCGTACTCGATGATGTCCACATATGGGTGGATATACTGCTCGAAGGCCACCGCAGGCACGCCCTGCCACGCCCAGACGCCGACTTTCAGGTCGAGCTTCTCGCGGATGTAGGTGATGCTCTGCATCATCAGCTCGCCCATCGTTTCGATTGGCAGGCTGATCAGGTTGACGCCCAGGTCTTTTAATTGGTTGAACACGTCAAAGCTGGGGCGCACCATCTGCAACTGCGCTTCGATTTCCAGCGAGGTGCTCTTGCGTGTGCCTTCAATAATGTCGAACCCGCCGCGCGGCATTCCGAAGTCCATGTATTTGCCGTCGCGCACTTCGATATGAATCCAGTCTACGCCTGCGCGCTCCAGTTCCTGCACCTGCGCGCCCAGCACGGCGTAATCCGCCCAGAACAACCCGGCGGCAATTTTGCATTTCTGACTGACTTTTCCGATTGTGTCTGCCACGTCTCTCGTTCTCCAAATGGTGTTTTGCCGACAAGCAATTTTTATTTCCGGCTGCTTCCCGTGCCGGGAGCGATTCAGCTCACCAACGGCAGCGCTGCTCGCAGAATGGCCGCCGCTGTACGTTCGTCCGTCGCCAGTACGTTGATCACGCCGGTGTGGAGCGCGCCGCGTATCGCCGCTGCTTTTTCGACCCCTGCTGCGACGGCGATTGTGGTTGGGATATGCGCCAGTTCTTCCAGCCGGATGCCAATCACGCGGTTGTTGAACTCACAGGGGTACAACGCGCCATCTGCGGTGTAGAGCTGCCACGCCAGATCCCCAACAGCGCCATCGTCCTTCAGCTCGCGCAGTTCATCTGGTTCGATGAACCCCGCGCGCACAAATCCGGATGTTTCCGGGTCCAGGTTGCCGATGCCCACTAGCGCCACATCCGCCGCGGAGGCCACTGAGAGCGTGCGTCGCACGTCGCGCTGGCTGCGAATGACGCTCGCGGCTTCGGGCGTGTCGGCCATGAGCGGCGAGGGGAGATACATCACCTGCCCACCGAGTTTTTGCGCAAGCTGCCGCGCCAGCGTGGAACTGTCGTACTCGTGGAAGCTGTTTGGCAGGTTGCCAATCGCCTGTGCCACCTGTACGTTGGCCTGGAAATCCGGGCTGATGGCGTTGATGACCTCGTAGGTCGAGCGACCGAGGCAGATCGCCATCGTCGTGTTGTGCTGGAGGATAATCTCCAGGTAGCGAGCAGCCAGTGAGCCGAGCTGGTGCAGCACGCTCGAAGGCTGCCATGTGGTCGTCTTCAGGACGAGCGCCGTTTGCAGGCTGAACTCGTCCTGGAGACGTGCTTCTAACTCTGTATTGCGTTTGATCGGCCAGTCGATCTTGATCTGCACGACCTTCGCATCACGAGCCTCGCGCAGCAGACGGTACACCTTGACGCGGGAAAGCCCCAACAGGTCGGCAATCGCGTTCTGGGTCATGTCCTGCTCGTAATACAGCGACGCGACGTGTGCCAGAAGTTCGTGATGGCGTTGATCGTGCATTGTTCAACTGCCCCTATATGCCGTCGCGATTGCGCGTGATGATTTCGCTCGCCCGCTGGTTGGTCGTCGTCGTATGGCCGGGGATGGGCAGCAGGCGTTCGTGAATGGCGTCGATGATCCAGTTGGCCTGCGGGAAGTAGTCCAGTTCCATCTCGACGGCGGGCGTGATCCAGTTGCGCGCGCCGATCACCACTACTGGGCCATCGAGGTGGTCGAAGGCCAACTGCGTGATATTGGCAGCCATGTTGTGCAGGAACGAACCACGTTCAACCGCGTCCGAGGCCAGCACACATTTACCTGTCTTCTTCACCGACTGCACGATGCTTTCGTAGTTCAGCGGGTTGATGAAGCGCGCGTCGATCACTTCCGCCGAGAGGTTGTACTTGTCCTGCAAGATTTGCGCCGCTTCCAGCGCGCGGTAGAGCGTCGCGCCGATGGTCACGATGGTGATATCGCTGCCCGCGCGCCGCACTGCCGGTTCGCCCAGCGGGACTTCGTAATAATCCTTCGGCACACCGCCGGGCACGATGGTTTCCGGTTCGGAGTACAGACGCTGGCTCTCGAAGAACACCACCGGGTCACTGCCGCGCAGCGCCAGGTTCAACATGCCCTTAGCATCGTAGGGCGTGGCGGGGAAGAACACCTGCAGGCCGGGGATGTGCGCGATCAGCGAACTCCAGTCCTGCGAGTGCTGTGCGCCGTAGCGTGCTCCGACCGAGACGCGCAGCACCAGCGGCATCTTCAGCACGTTGGCGCTCATCGACTGCCACTTCGCCATCTGGTTGAAGATTTCGTCGCCCGCACGCCCCATGAAGTCGCAGTACATCAGCTCGACCAGCGCGCGTCCGCCGGCCAGCGCGTAGCCCACGCCAGTGCCGACGATGGCCGCTTCGCTGATCGGGGAGTTGAACAGGCGGTGATAGGGCAGGGCTTCTGTCAGCCCGCGATACGCGCCGAACGCGCCACCCCAGTCACGGTTTTCTTCGCCATAGGCCACCAGCGTTGGGTCTTCGTAGAAACGGTGGATGACGGCCTCGAACAAGGCTTCACCGTAGGTCAGGCATTTCAGCTTGGGCAGCGGCTTGCCGTTCTCGTCCACGCCGCTGCGGAACTTCTCCTGCGTCACCTTGAAGCGTGTCTCTGCCATTGGCAGCAGCACATCCGGCTTGGCATCGGAGAAGCGGTCGGTTGGCGTGTTGGAGAACATCATGCCGCCGATCTGCTCTGCGGGTACGCGCGGCGAGATGTCTGTTGGCACGGCAGCTTTGATCACTGCCAACATGCGCTCCTCGATAGCTGCCTGCATGGCTTCCAGCTTGCCGGCGCCGGCGTGTCCATTTGCCTGGAGGTAGTGGCCGAAGTCCGCCAGCGAGTCCTGCGCGCGCCACAGATCAACCTCACTCTTATCTCGGTACGACGACGCATCCGATGTGGAGTGCCCGACGAAGCGGTAGGTCAGCGTATCCAGCAGCACGGGGCCGCGCCCTTCCAGCAGGATTTGCTTCTTGCGCGCGATGGCATCCGCGACAGCCAGCGGGTTGTAGCCGTCCACGCGCTCGGCGTGCATTGCGTCTTCGTTGACGCCCAGGCCGACGCGCGCCAGCACGCCAAAGCCCATCGTCTCGCCCTTGGTTTGGCCGCCCATGCCATAGAAGTTGTTCATGAAGTTGAACAACACAGGGGGCGCGCCGCCAATCTCCTGATCCCACAGGGTATGGTACTGATCCATCGCCGCGAACATCATGGCTTCCCAGACCGGGCCGCAGCCCATTGAAGCATCGCCGATGTTGGCGATGACGATGCCGGGTTTGCGGTTGACGCGCTTAAACAGCGCCATGCCCAGCGCGATGTCCGCCGAGCCGCCGACGATGGCGTTGTTCGGCATGATGCCGAAGGGCGGGAAGAACGTGTGCATGGAGCCGCCCATGCCTTTGTTGAAGCCTGCCTCGCGCCCGAAGATTTCGGCCAGCGCGGAGTAGAGCAGGTAATTGATCGCCAGGTCTTTGACAGTCGCGCCGCCGACGTGCTTCTCGACGATGCGCAGCGCCTTGCCGCCCATGTAGCCTTCCATGATCGCCAGCAGTTCGGCGTCACTCAGCTTCTGGATGGCGGAGAGACCCTTTGCCAGGATTTCGCCGTGACTGCGGTGCGAGCCGAGGATGAAGTCATCCGGCGTCAGGTGATAGGCTTGCCCGACGACCGAGGCTTCCTGGCCGATAGAAATATGTGCAGGGCCGCCGTGCTTGTACTCGACACCCTTATAGGTGCCTTCGCGCTTGAGCATGTCCAGCGCGGTTTCGAAGGTGCGGATGACGGCCATGTCGTGCCACATGCGGTTGAGCGCGTCGCTGCCGTACTGCGCAGTTTCGACCGCTGGATCGGAGACATAAGCGTTCAGCGGAATCGTCGGCCCGCTGAGCGTACCGGGTTGTCGTTCAATAGCGGGGTCAATGGTGATCGATTTGGTCACAGTCGTTACCTCAATGGTTAGCAAATTGCGGCGAGTAGTTGGACAAGTTGGGCATGGTAGGCGGACACAGCAGCGCCGTGTTCCTACGAGTGCTCACTATGCTAATCTTGTCCCTGCACTAGAGCGCCGTCAATAGATCGATTTGTGCGATGTTGTGTGACAGTGCCTGCAAGAAGCGCGCACCCGGCGCGCCGTCCACGATCTGATGGTTAATCGTCAGTGAAAGGGCGATGTGCGGGATGAACTGCACCGCGTCGTCTGACTGGACGGCCTTCAGGTCAACGCTGCCCACACCCAGGATGGCGACTTGTGGCGGGTTCAGCACGGGCGTGAAACTTTCGATGCCCAGGCTGCCCAGGTTGGTCACGCTGAACGTGCCGCCCGTCAGATCATCTGGTGACACGCGCCCTTCCTGGCAGGCGGTGGCTAGACGATGTGCCTCGCTGGAAAGGTCACGCAGGCTGAGCGTATCCGCGTTACGCACGACGGGGACGATCAGACCACGTGTGGTATCAACGGCAATGCCGAGGTGTACTGTGCGGTGCTGATGGATGGCGTTATCGATGAACAGGCTGTTGAGTTCCGGGAAGCGCGGCAGTGTGCGCGCAACGGCGAAGAGAATCAGGTCATTGATTGTCACGCCCTGCAAGCCGAATTCCGGAGCGCTGGCCTTCAGGCGTTTGCGGAAGTCGAGCAGCGTGCGGGCGTCTGCCGTGCGGTTGAGCGTGAGCTGCGCCGTCGTTTGCAGCGATTCGAGCATCCGTTGGGCGATAACTTTGCGCGCGCCCTTCAGCGGGATAACCTCGACGGCATCGGTCTGGGCTGGGACAGGCGTTTGTGGCGCCGTAGTCGGCAGCAGGTCTTTCGTGGTGATGCGCCCGCTCGCGCCTTCCGGTGCGCTGTAACCGCCTTTCTCGATCATCGACTGTGCCAGTGGTGTGAGTTTGGCCGCGCGAGTGAGCGCCGCTTCGATATCGCGCTCGATGATGCGCCCCTCTGGTCCGCTGCCTGCGATGCCTTCGAGCGGCAGGCTTTTGCGCTCGGCCAGCTTGCGCGCGCGCGGTGAGATGCGGATGAGGACATCACTGCTGGCGGATGCACCGTTGGTAAGCTGAACAGCGGCGGGTTTGCTTTCGGCTGCGACCTGCGGCGCAGGGGCGGGCGCTGCGGTACTGCCCACCAATGCACTGATGTCTTCGCCTGCTGCGCCGATGACAGCGATGTTGGTTAGCACAGGTACATCATCACCTGGCTGGAAAAGCTGTGCCAGCAGCACACCGCTGGCCGGGCTTTCGACCTCCATCGTGGCCTTGTCGGTTTCAACCTCGCAGATCGCGTCACCTGCTGCGACTGTCTCGCCTATACTTTTGATCCAGCGCACGATGATCGAGCTTTCGACGGTATTGCCCAGTTTGGGCAGGGGTATCAGCGTTGCCATGCTGTTCCTTCAATCGTAGATACTATGCAGATATGACAAGTGTGCAAATGTACATCTGCAGTGCATTTGCACAGACTGTAACACGTTGGGTTGGGTTTTGTCAACGCTGCTGCGGACTACAGCCCAAATGCGTTACAATGAATGATCTGTATATAGATATAGTATTTTGGGGAGTTTTGCTATGACCGATGTCCACGTTGATATACCGCATGGACATGTTCATGATGACCACCACCATGATCATTTGAATGAACATGATCATGGTCACTCACATGACGTCCATGATCACGATCATCCTCACGCCAAGCATCAGGAGCATGAACACGCACACGGTGCGAGCATCTGGGCACAGATTGGTGCGGCGCTGCATCTGCCTGGCTTTGCGCACACTCATGATCACGGCGAAATCGTCCGCTCGGTCAGCCCGGAAGATAACAACCTCGCCATTCGCACGGTCTGGTTGGCGCTGCTGGCATTGGGCGCGACGACCGTGATACAGGTGTTCATCGTCGTGGCGAGCGGCAGCGTGGCGCTTCTGGCGGATACCGTGCATAATCTCGGCGATGCCCTGAACTCAATCCCCCTGCTGATTGCATTTTATCTGGCGCGGCGCGCGGCCAACCGTCGCTATACCTATGGCTTCAATCGGGCTGAGGACATCGCTGGTATTCTGATCGTCGTCTCTATTGCCTTCAGCGCGGCATATATCCTGTGGGAATCGGTTCAGAAATTGATTAACCCTCAACCGCTGACGAACCTGCCCTGGGTGGCGGCGGCGGCCATCGTCGGGTTCATCGGCAACGAGATCGTCGCGCTGCTGCAAATCCGTGTCGGGCGCAAGATCGGCTCTGAGGCGATGATTGCTGACGGGCTGCACGCGCGCACTGACGGACTGACATCGCTGGCCGTGTTGGTCGCGGTGGCGGGCGCAGCGCTCGGATTCCCGATTGTTGATCCGCTGGTTGGTTTGCTGATTGGCATCACCATTGTCTTCATCACGCGCGACGCCGCGATTGCCGTATGGTATCGCCTGATGGATGCGGTCGATCCGCGTATGGTCGAACAGGTCGAAAAGTCGATCCGCGAGCATCACGAGGTGCGCGCGATTCAGCGTTTGCAGATGCGCTGGCTTGGTCATCAGCTCTACGTCGAAGGCGTGCTGGAACTCGACCCGGCGCTGTCGTTCGCCCAGAGCGCGGAAATCGCTGACCATGTACGCCATCACCTGCATCACATTCTGCCGCGCATGTCCAAGGCAACCATTTCAGCAGTACCCTGGGATGCGGACGCACGCAGTCACAGCCGCGAGTCCGAACATCATCGCGTCCAAGATGAACGGATTTGAGGCAGTTGTGAGCGGCATGTTTGCCGGGCTATAATCATGGAGTTGTGGCAGCAGCGAATAACCAAAGAGTGCTATAATATACCCTTGGTTCTGGGGCTGTAGTTAATGTTATGATGGATAACCACAACCCCATCATCTATTAGCGAGACCCATTTGGAGGCGCAGACCAGCCATGAGCAATGGTCGCATTCTGGTAGTCGAGGACAACCGCGATAATCTCACGCTGATTTTGGACATGCTTGCATCGATGAATTACGATGTGATCCACGCCGGAGACGGTCAGAAAGGTGTTGAGATGGCCGGTTCTGCGCGTCCGGACATCATCCTGATGGACTTGTCGCTGCCTGTCATGGACGGTTGGACAGCCACCCGCACCATCAAAGCAGACCCGGATTTACGTGACATTCCGATCATCGCGTTGACCGCGCACGCTATGCTTGGCGATAAAGAACGCGCTTTGGAAGCGGGCTGCGATGATTATGTCTCGAAGCCGATTAACGTGCCGGAACTGGCTGTAAAACTCTCGCAGTTTATGCGTACAAGGAAACACTCTTGAAAGTCCTGGTTGCGGAAGACAACCCTAACAGTCGCCAGCTTGTCAACGATATTCTGGAGAGTATCGGCTACGAACCGATCCTTGCGGTGGATGGTCCCAGCGCGATTGCTGCTGCCCAGGCGCAGATGCCGGATATGGTCATCCTGGATGTGAACATGCCCGGCATGACCGGGTTCGAAGTCTGCGCTGCTCTGAAGTCCGACGACAAGCTCAAGCACATCCCTATCCTGATGCTCACCGCGCAGACGGATGTCGAGAGCAAAGTCACTGGGTTGGGGCTTGGTGCGGATGACTACCTGGGTAAGCCGTTCAGCCCGCGTGAGTTGGCCGCGCGCATCGATGCCCGGCTGCGGAACAAAGCAGAGACTGACGAACTGCGCCGCACGAAAGAATTGATCAAGCAGACCTTTGAACGCTATGTCCCCTCATCGGTGGTTGACCGCTTGTTGCAGGATCCTACGCAGGTCAAACTTGGGGGTCAATCTCAGGAAGTGACGGTGATGTTCAGCGACCTGCAGGGCTTTACCACCGTCTCTGAACATACTGACCCGGAACGATTACTCTCGATCCTCAATCTGTATCATGCGCTGGTCGTCAGTGTCGTCCAGAAATACGATGGCACCGTCGATAAGTTCATCGGCGATGGCGTCATGGCGCTGTATAACACGCCGCTGGGGCAGAGCGACCACGCAGTGCGTGCCGTGCGGACGGCGCTGGAAATCCGGGAAGGCCTGGAAAGTTTCAACGCGCAATTTGAGTCGCAGTACCGCATGAAGATCAACTTCGGAATTCATACGGGTATCGCGGTCGTTGGCAATATTGGCAGCCAGCAGATCATGAACTTCACCGCGGTGGGCGATACTGTCAACCTGGCTTCACGTTTGCAGGGACTTAGCCAGGATGGGCAAATCCTGGTGAGCCAGGCGACTTTCGAGCTGCTCGGCAGTCAGTTCACAGTGCGTGAACTGGGCGAGCGCAATGTCAAGGGACGGCAGGAAAGTGTGTTGGTTTACGAAGTGCTGGGTGAGAAGGCGAACACAGCCAATGCATAGAGGTGCGGCAGTTTGCCGTTCGATTTCCCATGACTAAACCCCTGGAGACGACGAGTTCACTCCTCGGCAAAACAGCGGAAGAAATCTCCGATACGACCTGGCTTCTGGGGCATGATCTCAAAAGCCCGATTGCAATCGTCATCAGTGCTCTGGAAATTCTGATCTCTGTCCACGAAGATGATGAGGAATTGGCCCACAGCGTCAACCTGATGCGTGGCGCGCTGATCGCCGCTAATCGTCAATATAACATGGTCAGTGACCTGCTCGATCTGGCTCGGCTGGAGACTGGCGACTATGAACTACAGCGCTATGACACTGATATAGCCGCGCTCATCCGTGCCAGCATGGAAAATGAGATCGCCGCCATCAAGAGCAAACAGCTCAAGCTGGAGATTGACATCCCGCGGGATGCCAACTTGATGGCGAACATTGACAGCGAGTTGTTCAGACGTGTAGTCGTGGCACTGGTCGATAACACCATCAAATTCACGGTGCGAGATGACACGTTTCGCGTCAGCGTCCGACGTGTTGGTGCGAATATCGAAGTCCTATTCAGTGATAACGGACGCGGCATTTTTCCAGATTTTGAGGCGCACCTGGCTGATCGTGGCCCCCAGTGGGATTCGCGTCAGGCGGGCAGCCGGACGAGCGTCGGCATGGGACTGCCGTTTGTTCACGCGGTGCTGAAGGCGCATGGCGGCACTTTTACGGGCAAGACCGATGCCGATACCAGATTCACGACTTTTACTTTGCAGATTCCCGCGCTGAGTGCCCAGGCGGGCTGACGCGCCGAGACAGGTAGGTTAACGATGACCGACTCACATCCGCTGGACGACTCGCAGATCAGCCGTATCATCAACAATGTCATGCGGGAACTGGGCGATGGCTCTCCTGCTGAAAGCGCGCGGCACGCTCCGGCGAAGGCGATCCCGGTGACGATGGGGCGCGGTGACGGCCTGTTTCCGGACCCGGACAGCGCGGTTGCGGCAGCGAAAGCGGCCTTCGAACAGTTAGCCGACCTGCCACTCGACCTGCGTAAGCGCATGATTGCGGCGATGCGGGCGACGGCGCGTGAACATGCCCAGGTGTTGGCGCAGTTTGCCCACGAAGAAACCGGGATGGGACGCGCGGAAGACAAGGTGCAGAAGAACCTGCTGACCGCCAACAAAACGCCCGGCCCGGAATATTTGGAACCGACGGTCTGGACGGGCGACGATGGACTGACGCTGACCGAGTATGCCCCTTATGGATTAATCGCTTCGATCACGCCGACGACGAATCCGACCAGCACGATCATCAACAACAGCATCAGCATGGTCAGCGCGGGCAACGCGGTAGTTTTCAACGCTCACCCCGGCGCGAAGCAGTGCAGCGCTTACACCGTCCAACTGCTCAATCAGGCTATTCAGAGCGCGGGCGGCCCGGCCAACCTGCTGACCTGCGTGGCGGAACCAACAATCGAGTCTGCTCAGGCACTGATGACGCATAAGAGCGTACGCCTGCTGGCCGTTACGGGCGGTATCGGTGTGGTGCGGCAGGCGATGAAGAGCGGCAAGCGCGCTGTCTGCGCCGGGCCGGGCAACCCGCCTGTTGTGGTGGACGAGACTGCCGACATCGAGCAGGCCGGGCGCGATGTGGTGCGCGGGGGCAGCTTTGATAACAACCTGGTTTGCACGACCGAGAAAACCTGTATCGTCGTCGAGAGCGTCCTCAACGATCTGGTCGAGGCGATGGGGCGGCACGGTGGCTACCTGATCACCTCCTGGCAGTTGCGCCGCCTGATGAAGTCGATCTTCGAGGAAGATCGCGGCCCTGGCAAACCCGGTGTGATGAACAAATCTTTCATCGGCCAGAACGCCAGTGTGCTACTCAAGGAAATTGGTGTGAATGTTGGCGCGGAAGTGCGCCAGGTCTACGCCGTCGTCGAGCCAGATCACCAGCTCGTCTGGTCGGAACAGATGATGCCGATCATGCCCGTTGTGCCCGTGCGTGATGTGAATGCGGCCATCGAACTCGCCGTCGACTCCGAACACGGCTTCCGCCACACCGCCGTGATGCACAGCAAGAACATAGACAACCTCAGCCATATGGCACGGGCGATGGACTGCTCAATTTTCGTCAAGAACGCGCCGAACCTGGCGGGTCTGGGTTGGGGTGGCGAAGGTTACACTTCGTTCACGATTGCCAGCCCGACAGGTGAGGGCATGACCACCTGCCGCAGCTTTAGCCGCCTGCGCCGCTGCACGCTCAAAGACTCGTTCAGGATTGTCTAGCTCATGAGCGACGCTGCGACCTCGACGCTAAAGATTGACCCCGCGCTGGCGCTGTTGGAGTTCAGCAGCATTGCCGCTGGCGTACTGGCAGGCGACGCGATGGTTAAACGCGCGACGCTCGATGTGCTGCGCGCAGGCACCGTACAGCCAGGGCGTTTCCTCGTGCTGGTTGGCGGCGCGGTGGCGGAGGTCGAAGAAGCGCTCAAGGCCGGGCGCGAGGCTGCTCCCGACGCGCTGAACGACCATATTTTCCTGCCCGGCGTACACCCCGATGTGGTGCGCGCGCT
>JAEUQX010000021.1 GCA_016788625.1 Anaerolineae bacterium
GTGATACTCGACACAGAAAGGACAGCTCTTGAAGCTGGAGTCCGAACAAATACATAGTCACCTCCCTCATCCTGCAATATGAGCAGGAGCAAGACCCCGGTAGGGGGCTTCGGGACGATAACCGAATACCACACATGAACCTCGCGCTAACCCATAGGCGCGAGGTTTTTTTCATGCCCCAATAACGGAGGGTTTGCCGCGCGCCCCGCGTGAATCCGCATACAATACATAGAAACAAGGTATTTGAGGGAAAGATACTCGCTCATGAATTTCGATCCCAACGCCCCGCACTTCGTCCTCGCCGCCGTAACGCGCATCTACGCCGACCTGCCCGCGCTCGTCGGCGCAGACTGGCCGCAGGTGCAGCCGCAAGTCGATACCTACATGATGCAACTGCGCGCGCAGCCCAACCAGTACCTCCCCATGTCGCAGCTCCTCGGCCTGCTGGCGCACTACGAACCCGCCCGCCAGCGCATGGCCGCCGAACTGGATGCCCAGGAGCAGATCGGCAAAGAGATCATCGATTCCGTCGCGCAGATGGCGCGCGAGATGAAGCTCGACCCGGCGGCAGCGGAAGGGCTGCTGGCGGCGGCCTTCGCGCGCATGAACTGGCAGATGCAGCCGAACGACGAGCGCGAGCTGGACGACCTGAAAGCGCAGCGCTACGGCGTCAAGCTGAGCGACGGCGGCGCGGATGGCGCCACGATCACAGGTCTGTCCAATATCCAGCTTGACCTGGGCGACCTGTCCAGTATTGCTGGTGGCTTCATCTCAGCGGGTGTCGGCTTCGCCGCTGCGCCAATTGCGCCCCAATTGCTGCCTTTCGCCGTTCTGGGTACGGCGTTGGCGACGGTAAGTACGATCTATAAAGCGATGAAGGTCACGATTTCCGTACAGGAGGCCACCGTCTTCTGGGGCATCATCCAGGGCACGCAGGGCGTCCCCGGCGCGGGGCTGTACCCAGACAGCATCCTGAGCTACACCAACGCCGAGCGCACCCAACGCGGGCTTGCCCCATTGACCGCACCCCAGGTGAACTACTCCCTGGAACGGCTGTACAGCCTCGGCTGCCTCGCCAGGACGGGCGAGAGCTACCGCATTGACCAGAACTACACGGTAAAGGACTGACGATGCCCAACTCCTACGCCGAGACGGCCAACTACACCTGCCCCACGACGGGCAAGCCCTTCGACTTCGAGGTCTGGCTGATCGTCGATACCGCCGAACGCCCCGACCTGCTGGAAAAACTGCGCGCCGAGACGCTGCACACCGTCGTCAGTCCCTATAGCAACGAGGTGCTGGGCGAACTGGATGTCCCACTGCTGATCGTGCAGCCGGACAAAGAACCGCCGCTGTTCTTCTCCCCCGCGCAGCAGACCACGGGTGAACAGGACGAGCAGCACGCACGCGGGCTGGTTGAACGCCTGCGCCAGAACACAGGCGGCGGCTGGCAGGATGACTGGCTGCGAGACGGTTTGCCCGGCGTGCAGCGCCCGATGCTGCCCGTTGCGCTGAGCGACGACCCGCAGGCCGAGTTTGAGCGGCGGCAGGCCGCGGCGCAGGCAGCGCTGGAACGCCTGAAAACCGAAGACCCGCAGGCTTACGAGCAGGTCATACGCGAAATGCAGCAAGCAGATGAGCAAGACGACGCGCCCGATGAACAGGAAATTGCGGCGCAGCTTGAACGGCTCAAAGCCGAGCAGCCCGAACAGTACGCCCGGCTGATGCAGCTTCAGCAGGTCATGCAGCGGTTGGCGCAGAGCGACGATCCCGAAGCGGAACTGGAAAAGCTGCGCGCTGAAGATCCCGCACTGCACCAGCAGATGATCGAACTGATGCAGCAGATGAATGCACAATACCAGGGGGAGAACCCTGAAGCCGAAATCAGGACTATCCTGCAAGAACTAAGCCAGCCAGCCCGCGACATCCGCGACATGCCCCGCTGGGTTGAGCTGTGCCGCCGGGCGCTGGCGCTGCTGCCCAAAGGGGGTAACGAACCGCTCTGGGCAAGACTGCAAGGCACACTTGGGAACGCGCTGACGGAGAACCCGCTGGGCAGTCGCGCCGACAATATCGAGCAGGCCATCGCTGCCTACCAGCAGGCACTTACGGTCATGACGCAGCAGGCCATGCCCGTCGAATGGGCCACCGCAATGATGAACCTGGCGAACGCCTACCGCAACCGCATCCGGGGGGAGAAAGCCGAGAACATCGAGCAGGCCATCGCCGCCTATCAGCAGGCGCTCAGCGTCCGCACGCAGCAGGCCATGCCCGTCGAGTGGGCCACTACCATGATGAACCTGGCGAACGCCTACCAAGATCGCATCCGGGGGGAGAAAGTCGAGAACATCGAGCAGGCCATCGCTGCCTACCAGCAGGCACTTACTGTCATGACGCAGCAGGCCATGCCCGTCGAGTGGGCCACTACCATGATGAACCTGGCGATCGCCTACCGCAATCGCATCCGGGGGGAGAAAGCCGAGAACATCGAGCAGGCCATCGCCGCCTATCAGCAGGCGCTCACCGTCCACACGCAGCAGGCTATGCCCATCGTGTGGGCCACTACCATGATGAACCTGGCGAACGCCTACCAAGATCGCATCTGGGGGGAGAAAGCCGAGAACATCGAGCAGGCCATCGCTTCCTAACAGCAGGCTCTTACGGTCATGACGCAGCAGGCCATGCCCATCGTGTGGGCCACTACCATGATGAACCTGGGGCTCGCCTACCACAACCGCATTCGCGGCGAGAAGGCCGACAACATCGAGCAGGCCATCGCCTACCACCAGCAGGCGCTCAGCGTCCGCACGCAGCAGGCTATGCCCGTCGAGTGGGCCACTACCATGATGAACCTGGCGAGTGCCTACCGCAACCGCATCCGGGGGGAGAAAGCCGAGAACATCGAGCAGGCCATCGCCTACCTCCAGCAGGCGCTCACCGTCCACACGCAGCAGGCTATGCCCGTCGAGTGGGCCACCGCAATGATGAACCTGGCGAACGCCTACTTTTCCCGCATCCGGGGGGAGAAAGCCGAGAACATCGAGCAGGCCATCGCTGCCTATCAGCAGGCGCTCAGCGTCCGCACGCAGCAGGCCATGCCCGCCGAGTGGGCCACTACCATGATGAACCTGGCGAACGCCTACTTTTCCCGCATCCGGGGGGAGAAAGCCGAGAACATCGAGCAGGCCATCGCCGCCTACCAGCAGGCGCTCAGCGTCAGGACGCAGCAGGCCATGCCCATCGAGTGGGCTACTACCATGATGAACCTGGCGAACGCCTACTCTGACCGCATTCGCGGCGAGAAGGCCGAGAACATCGAGCAGGCCATCGCCTACCACCAGCAGGCGCTCACTGTCATGACGCAGCAGGCCATGCCCGTCGATTGGGCGGCAACCATGATCAACCTGGCGATCGCCTACCGCAATCGCATTTGCGGCGAGAAGGCCGACAACATCGAGCAGGCCATCGCTGCCTACCAGCAGGCGCTTAGCGTCATGACGCAGCGGGCCATGCCCGTCGAACATCAGCAAACACTGACGAACCTGAGCCTGCTCTACGTGGCTGAAGGACGCTGGGCAGAAGCGTATCAGACGTGTCGGGATGCGCTTGATGTTGGGCAGGACATCTTCGGGGTCGCTGCCAGCGACGCGGGCCGGCAGGACGCCGTCGCGCGCGGCGGGCAGCTTTCCATTCTTGCGACCTACAGCGCCCTGCGGTTGGGTCGTTTTGATGAAGGACTGGCGCAGCTTGAGGCCGGTCGGGCGCGGCTGCTGGCCGAGGCGCTGGCGCTGAATGATGCCAACCTGGAACACTTGAAAGCGGACGAGCGCGAGCGTTTGCAGGAACTGCGCGAGGCTGTGCGTAACTACCAGTACGAGGCGCGCCTGCCCGCTGGTCACCCGGCGCGGCGCGAGGAACGGCAGATCGCCGAGGAACTGCGCGCGGCCTGGGCGGCGCTGCGGGCGCATCTGGCCGATTTGCGCGGGCGTTACCCGGACTTCCTGCCGGAAGGCCTGGCGCTGGACGCGCTGCTGAAGCTGATCCCGGCGGGCGGGGCACTGGTCGCGCCGCTGTTCACGCCACAGGGCAGCGCGGTCTTCGTCGTGCCCGGCGGGACGCAGACGCTCAGCGAGGAGCAGGTCATCCGCCTGGACGATTTCACCCTCGATAACCTCTACGCTCTGACGCGCGAACGTGACGGCGCGCCCGGCTGGCTAGGCTATTATATCGACTACCGCTTCGGTCGGTCGGGTTCGCAAGCGTTGTTGGCAGGCATCGAGGATGTGACGGGGCGGCTGTGGGAGCAGCTCGTCGGCCCGATTCACGCGCACCTGAAGACGCTCGGCATCCAGCAGGACGCGCCCGTGCTGATCATGCCGCAGGGCGACAGCAACCGGCTGCCGCTGCACGCCGCCTGGCGCATCGTGGACGGCCAGCGGCGCTACTTCATGGACGACTACGCGATTAGCTATACGCCATCGATGAGCGCCCTCGCCAGCGCGAAACGCCGCACCCCCAGCGGGCAGGGTGCGCTGGTGGCCGGGGTCAGCAAATACCCAACGCTGGGCGACCTGCCCAACGCGCGCGCAGAGGCCGAGGGCATCGCTGAGTTGTTCAAGGCGCAGGCGCTGCTCGACGACGCGGCCACCGTCCAGGCTGTGATCGACGGCGCGCCGGGCAAGGCGTTCGTGCATCTCTCGTGTCACGGCGGTTACGCCTGGGGCGGGGATGCCTTCGCCTCGGCGCTGTCCCTGGCCGGGGAAGCCGCGCTGCCCCTGGCGGCGATCATCGCGCAGCTTGACCTGCGCGCCGCGCCGCTGGTGACGCTCTCCGCCTGCGAGACGGGCATCGTGGATGTGGAAAATGTGCCGGACGAGTTCGTGGGGCTGCCAGCCGCCTTCATGCAGGCCGGGGCGCGCGCGGTGATCAGCAGCCTGTGGACGGTGGAAGACCGCAGCACGGCGCTGCTGATGGAGCGCATGTACCAGCACATGTTCGACGCGCAGAACCCGCTGCCCCCGATGCAGGCGCTGCGAGCGGCGCAGGTCTGGCTGCGCAGCGCGACGGGCGCGGAGATCGGCGAGTATTACCAGTCCTTCCTGATCCCGCGCATGAGCCAGGCGGAAGCAAGCGCTGCCTATGTCGAAATCACGATTATGAAAGGACTCGCACCGCACGAAAAACCCTACGAACGCCCGTACTATTGGGCGGCGTTCACCTACAGCGGCGTGTGAGGCACTGTGCGGGTCGGCCACGCGCATCGACGGGCATCATCTTTCCTGCTGCTGCGATAATCTGATACGCGGACTTCGTTTATCAGTATAATGACGTACATGCAGCGAAAGATTGCCATTGATGAGCGGTTTTGAACTCGTCCGTGACTTGATTCGACAGTTTTCAGCACAGCACCCGAACACGGCGCTGGATCTCAGCAGCCAACCGTTTCGCGGGGCTACAGAACAGCGCGATTTCGCCCAGCTCATCGACTTCGCACGCGCCCTTCAGGATGCACAGCCCGTCTACGAGGCCGCCTATTTGCATCTTGTCCACCAGTTCGTACTGCGCGGCAGCCGTGCCAACCTGCTGGCGGCGCTGGAGCGGCGGCTGCAAGCAGCGGTCGCCGGGCAGAGCAGCCTGATTTTGATCGAGGGTGTTTCGGGCATCGGCAAGACATCACTGGCGCTGGTACAGGCGGTGCGCGCACAGGAGATTGGCGCGGCGTTCGTTGTAGGGCGCTGTCATGAACACGGTGCGACGCCGTTCTGGTTGTGGCAGGAGGTGGTGCGCGCAGTCGAGAAACGAGTCGGTATCTCAGCCAGTCATCTGGCAGCACCATTCGGCCAGGGAGCAAAAGCCGAGTCAGTGCAGCACCTGCTGCAATCGCTGGCCAATTGGCTGGGTGTGTGTGCGGCTGTCCAACCCCTGGTGATCCTGCTGGACGATCTGCATTGGGCGGATAGCGACTCGCTGGAAGTCCTCAACCGCCTGGTTGAGCAGCTTGAACAGCATTCCATACTGTTCATCAGCACCTATCGTTCAGACGAAGCCCAACACGGCCACCCGCTCTACAATTATGTCCCCCTGTTCCGCCGCAACCGGGCTGTGGAAACACTGCGTCTGCAACCGCTCACCCGCGACGACACGGCGCAGCTTGTCACGGCCTATCGCGGCCCGTTCCACCCCCATTTAGCCGACTATCTGTATCAGCGCGCGGAGGGGCATCCGCTGTTCACGATTGAACTGCTGCATGATCTGTTCGATCAAGGGCTGTTGACCCAGGATGCCAGCGGACAGTGGTTACCACCCGACCAATCGATCCCCGTGCCCAGGCTACTCAAACAGGTGATCATCCAGCGCGTCAGCCGCCTGGGTGAAGCCGCAGAGTCGCTGCTGCTGCACGCAGCGGTAATGGGCGAAACCTGGGCGCTCGATCTGGTTGAACACCTGGTTGAACTGCCTGAAGATACCCTGCTAAAAACCCTGGAAGATCTCCTGAAGGCCGACCTCATCCGCGTCGTCAGCGAGGAGGATGAACTGTATCAGTTCTCGCACGGCCTGATCCGTGAGGTGCTTTACACCCAGCAGCACCCCCGGCGACGCAAACGGCTGCACGAGCGCGTGGGCACCATCCTGGAAAACAAACCGCCGCTGGATTTCGTGCGGATCGCGCATCATTTTTACGAGGCGGACATCTGGCAGAAGGCCGCGCATTTCTGCTATATGGCGGGCAGAGAAGCGGCCAGGAGTTTCGCCAACAATCGTGCGCTCGACTGGTATCACAAAGCGCTCGACGCGCTGCGCCGCAGTGGAACTGATGGCGCATCGCAGAGTCTGATGAACATCTATGAGGAGCAAGGACGCACCTACCGCGTGCTCGACCAGTTGGTCGAGGCGGAAGCAGACTACAACCGGATGCATGATGCAGCGCGCGCGCTTGGGGATTTGAAGTCTGAAGGGCATGCGCTCATTAGCCTCGTCAATGTCCGCATCGCCCAATACCGGACGGAGGCCGCTGAACAGACCGCGCAGCAGGCCATCCAGGTCGCTGAACAACTCGGCGATGCCCAATTGCAGGCACAGGCGCACGCGGCCATGATCTATCTTCTGCTCATTCGTGGACAGTTCGATGCCCACTCTTATCATGTCGAGCAGTTCCGCCAGTTCAGCAGCGCACTCCAGGATCATGAAACACACAGCGGCATGTTCCGGCAGCAAGCTTATGCGGCGATCTGGTCAGGGCACTATGCCGATGGAAAAGCGCACGCGCAGCAGTGTCTCGATTACGGGTTGAAGTCCGGCAATCTGCTCTACATTTCGGGCGGCTATCAGGTGCTGAGCTTCGCACAGATCGAAGCAGGCGACTACGCAGATGCCTACCAGAATATCCGCACCGTCCTCGACCAGACGGAACAGAATGATCCCTATCACCACCAGTTACCGCGATTGCTGAACCAGATGGGCTACCTCTTCCTCGAACTGGGCGCAGCAGATCAGGCTCTGGCCTGGGATCAACGTGCGCTGGCAGCCACGCAGGTCAATAAAGGGGTCAGCCGCTATGAAATGAGGCGCTACTGCCTGCTGAACATCGCCACTGACCTGCTGCACCTGGGACGCCTCAGCGATGCGCAGGCGTATGCCGGGCAGTTCGAGGCTATGATGGACGCGCCCGATTACGCCCGCTTTCGTTACCACAATCGCTATCTGCTGCTGCTGACCGAACTCCACCTTGCGGAGCGCGATTTCGACCGCGCTGTCACCTTCGCGCAAGAGTCGCGCGCATTCGCCCAGGAATACAGCGCCGCGAAGAACATCGCCAAGAGCCATTGGTTTGAAGGGCTGGCATTGCTTGCGATGCAGCAGCGAGAGGCGGCGGTGCAGCACCTTCGGCAAGGCGTTGCTGATGCCGACGCGATTCAGCATGGGTCACTGCGCTGGAAGATACGCCTCAACCTGGCACAGGCGCTGCGCAGCATAGGTGAATCCAGCGTCGAACCTGTGCAAGCGGCGACAGTGCTGATCAGTCAAACCCGCCATGCATTGGCTGGCTCACCCCTTCAGGATGTCTTCAACGACTCCTATTGGCTGGCGCAGTTGGATAATCCGGCACAGCAACCGCTCCCCGAAAAAATGGTCTATCCTGCCGGGCTGACGCAGCGCGAGGTCGAAATCCTGCGGCTGGTTGCCAGCGGCGCGACCAACCAACAGATTGCCGACGCGCTAACCATCAGCCCGCGCACGGTCAATACGCACATCACCAACATCCTCAACAAGACGGGCTGCGAAAACCGCACCGCCGCATCCGCCTTTGCGATGAAGCACAACCTGCTGTCTACGTAAAATTACGTAGACGACTGCGGTCAATACCTACTCGTCCGCAAATCCGAAATCAGTAGTCCTCTCGATGACAGGTCAGTCCCGAATGGCGTATGCTGCTGATCGTTGATCGGAATCAGCGAGGGTACTGCGATGCAAACAAGGACACTTCACGAGATCGAGCACGAAGCCTGGTCACAGCGCGCTGCCTTCTATGACGATGTATTCGCCGGCATTTCAACCCAGGCGATTGCGCCCGTCCTTAATGCTCTTGGGGATTTGCGGGGCAAACACCTGCTGGATGTTGCCTGCGGCACCGGGCATCTGGTGGCAGCGGCAGCCAAACGCGGGGCGATCAGCCAGGGCGTTGATTTCGCCCAACCGATGGTCGCGGTTGCAAGTACGAATTATCCCACTCAGCGTTTCCAGATCGCGGATGCGGCGAACCTGACTTTCGAGGATGCCAGCTTTGACGCTGTGTGCTGCTCGTTTGGGCTGTCGCACATGGAATTCCCGCAGGCAGCGGTGGCGGAAGCCTTTCGTGTGCTGCGGGCGGGCGGACGCTTTGCATTCACGCTGTGGTGCGGCCCGGACGACGGGGGCGAGTTCTTTGCGATTGGACGTGATGCGCTGGCCGCCTGCGCGACCGTACCTTTTACACTGCCGAGCGCCTGGACGCAGATGCGACACGCTGATCAACAGACCTGCGAACGCATCGTTAAACAAGCGGGGTTTTCCGCACCGCAGTTCCAGCGATTGCCCATTGCTGTGCAGACGGCCAGCGCTCAGACAATGCTGAACCTCACGGACAAGATCGCGGTGCGAAGCCAGTTGATTTTGGAGAGCCAGCCCGCCGCCGTACAGCAGAATATTCGCGACTATATGCTGGCTGAAATCGAAGCGCGCCGAGTCGACGGCGTGATCACCCTCGCATGGCCGGCCCTGCTCACAGTCGCCCAGAAGCCTGAGTGATTGGAGTCACCGTCATGATTAAGCAGCTAGAAGCGAAACACACAGTGTTCGACAGCATTGAAGACATGCTCGCACCACAAACACTGAGTAACCTGCTCTCAAAGACTATTACCCATGTTGAACGACAGCCCATGAATGGGCATGGCGGTGTCGCCGGTAGTCACATGGATTATGTCCAAACCAACGCTAAACGCCTGGTATTGAAACGTATGTCAGTCGACCATGATTGGCTTATGTTTGCCAGCGATGACCATCAGTGCCGGTCGGTTACCCTTTGGCAGTACGGCTTTCTGGACCAACTAATGCCCTATGTTGAACACAAAATCATTGCCTGTGCCCGCGATGGCAAAGGATGGGGCATTCTGATGCATGACCTGACAGGCAGCGTGCATACGTGGGGTGACACCATGTCCCCGGAACGGGTGCCCATCTTTCTTGATGTACTGGCTCGCATCCACGCCACCTTCTGGAATGACCACAGCCTGCAAGACCCCCAACTTGGCCTGTGTAGTCCCAGTGCGATGCTCGATCAAACCGCGCTGCCGAAGGCACGACAGCATCCCGATTATCAAGGCAGTGCGGTTCCCGAGTGGGTGCGAAAAGGATGGGAGGCCTTACCGAATGTCTTGCCGACTGAAGTCTTCGAGCCTATGTTGGATCTGATTGAAAATCCACAGCGGCTGTTCCAGGCGCTCAAGCGTTACCCGGTAACATTGCTGCATGGGGACTATCGAGCCGAGAATCTGGCATTTGTGAAGCCAGACTCTCTAATTGCGCTGGACTGGCAGATGTCGGCTTACTCGCTCATGACCATAGACCTGGCCTGGTTTGTCAAGAATGCTTATGTGCATGCCGCGATGAGCGAAGATGATGCGATCCGCTACTATCGCCGCCGGCTGGAGAGCTATCTGGGTGAGAAATTTGATGATACAGCGTGGCAGGTGATGTTGGATCTGGGACGCTGTTTTGAGGCCATGCGCTCTGTCGGCATTTGCACATTTTTCTACAGTCAGCAAACCGATCCTGAACGCAGGACTTTCGAAGAACACATGGTGAAACGGTTCGGTCAGGATGTGATCAATGCAATACCTTTGTTGTGAGAGACCATCCGATATTTTTAACAATTGAATGACTTGACGAGGCGCTATGATGATTAATCAGCTTGAAGCCCGATACACGTTGTACAGCAGCGCCGAGGAAATGCTCGCGCCAGAGACGCTTAGCGACATGCTCAAGCGCAAAGTAACTACTGTGCGCCTCGAACCGATGGGCGCGGACTTTTCCAGCAATCAACTGTTCCGGGTTTGGGCAGATGAACAGTCGCTGGTAATGAAAAGTCTCTTTCCCCGGCGTGATTGGCTGGCGATTGGCTCGCAGGACACCCTCTGCCGTTCAGTAACACTGTGGCAGTACGGGATTCTGGATCGGGTTCAACCGCATTTGCAGCACGCACAGTTGGCGGCGTGCCATGATGGGGACGATTTCAGTATCCTCATGGAAGATGTTTCGCGCGGGGTGTTTCCACCCTTTCAATACAGCCCTCCCGCGATGCCCCAGTTGTTCAGAATTCTCGACAGCCTGGCTGAGATGCACGCCCTCTTCTGGCAGGATGATAGCCTAAAAAACCCGGTACTGGGTTTGGCCGATATTGAGGTCATGCAAACGCTACTATCGGAGCGATACTGGGAAGCAATTCAGGATGTCGCCCCTCATATATTTGCAATGGGTAAGCAGGGATGGAATGCCTTGTTTGACATGCTGGAAGCCGACAGCCGCGAAATCGTGCAGCAGGTTCTGAATCATCCCCAAGCAGTGGTTGCCAAGCTCGCTTCGTTCCCGTTCACGCTGCGTCATGGTGATTTCCGGCTGAGCAATCTGGCAATCCTGCCGGATACACAGCAAGTCGTCGCTTTTGACTGGCAGCAAGCCAGTTATACGCCAGCAGCTAT
>JAEUQX010000059.1 GCA_016788625.1 Anaerolineae bacterium
GCAGAAAAGCATCCTGCGGAATCCTGCGGGCATGATCATCGAAAAATCGCGGCTCAACTGGCGCGCAGAGCATCCTCAAGCGCTCCATGAGGAAGTACCGAAATTCCACGCGGAGAAACGCGCGGCACGGCGCAAAAAGCGTGACCAGGGCGAGGAGCAGGCAGCAGGTGAACAAGCCGGAACGGGCGCATAGGGGACGAACCTCACCCGGTTTCGCTGCGCCTGTCTCCCCTTCTCCACTTGATGGGAGGGGGTCAGGGGTAGGTATTCGCAGGTTGCGGCGGACACGGCAGTGCCGTGTCCCTACGAACGCGGCGGATAGCCAGGCGGCGCGAAAAAACCTACCCTTGAGGGGTTCTCTACTTCACCACCAGGCTGTACCCCGTCTGCTCCAGAATGCGTTCGATCACGGCGGACAGGACAGCCTCATCCGGCGGCGCAGCCAGTATGTAGACCACCTCGCAGCGCTCCACATGCAGCCCCGGCCCTTTGCGTACCCCCCACCCTGCCGCGCGCACCTCGCGCTGCACGATGGTCAGAATGGCATTCTGGTCAGGGTTGGGGTGCAGCCGCAGCGCGTAGCCTGTCTCCTCCGCCAGCGCGGTGATGGCCTCCTGATGGCGCATCCCCACCTGCGGCGAGATGAACGTCAGCACGATTTCACCCTGTTTCAGGCTGGTTTTGAGCAGTCCCAACGCATCCAAACGGCTTTTAATCAGCCCGTAAGCCGCGTTGATTTCCATCGGAGGACGACCACCGCGCGGGGTGGCTGCGCCGGGAGTGGCGGGCGCGATTGCGGCTGCCGGGGTGGCCTTCTCACCCGCCAGCGTCAGCCGGTAGCCGCTCAAATCCAGGAAGCTGGCGGCCAGCGCCACGGGGTCATCGACGCCGCGCAGGTCAGCCTGCACCTCGCGCCGATCCATGAAAAACGACGGCCCTTTGACGATTTGACTGCCGGGGGGCAGCAGTTCGGTCAGCGCTCCACCCAATGCCTGTTGGTTGGTAGCCGGGTTCACCTGCACATCCCATCCCGTCGCCTCTTCGAGCGCCTCGATCTGGCCGTTGAAACGCTCAATAACGCGCTCCGGAAAGTCGAAGGTCAGCGTCAGGCGCTTACGGTGCACCTCCAGCCCCACTTTTCGCAGCCGGGCTTCCGGCGGGAAACTCTCCAGCGCGATGGCGCGGGCAGCGTTCTGCTCCAATGGCTCGCCCGAAAACGCGCGCTTGGGCAGCAGCCCCGCCGCCGACCACAGCGCCCCATCTCCCGCCAGCCGCAGCGCGATGGCCGTCAGCGCCGCCTCGCGCGTCAGACCTTCCGGCAGTTCGGCGGGCAGCAGATCAGGAGGCTGCACAGGGCTGGCAGTGTTCACCAGCGCCTGCCGTTTCTCAAATGGCATCAGCGCCTCTTGTGCCAGCTTTGCCGTTTTTGCCAGCGTGTTCAGCGCCGCGTTGAGCGCCCCGCCCTCGCGCGGCCCCTGCCACACCCCGACCGCCCACACCAACGCATCCCCCGCGTAATGACGGCCCTTCGCACCCAGCACCGCCGCCTCGAAGCCTTCGCGGTGCGCTCCCTGAACAACGCCGATGCGCGGGCGGTTGTTCGTGTCGCGCAGCACAACAAGCTGGCCGACGAGCTGCGGGTGCGCGGCCATGATCTCGCGGCATCGGCGCGTACGTTCGACCTGCTCGGCAGTCCGCACCTGGAACGTGCCGGCGCTGCGCCAGTCCGGCGTGAAATACAGGCCGTCCACCGTCAGCGCCGCGCTGATCTCGTTCGCCAATTCGGCGTCGCCCGCCCAGACCTGCGCCAGTTCGCGGGCGCTGTAGAAACTGCCCGCCTGCGCTTTTAAAGCCTCCCAGAGCGCTGCCGGATCGACTGCGCCTGCGTGACTACCCGCGTTGACCTTACCGACCTGCCAGGGGCGTTTCTGGAAGCTGTATTCCAGCGCCTGCCCGGAAACTGGCAGCCGCACAATACGACTGCGGGCGCGTAACCCTGTCGCCAGGCTGTGACGCGCCCCGGGGTCGCCGTGCACCAGCGCGATCTCTTCCATGTCGAAGGCCTCGGCCACGCTGATCAATTCGGCCTCGTCGGCGTGCGCGGAGAGCGAATAGGTGCCCAGATCACAGCGCAGCGAGACGGTCTGGCCGTCCACCGTGAAGGGGATTTCCTCGCCCTCGCCGCGTTCTTTGAGCAGCCTTTGCAGGAAACGCCCCGGCGCTTCCTCGTCCTGGTAACCCGTCAGCAGGATGGCGTTGCGCGCATCTCCGGCCAGGTAGCGCGCGTAAAACGCCGACGGCCCGCCCGTGAGCATCCCGCTCGACGAGACGATGATGGCCGGGCTGTCAGCGCGCGCGATCTCATCGCGCTGCGCCAGGCTCTGCACCGCCTTGACCGGGCCGCGAAAGAACAGGGGATCATCTTTGGCAGCTTTGACCGTCTCCGGCGGCAGCCAGTCCGCGAAACGCGTATAAGCCTGGCAGACCGCGCGCACCATGCCGTCGGCGTAGACCGGCACGCCGATCTCGTCGCGGTTAGCGAGCAGGATTTGCAGCACTTCCTGGGCGCGACCGAGGGCAAAGGCCGGGATGAGCGCCTTGCCGCCGCGTGCCACGACGCCCTTGAGGGTCTCGATCAGGCGTTTTTCTTCGGCAGCGCGGTTGGCGTGCAGCTTGCCGCCATAGGTACTCTCCAGCACCAGCGCGTCGGCCTTGATGCGCGGCGTATCGGCGCGTTTCACGGCGCGCTGCGGCGACAGTGAGAGGTCGCCGGACATCACCAGCGTGCCCTCCTCGCTCTCCAGCACGAGCATGGCCGCGCCCAGAATGTGCCCCGCCGTGTGATACGTGACCTGCAAGCCCTCGCCCAGCCGCACCGACTGGCGCATCTCGACTTCCTGGATGGCGTTGAGCAGGCGCTCCACGGCCACCTCGTCGAAGAGCGGCAGTTCGTTTTCTTCCTCCTGGCGGTTCTTCATGATGCGCTGCGCGTCGGCTTGCAGCACGCGGATCAGCGCGACGCTCGGCGCGGTCGCCAGCACGGGCACGTTGGGGTAACGCTCGACGACCAGCGGCAGCGCGCCTGTGTGGTCGGTGTGCGCGTGCGTGACCAGGATGTAGTCTGGCCCGCCCGCCTCGCTGATCAGGCGCAGATCGGGGAGCTGGTCATCGGTAATGCGGCGGCGGTTCTTGGCGATGATGCGGATGCCCGCATCAACCAGCAGTTTCTTGCCCGCGATTTCGATGAGCGTGCCGCTGGCACCCACCTCGTCCGCGCCGCCGAGAAATGTCAGTCGCATAAGGGTTAGTCCGCCTTGTTCTGCTGCTGTTCGCGCAGGATTTCGATCATGCCTTCGAGCTTGCCAACCTCGCGCAGGAGCTTCTCGATCTTGTTGCCCAGCATCTCGCGCACGCGATTGGTTTCCTGGCGCGCCTCGTTGATCTGCTGGCGCAAATCATCCAGTTGAGCCAGGGCGGAATCGCGCTCGCGGGTCATGGCAGCCAGTTCTGCGGCCTGCATCGCTTGCGGCACAGGCACGGTACGCACATCACGGGCGGCGGCGTGCTGTGGGAAGTTACGGTCGCGCCAGCCTTGTTCCAGGGTGGCAATGACATCTTTCCAATCCGGGCGGCCTTTGGCGCGCAGCGAGCGAATGCTGTTGAGGACGACTACATCACTTTCGGTGAAGATGCGCTGGATGTTTCCCGCCGCGCCCGTCGCTTCTGGCGAGAGGAACTTCTGTACATCGGGGAGATTCGTCCAGGAGACGATCGTTTGGTCAGAGATTCCCAGCAGGAAGGCGAGTTCGCCAGTTTTCATGATAGTAGTCCTTATACAGTCACTAGCTAGTGTTTTTGCTCAGCAGTCGCCGTCCCTCGGTATTCCAAAGAGCGGTCATTTTGGGCGAATTTTACTTACATGCGAGCAAACTGCCAAGTTCGTCACAGTTATCTTGATTTTCCAACACATAGATAACTGGATGCACAATTGCCAGGTCACGCGGAAATACAAACTATTCTGTTCTACCGCCCTGAGCATCCCTATTTACCCAAATTGACATTATCTGGCTCAGTTAATGTGCTGTTTGTTCCATGTTTTAACTTTGTAATCTTGCTGATTGGCTGTTTTTTAACACTATTGCTAAAATACCACCCATACATGATGCACGATGCGTAATGCAACTTGCATCATGCTGTCCGCACCCAGAGCAAGAGGTGAAATAATGGCATCGAAGCGACGTAAACAGTTTAAGTTCTGGCTGTACCAGGATGAAGATCGTGGCATGATCGAACGCATCGAGCGCGAGAAAGGCGCCCGGCGTTTCTCACGCGCCATCCGCGACGGGTTGCGCTTGTTCTGGTCGCTGGAGCGCGGCGATCTGAGCGTGTTGTTCGAGCTGTTCCCGCACCTGCGTCACCAGTTCACGCCGGGTGGCGGCGAACTGATCGAGCAGTTTCAGCGCATGATGATGGCGCAGCCCACGCCAGCCGCTGCCGCCCCACCGCCGCAGTTGAGCGGTTTCAAGCCGATGAATGTTCCCAAACTGGTCGCGCCCGCGCTTGATGATGATGATCTTGTGGTGGTGAAACGCGTCGAAACGAGCGAAGATGATGCGCGGCAGATCACAGAAAATTTCATGCGTTCGATGTCGCTGCTGGGGTGATAGGACAAGGGTGGGCAGGACGCGCCCTTGTCGTTGGTGCTAAATAAAAAGAGGCGCTAGTCGCCGCGCCTCTCTTTTGACTTCACTCAGAACGATTTAGTCGTCGTTGTCGTTGCTATTGTCGTCATCCGAGCTGTTGTCGTTGCTGTTGTCGTTGCTGTTGTCGTCGTCCGACCCGTTGTCGTTGTCGTCATCCGAGTCATTGTCGTTGCTGTTGTCGTCGTCCGACCCGTTGTCGTTGCTGTTATCATCCGGGCCGCCGGGCACGTCATCTTCGCTGTCTGTCTCGTGCTCGTAGCCCCAGTCGATGATGTCGCCGTCATCGGTCGAGACTTCAACTTCGCGGCCACCTTCGAATTCGATATCCCAGACGTACTGGTCATCGTCTTCAGTCAGTTCGATCTTTTCGACTTCAAACGTGGGGTAGATGGCGCGAGCGGCCTTCAGGGCATCTTCAGCGCTGATCTCAATTTCCAGATCTTCGTAGTCATCCCATTCAACAGGTACGAGGACCTCGATACCGTCGATGACTTCGACAACGACGTATTCGGTGTCATCGCTGTTGTCATTGCCGTTGTCGTTGCTGTTGTCGTCGGAGGCGAACACGCCAGGAGCTGCCAGGGCCGAGAAGAGCAGGGCGAACAAGAAGGTAATGCGTGCGAACTTCTTCACAGTTTTGATCTCCCATCCATCGGTTAATGCGGGTTCAGGCATTCAATTGCTGACCACGCCAATACCGACTGGAGAGGAATGAAAAAGTTACGGTGACTTTTGGAATCTGTTCATCTATCCGTGAAACTCCGTCATCCGGACGATCAATCGAGGGTGGGGTTATGGTTGATGCGCGTCGGAAAAAGTGGATAGCTGCAATTTCTGAAAATGGCTGCTGAGCAGGTGGGGATCAGGATGTAACAGAACCGTTTAATTCAGGTTCAAAAGGCGTTTAAATAAGACGGACAAAACGTCATTGTCCGTCTAATCGTTGGCGGCATAATTTGCCCCATCAGCAGTCGCGCGGATAGGGCAGAGGGCTGCGCATCAGACAGCTTTCAGCCCTCATCCCAAAGCATCCATCACAAATCGCGCGCACTTGTAGTGACACATCCACTGGAAGGATGTGCGGACTAAGCAGTTCACGGCCTCAGCAGGTGTGAGGGCAGTCCTGGGACGGGCGTTACGGGCGCGTCAGACGGTAGACGCCCGTTTTGTAATCGACCAGGTAGAGTTCACCGTCCTCATCCTCGCCAAACGAGCTGATCACGAATTCGGTGTCCATGAACACGCTGGTCTGCCACGCCCCCGCCGCGTCGCGGTAAGCCGCCCAGATGATGCCGTTGCAGTAGTCACCGTAGAAGTAGTAGCCGTTCAGCTCAGGCATCCGTGTGCCGCGATAGACATAGCCACCGGTGATCGAGCAGCCGACATCGTGGGAATACTCCAGAACGGGCATGGTCGGGTTCTCGACGATCACATCGGGCAGGTAAACGCTGCTGCCTTCGTAGGCGCTCCAGCCGTAGTTCTGTCCGCCTACGCCCGGCGGCTGCACATTGACCTCTTCCCAATCCCACTGGCCGACATCCGCGACGTACTGCTCGCCCGTCGCGCGGTCGAAGCTGAAGCGCCAGGGATTGCGCAGCCCCTGCGCCCAGATCTCCGGCAGGTAGCCCGGCACACTGACGAAGGGGTTATCCGCCGGGACGCCGTAGGGGATGCTGTTCACGTCGATGCGGATGATCTTGCCGAGGAACAATGCCGGGTCGAGGCTGCGGGTGTTCGGTTCATTGACGTTGCCGCCGTCGCCGAATCCCATGTAGAGGTAGCCATCCGGGCCAAAGACGATGTGCCCGCCGTTGTGGTCGGGGAAGGGCTGTGGCACGCGCAGAATCTCGACGGCGCTGTCCGGATCAGCTTCATCAGGGTTGGCAGAAACTCGGTAGCTAGTCAGTACACTTTCCCCTCGAAAATCGGTGTAACTGACAAAAAACTGCCTGTTTTCTCCATAATCAGGGTGAAAGGCCAGGCCGAGTACCCCCTGCTCGGTGTAGCCGCCCTGGAACACCGAGGAGGGCAGTTGGTCGGAAAGATCGAGGAACAGGCGCGGGGTGACGCCCTCGTCCGGGATGACCAGCACCGCCCCGGACTGCTCAACCGCGAACAGCCGCCCGGAGCCGTCGCCCGCGTGCGTGACGTACAATGCGCTGTCGAGGTTGTCGGCAACCGGCTGCCAGCGGTAGGCGCTGCCATCTGCGGGCTGCGTGTGGCTGAGGACAGGCGCAGGGGTCGGCGCGGGCGTGTTCGTGGCGACCGCCGCGACTTCGACGGGCGTGCTGACCCCGGCCAACAGCAGCACCCCGATCAGCAGGGCTAAGACCAGTACGACGGCCAGCAGCGCCGTCCCGACGCCCACCGCGATAGCAAGATTCCCGCCTGTTTCATCCATCGTTTATACTCACCTGGGGTTAAATACGTGAAAAATCGCACAAAATGTTACCTGTGAGGGATACGCCATGAAAGCGCACTGGCTGATCATGCTGCTCTTATTCGCCGCCTGCACGCCCGCCGCCCCGCCGACGCCAACCGTCACGCCCGGCCCGACGCCGATTGCCTCCAACGCCGATTGGACACCTGTCGTAGAGACATTCGGCGGCGTGGAGATGGTGCAGGTGCCGCCGGGCTGCTTCACGATGGGCAACGCTGCAGGCCGCCGCGACGAAAGCCCGGAGCATCGCATCTGCTTCGACCGTCCGTACTGGATCGACCGCACCGAGGTGACTAACGCCCAGTTCGGGTCGCAGGGGAACTTCGGCGGCGAGCAGCGCCCGCGCGAAAACCTGACCTGGTTCGAGGCGCGCGACTTCTGCGCCAGCCGGGACGCGCGACTGCCAACCGAAGCCGAGTGGGAATACGCGGCGCGTGGACCGGATAATCTGCTCTATCCCTGGGGCAATGAACTGGATGCGGCGCTGCTGGTCTTCGACCAGAACTCGAACAACGAGACGGCTGCGGTCGGCAGCATCCCCGCCGGAGCGTCATGGGTTGGGGCGCTGGACATGGCGGGCAACGTCTGGGAGTGGGTCAGCAGCGCCTATGCGCCGTACCCCTACGAGGCCGCTGATGGGCGCGAGAACCTCGACGACGCGACCGCGCGGCGGGTGTATCGCGGCGGCGTGGGCAGTTACATCGACTTCGGAGTGGGGGCAGCGACGCGCTTCCGCGACCTGCCCGAAACGCGCAGTTGGTTCGTCGGATTTCGCTGCGCGCGGGATGCCGAATAGGGCAGGGTATTTGACAGTTTTGATGGTCACCACAAATCAGATTCCAATCGAGTCTGGCTTGTGGTGACTTTAATTGATTTACAGGCAAAAATGCAAGTTTTGACAACTTTTCATCAATACAAAATTGAACAATCGGGCGCTTTTTGATCACTAAACCAATGCAGTCCACAACATAAGTTTTAGATTAATCCCAGGTGAGCTAGCTATTTTTAAACTGCATATCGTTATATGTATAACAGTTTTTTAACGCATTTTGATGAATCGCAGGAACCAGCATTTTTGCACCAAAACATAATTAAAATATTTATAATTTTTATAAAAATAATTTAAAAATTAGGTTTGTATGAACCCGTCTGAAACCACGAAATGGTGCATTGTTTTTGGAATTTTTGTTCAGTGTGGGGCTGTGGTCCTGAACGCGCCCAAAACCTCCACCGCATTGCGATGAAGATGGCAGGGTGATCTCTTTTGAGGTATCGCCTCAAGTCGGTTCTCGAATGTGCTGGAAGCCCCCATCCTCGCCTCAATCGCCGTCTGATGTCGGCGTGGGCACGGCTGCCTCGTCGAGCTGCGCGGCCACCCAGGGCACGAATACCCCGCCGTCGGTGCGGTACGTGTCGTGCCGCACGAGCAGCCACTCGAACCAGACGGTCAGCAGCGTGTAGAGGTAGCGGCTGCCTTGTTCCTTGAGCTTGAGCGCGGAGACGCCCACATCCCGGTTGCGCCACGAGATCGGCACGATGGCGTAGGTGTAGCCACGCACGAGCGCCTTGAGCGGGATTTCGATGGTCAGGTTGAAGTGCGGCGAGACGAATGGGCGGCAGCCTTCGATGACGTGCGCCCGGTAGCCCTTGAAGGCGTTGGTGGTGTCGTTGTACGACAGGTTGAACATCAGCCGGATGACCTGGTTGGCGATGCGGTTGATCACCAGCTTGAAGCGCGGGTAGTCGTAAATCTGTGAGCCGCGCATGAAGCGTGAGCCGAACGCGCAGTCGGCCTCGTCGCGCAGGATGTGGTAGTAGGTGACGACATCAGCGGGCGAGTCCGAGGCATCGGCCATATAAATCACGACGGCATCGCCGCTGAAGTGATTCAGCCCGTAAGTGACGGCGCGCCCGAAGCCGTTGCGCCCGGTGTTGCGGATGACGCGCACCCGCTCATCCTGCGCGCCCGCCTCGCGCACGATCTCGTAGGTGCGGTCGCTGCTGCCGTCATCGACAACCAGGATTTCGTAGGTGGTCAGGCCAGCCGCATCGAGGTGTGTCCGCAGGCTATCGAGCGTCTTGCCGATGTTGCCCTCTTCGTTGCGCGCGGGGATGATGATCGAGAGTTTCATGGTTACCCCTACCTGACCTCTTCTTTGAGGCGCTTCTGCCAGCCGGCGACGATTTCCTCGAAGATATCGTCGAGCGTGCGCGTGATGTCCCAGCCCGGCAGGCTGGCCTTGAGGTGGCTGAGGTTTGAGATGTAGCAGATGTGATCACCGATGCGCGCCTCATCGACATAGCGGTAGCGCATCTTCTTGCCTGTGAGCTGCTCCACGCGGTCGAAGGCTTCCAGGATCGAGACCGAGTTGCCGCGCCCCCCGCCCAGGTTGAAGACCGCCGCGGGCTGCGGATGTTCGTAAAACAGCTCGATGCAGCGCGCGACGTCGTAGGCGTGGATGTTGTCGCGCACCTGCTTGCCCTTGTAGCCGTAGATGGTGTACTCGCGTTCCTCGACGTTGCAGCGGATCAGGTAGCTGAGGAAGCCGTGCAGCTCGACGCCGGAATGATTCGGCCCGGTCAGGCAGCCGCCGCGCAGGCAGCAGGTCTTCATGCCGAAGTAGCGCCCGTACTCCTGCACCGCGACATCCCCGGCCACTTTGGAGATGCCGAAGATCGAATGCTTGACCTGATCGACGCCGAAATCCTCATCGATGCCGTCGGCGTAGGCCGGGTCGGCGTAATCCCAGCGCGTTTCGTGTTCAGTCAGCGGGATGAAGTTCGGGCCATCACCATAGACCTTGTTGGTCGAGAGGTAGGCGAAGACGCACTCCGGGGCGAAGCGCCGCGCCGCTTCCAGCATGTTGAGCGTGCCAACGGCATTGACGTCGAAGTCGTCGAACGGTCGCCGCGCCGCCAGATCGTGGCTGGGCTGGGCAGCGGCATGGACGATCAGATCGGGCTGAATGCGCTCCAGCAGGCGCAGCACGCCGCTCCGATCACGGATATCGAGTTCGTGGTGGCGGAAGTTGCCGCAGGTGGCTTCCAGGCGGCGCTGGTTCCAGCGGGTGTCGCCCTTTTCGCCGAAGAAATCGGCGCGCATGTTGTTATCGACCCCATGCACCTGCCAGCCGCGCTGGTCGAAGTAGGTGACGACCTCTGAGCCGATGAGGCCGCTGGAGCCGGTGACGATCAGTTGCTTCAAACGCACATCCTTCCCTGGGGTGGACGCGCCGAATCATAACTGATTCATCCGGGCTTTCAGATGGGGAAGTATCGCGCGGCGCAGCAGCGGTAAGGCTCTGGAAACATGGCCTAATTCGCGTCGTTAGGGAGAAGATGAGGCCTGTTCTCAAGGGAGGACAAACCCTACAAAAATTCCGTCCCCCCCCCTGAAAAAACAGGTTTGCGGAATTCAAATGTGGCGTGGTATAGTTTCGCCTGTTAACAGTCCTATAAAAGGAAATTGCCGCGAGACGCGGCAAAACCAAAAAACGCATTCACCCAAAGTCGTGGCGGACTGGTTGTTGAGTGTCATCTACGATTCTAACAGCGCGTCTCTCGGCAAAACATGGCCAATTTGATTAGTGTTTTCCGGTGATGAGCGATGCGTAGACCCAAATGGTGGTGGGCACAGCTGCGGCGGAAGCGGCGACCCGACCAAACCAAAAGAACGACGATATTCGAGCGGTATTGGGACATCCCAAGAATCAGCGCGCAACCCGGCGTGGTGTTCCTAGAACCGCAGAAAAATCCCGCGCTATTCGCCTATCGGATTCGCAGGCTGCCGAGGCGTGAGTTCATAAGTGACAGGGAGATCACACCTGGCCTCTATGAATATGTGGCTGGGACGACACACGCGGAAGTCGGTAGCTACACAAGCGTAACTTTCTTGGTCACCACAGCAGATTGCGTCGATAGTGCACTGCTGCGGACCATCCTCGACTTTATCCGCACGGCCAGCCCGGAAGACTTGCGCATCGTGCTGCCGCCCTTGCCGCCCAAGAAAGCGCGCACCTGGGAGCCGATGCCCTGGGAGGTCGAGGAAGGGCGCTTAGATTGGGGCGATGAGTGGACGCCGCCGGATTGGCCGGAGGAGTACGATGCGCAGAAAGCCGCGCCACCCCCGGCCAAAATGCCCGACGCCAAACTGCCGGAGCTTCCGTCCTGGCCGAAGCTCGCCCAAGCATCTGAACCGCGCCCCGCCAGGCTGGCGCAGCTTCCCCTCAGGCTGGATGCTGTAGCGCAGCCGGAGGCATCCGCTTTGCCCGTTCAACAACCGCGCGAACCGCGTGCGCTGCCTGCGCTGCCGTTCGTTCGCGTGGATGTCGAGCTGGCAAGGCTGGCTGTCGCCGCCGGGCGCGTCCTGCCGTTCCGCATCTGGGCGGTGGCACATCAACTGGCGCAGCAGATTAACCGCAATCCGGGCTGGATTGACCGTCTGACGCTCAAAAAAGAACTGCTGCGGCTGGGCATCGTCGGCAGCAACCGCATGATCACGCACCTGCTGAAGCGCTACGCGGGCATGTTCTGGACGTTCGATCCCGAGACCGGGCGGCTGTATCTGACGGGCGCGGAGAGGCTGACGACCCGGCTGGGGCGCACCTTCCCGCGTGAACTGCGCGAGGACATGATCGACACCAACAAACCCGGCACCTTCAAAACCTACGTGGATATGTCGGGGGCGCTGGCCGACGTGGAAGCACGCCTGTACAACGCCTGGTTCGCCGTGAAATCGGAAAAATACGGCTTCGTGGAAATTGGGCGGGAAGCGCTGGAAATCCTGTGGCAGCGCTGCGCCAACACCCTGCGCGACTGGGAGGCCCGCGCGGGCATCAAAAAGAGGGTGCGCTACGCCGAAACCTACGAGACCCACCACGACCTGGTGCCGTCGTATGCCTACCTGTGCCGCGACACGGCGGGCGAGACGTTCGTCAGTTGGCGGCTGCCCAACCGTTATCTCCCTCAGGATGCAGAGATTCACCCCCGTAAGGGAAATGCCCGGAAGCTGCGCCATGCGGCTGCCGCGCTGCTCGAAAATACAGCCCTTCAGCCTGCTGTAAAATGCACTGGCAGGTTGCCGCGCCTCGCGCGAACGAAGCGGTTGTACTTCTATGAGCATCGCGGGAGACGCACGACCAGCGCTTTTAAGGCCTACGCCCGCCACATCCGCCCCCGCCGTAAGTATGAATACGACTCACATGATGAGCTGGCGCATTACTGCCACACGGGGACGCGGCGCGGAAAGCTTATTTTTCTGTTGATGGGCACGGACATGAATCAGATTTCCAGGCCGGACTATGCCGCCCGTTATGACCCGGATTTTCAGCGCGCGGCACGCGGATGGCGGGACTACCAGGCGGATGAAGTATGAGGTTTTGAGCGAGCAAAAAACTGAGCGGACTAACATGCCTAGGGGGTGCGTACCTGCGCGCGTGCGCGGGACGCCTGGCCGAAGGCCAATACAAACTTTGCATTATGTTAGCAGCATACTACTGCTCATGATCCCGTGATCGCGGCGTAGAGCGCGTCGGCTGCTAAACGGTTGGCGGCAGCGTTCGGGTGTGTGTCGAAGCGGTTGAGGATCATGTCTGCTGGGTTCTGCTGGCTCAGCGGCTCGCTCATATCGACAACCGTCGCGCCTTGGCCTTCAAAGAAGGCTTTCACCCGCTCGGTAGCTGGCTGTGAACCCTGCACAGCGGTGATGTGCGGCCACAGCAGGATGATCAGGCGGGCGTCATGTTCAGCGCACCAATCGACCATCTGCTGCAGCGTGGCGGCCTGCTGTGACCAGATGGCATCGTCGGTGTGGGCATCAATCAGCCGCTCCAGGAAGTTGATGTTCTTCGACTGCGAGGTGAACTGGAGCAGGTTGTAGTAGGCATAGTTGGGTGTGAAGAAGTTCAGCACGAACCAGGCCAGTGTTGGGTTCTCCGGGAAGGTGAACACCGCGTCCGGGTTGACCTCCGGCGCTTGCAGCAGGTAGTCGATGTCGTTGAGGTAGTAGGAGAGGATCACGGTGCCAGGCAGGTTGGGCACCAGGTTATCGTAGTAGGCGTTCAGGTAGGCGGTCTGCACGTCGCTGTCCCAGCCGGATGTAGCCACCAGGTTGACATCCCAGCCTGCTCCCAGGCGCTTTTCCAGGAGCTGCGGGAAGCTGTCATTGATGCTCATCAGGCCGTGCCCAACGGCGAATGAATCGCCCACCACGGCGACGCGCTGGCTGTCCTGCACATCACGCAGCGGCTCGTAGTCGCGATACTGCAGCGAGTTCTGGTTGCGGTCGCCCCACAGGAAGTTCTTGTACCAGTGGTAGTTCATCGCCGTGAAGCCGTAAGCGTCGGTGGTGATGTAGAACACGCGCAGATAGGCTTCTGCTGCCCAGAAGATCACCAGCGCGGTCGTCAGCATCAGCAGCAGGCCGGAGACGCGGCTCTTGCCCAGGCTTGTACCCAACGCGCGGGCAGCCTGGCCGTCCATGTCGTAGAACGCCAGCAGTAGGAAGATCCAGCCCACCGCGCACAGGTAGGCGATCTCGAAGGGCAGCAGCGGCCAACCATTGGTGGGCTGATAGATCACCACCCACCAGCCGAATCCCAGGTTGAGGACCAGCAGCACGACGAACCAGAACAGCGCCCCGTTGCTGCGCAGCGCGCGCAGTGCACGGCTGAGCACTGGCAGGCTGCGGCGCATGATCAGCGTATAGAGCGTCAGCCCGGCGATGACGGCCAGCACGACCAGCATCCACAGATTTTCCGGCTTGGTCGGTTCAGCTTGCAGCCCGGCGATCAGCGCGCCCGCCGCCAACAGCAGCCACAACCCGGCGATGATGCGTGATTTCATGGTGTCTCTCTCTCAAAGCGCAGCCAATCGACCGCGATAGACAGGCGGCGCGGGTCGGCGCTCTGCCCGATCTCCTGCGGCACGACGACCGCATCATATGCCAGAGTCAGCGTGATATGCTGCCCTTGTCCCACTAGAGCAGCGGGCAGGCTGAAGGTGAAGGTTTGCAGGCTGCCCGGCGCGACCGTCACGGGGTCGCCCAGCGTTGTATCCCCGGCCAGCACGGTCAGCGTCCGCGCTTCGTGAAAGGCCTGCGCTGCCAGCGACACGGTGTAATCACTGGGCGGCAGATCGACGTACAGCAGCGCCTGCGGGTACTCGCCCGCCCAACGCCAGGTCACGCCGACATCCTCCGACCAGTGCCAGCCCCAACCGATGTAACGCTCGTCGCCGCTGCTGCCCAGGTCGATCTGGTACACGCCGGGTTCGGCCTCCGGCGGGGTGCGCGGCGGGCAGGGCAGCGGGTGTGATGCGCTGCGGTACACGACGGCATCACGCTCAACCCAGACCGGGCACAGCAGGTCGCCCACGCTGTTCAGGTAGCCGACGATCTCCTGTGGTGTGACGGTCGCGCGACCGATCATGTCCTGATGCACGACCACGTAACCAACAGGCCACTCGTCAATGATCTGGCGCAGACGCGGCTCGACCAGTTCAGGTTCTAAGAAACGCCGCTGCCCCAGCCAGCTCAACAGCGGGTCTTCGGTCTGGATCGACCAGAAGAAATCGATGGGCGCGCGTGAAATGAAGCCGTTCAGCGTGCGCTTCTGGTGACGTATGGCGTAAAACTGGAGCTGTGTCGCGCGAGGGTCGCCTAAGATCACTTCACCAGTGGCCGCGCCTGTAGGAACCTCCAACACCACGAAATCGCCCGTTTCCGCGCCGATCTCGTCGTAGAACGCATAAGATGGCAGCGGCGGCTCGATCTGTGTCAGCCGTTCCGGGCGGAAGCTGTCGGTGATTGGTGGCGTCTGGTACAGCCGCACATCGAGGACGATCAGCAGCAGCACGGCGGCGAGGATGAGCCTCACCCCCTGCCCGTTGTGATGGGATGTAGGGACGGGATATATCCCGTCCCTACGGCGAGACACAGGGCGAGCCGCGCTAATGTACGTCCACGTCTTCGCGGCGAAGATCACCCCGGCGATCACGAAAATAGGCGCGAGCCGCCAGGGCATCCGGAACATGCCGTTGGTGAGGCTGTGCAGCGCCCGGAATGGCATCGGAATATCTGCACCCAGCAGCGTCAGCGTCGGCCCCATCGAGAGCAGCAGCGGCGGCAGCATCACGACGAACCAGAACCAGCGGCCAGCCTGCCCCCGCAGCGCCCGGCGATACCACCACCCGGCCAGCAGCGCCGACAGCACGAAGACCGTCACCGCGCCGCCCAGCGTCGGCACGTTCCATTCCCACCACACCGGGTCTACGCTCAGATAACCGCGCGGAAATGGGATGCCGGGGCGATCTTCAGCCGTGCCCGGCGCGAGCGTGCCAGCGAACCGCGCCATATACGGCAGCGGCCCGGCGAACCACAGCAGCGCCAGCGCGACGACCAGCACCGTCGCCCCGCCCGCCGCGATCACGCCCAGGCGCTGGGTTAATGGGGGAACCTCACCCCCTGCCCCCCTCTCCCTGTGGAGAGGGGGAAGAATTTCATCTCTTCCCCTCTGTGGTGAATGTTTTCCATCGCGGATGACCTGCCATAGTGTCCACAATCCGTAAGGCACGAGCACGAACGCCGTGAAAATCGGGAATTGCAGGTCAGTGTGGCCGAGCGCCCACAGCGCCACGCCCTGCGCCGCGCCCCACAGCAGCGCCGCCCGCCAGCGTCCGGCCCGGCCCGCGCGCACGATCTGCCCCCAGAGCAGCAGATGCGCCGGCAGCCAGAACCAGTCCATCAGGTTCAGGTGCGTGTTGTAGTAGAAATAGCGCGAGACAGGCGAGGCTTGCAGCAGCACGCCGCCCAGCAGCGCCAGCCCCGGCGTGACACCCTCGCTACGCAGAAAAACGAACAGCACATAGCCGTTCAGGAAGCAGCCCACGAAAATGATCACGTTGACCGCGTGCAGCGTGCCGATCAGCGGTTCCAGCAGCGCCCACAGCGGGTACCAGAAGGCCGTCAGCGCGTGATAGCCCAGGTTGACTGTGTTTGGCGCCATCACGTAGTCGTTGATGTAGACGTTCAGGCCGCTGCTCAGCGCGTGCCGCAGCCACCAGAAGTTCCAGTTGTAATTGAAGTAGTCGAAGCCCGCGACGTGCGTCCCGCTCCGCAGCAGGATGCCGTGCAGAATCAGGAAGGCCAGCAGCGCGTAGGCGGCGGCGGCCAGCAGGTGCAGGCGGTATTGGCGGGGCATGGGGATGTTGTGAACCTCATCCTGTCTGTAGGGGCACAATACACTGCGCCCCTACAAACGATATTTCCAGGGATGAGGCTAATCGGTCTTACGCCGACGGGGGCGAGGTGTATTCTTCTTCGGTCACGCTGGTGGCCGGGCAGCCCGTGAAGCGCAGCACCTTGACCTTGTATTCCTCGTCCGGTCCGACATTCACCTGATACTCGCCGGAGGTGAGCTTATACAGCGCGATCTCGTAAAACTGCTCGACCAGAATGTTTTCTTCCGGGGTCTCCGGCAGTCTGGCCAGTTCGCGGGCAGTCGCGCGGATCGCCAGCGTCGGGCTGCCGTCATCCGGGTTGATGTCCAGAATCAGGATTTCGCAGCGGTCATTCTTATCGACGTTGGTGTACACGGCGTAGTCGCCAAAGCAGTTCAGGCTGCGATTTTCCGGGCAGTAGCACGGCAGGCACGCCTGCGCCTGCTGCGTGGGCGCGGCCAGGATAAGGAGGGTGAACGCGACGACCGACGCCACGCTCAACGAGACCAGTTTACGGAGCATGAATTCCATCCTAGAAATGACAATTTTGGAATGCGAGCGGCATTAGTTTAGCCCAGGGGGTGAAAGGCGCATAGCCAGAATTTGAGGGGAAACCCGCAAAAAAAGAGGACGCATCCTCATGCGTCCCCGTCTGAAAAATCATCCCGATGGTGGGCGTTCCCCGGCGTGAACCGCGTGGCGGTCAGGCGGGAGATCGACCCGGAACCTGCTTAGTCCCAAGGGACAGAGGGAGGTTCGTGCAAGATTCGCGGGGCGCGCTGCCCCTGGCTCAGATACGCTTCAGTCCGGGCGAGATCGGGGCGGGGGCTGTGCTGCTGTTGAGCAACGCGGTTGAAGTGTAGCCGTCCACCGAACAAGCCAGATCTCATGTTAAGCCTCCTCTGGGCGCTTGCGATGGATTCAGCATAGTTCCAAGCGTGATTTTAGGTCAAGTGTTCTACTCGTTTTATATCAAACTTCCTACGAAGCCCTAACACTCGTAGGGGAATTCTTCATGTCGGTCTGTGTCCGATTCTTCTGGATCACGGCCTCTGCTGCTGCTGCCGTGTCGCACACGAAACAACTGCTGCGGAAAACGGGGCTTATCTGTGCGGCGATGCTGACCATCGCCCGTATGAACCCATTGGACGTCACGATGACCAGCAGTCCCATCTGCAGTTGTTTACCCTGTTGAACCGTGGTCAGCACATGGTTTACACCGCCGCTCACTGACGGAAGTGTCGGCCTATCCAGGAATTCAGCGATGATGTCCCACCGCGCGCCATCCAGCTCCCGCACCATTTCTTTTTCCCGGCGGAAGGTGTCGGCGAATTCGCTCCAGCTCCACTCGGCATGGAACTTCCACTGCACGACATTTTCCAGTTCAGGATGCCAATTCATTTCGATGGGCATGTTCTTTAACCCTCTACCGAACCGCTGTGCCTTATAACATCTATCGTCAGATAGCATCTGACCGCAGTGCATTGAGGTCTTTGAGGGCAGCCGCAGAGGTGATATTTGTCATACATCGTAATGTTAAGTGGCCAGGTTCCGGCCTATCCACCCAGCTTCCGGAATCGAAAATGCCTCATGCGCGCCTGTCGTGCTGAGGGGAAAATAAAATAGTGCGGCTGTCAGTGAAATGTGGCTGGACAATAACGCCGACAGGCAGCAAAAACCAGTGCCGAACGCTCTAAAAGGGCGCGGCCAATGACGATTTGACAAAGTGTTTAGTGGGGGGTATTCTCGCGCGCTATCAGGCGCAAAAAAGCCCAAACCCCCTTTCGGGGGTGGGGTTGCTGGCACTAAGCCCGCGTGCGTGCATCTTCACTCTCTCGCGACGGTGAAGATAGCACGCGCCGCCTAGACCAGCAACCCTGAGCTGCCATTTCGTCCCGTGTGGCCGTCTGAAAGTCAGGGAAAATCCCAACCAAACTCTGACGATGTGCCGGGTTGGCGCCCCACAGGTGCGGCACAGTTGGCTCATTAAAAGTCGTGAGGCTCTTCCGCCTGGAATCAGGCACAGAGGGAGAGTTGTATTGAAGTTTGCTCGAAGCCAAGATGCTTCGGCGCGCCTGATGAGAGGGTTAGGATTGTGAGACCTGACCCTCTTTTATTTTCTGGCGGCGGCGAGCATCTCCGCTACAATAGCCGCGTCTGTAGGCATTACCCGTCACCTAACACACATCACATACCATGACCCCTAAACGCATCCTCATCACCGGCGGCGCTGGTTTCATCGGCGGCCACATCAGCGAAACCCTGCTAGCGCGCGGCCACCAGGTCGTCACATTGGATAACCTCAGCACGGGCAAGCGTGAAAACGTCCCGCCCGGCGTGGAATTCGTCCTGGGTGACGCGACCGACCCCGCCGCGCTGGAAGGCATCTTCGCGCGCGGGCTGGATGCCGTGCTGCACATCGCGGGACAGGCGTCGATACGCCTCTCGTTTGCCGATCCCGC
>JAEUQX010000123.1 GCA_016788625.1 Anaerolineae bacterium
GTCTTCCTGAGCATATCGCCCTCATGCGTCCAGCCTGGGAGTCGGCTGAGATGATCTGCAATTTGTTCTTCGGTGAGAGGTTGTGGTCTTCCGCCCATCGTCCACTCCTTGTTTCATTATTGGATTGGCAAACCTGAACCCGTTGGACGGTCTGAAGGTGGGATTATAGCGCCCGTCCTGGCTTGAAACCAGCAGGTTGATGGGCTACGATGAGCGCACTTCTATACGTCGATTCAGCGAAAGAAAACATGACATGGTTGCGAATGCTACTCAGAAAGTAACTGGCGCGGAAAATGTGCTGTGGGATCTTTCCGTGTTCTACGCGGGCATCGATGACCCGGCGCTGCAGCGCGATATGGACAATCTGCGTGATGTCGTCGAGTCCTTCGCGGCGCGCTACAAAGGCCGCGTCGCCCAGCTTGACACCGAGGAAATGGTGGACGCCATCAAGGAACTGGAGTCGATCTATGACAGCCAGGGACGCATTGGCAGTTACGCCTCGCTGCTGTTCTCCACCGACACCAACAACCCGCAGTATGGCGCGTTGGTACAGAAAGTCACCGAGTACGGCGCGCAGATCAACCAGAAGATTCTGTTCTTCGAGTTGGAATGGAATCTCGCTGACGATGCCCACGCGCAGCAGTTGATCAGCCATCCGACGCTGGCTGAGTATCGCCACATGCTGGAAGCGGAACGGCGTTACAAACCGTATCAACTCAGCGAAGTCGAGGAACAACTGCTGGTCGAGAAGTCGGTCACCGGACGCAATGCCTGGACGCGCTTCTTCACCCAGCTTCTTGGCGCGCTGCGGCTGGATTATCGGGGTGAGCAGCTCACGCTGACGCAGGTGCTGACCAAGCTGCACGACGCCGACCGCGACACACGCCGCGATGCTGCCGCATCGATCACGGCGGCGCTCAAGGGCAAGGCGATGGAACTGAGCTACATTTTCAACGTGCTGGCGGCGGACAAGGCCTCCGATGACAAGCGGCGCGGCTACCCGACCTGGATCACGTCGCGCAACCTCTCGAACAAAGCGCCGGATGCGGTGGTCGACGCGCTGATCAACGCCGTCACCTCGAACTACGAAATCGTCGCGCGGCACTACCGCCTCAAGCGTGTGCTGCTGGGCTACGACGACCTGACCGACTACGACCGCTATGCCCCGCTGCCCGTCAAAGAAGGCGACAGCTTCTATACGTGGGACGAGGCGCGCGAAATCGTGCTGAAAGCCTTCAGCGTCTTCAGCCCGCGCATGGCCGAAATCGCAGCGCGCTTCTTCGACGAGAACTGGATTCACGCGCCCGTGCTGCCTGGCAAACGCGGCGGCGCGTTCTGCGCGTTCACCGTACCCTCGGCGCACCCGTTCGTCTTCGTCAACTACGAGGGGACTGCGCGCGACGTGATGACGCTGGCGCACGAACTCGGTCACGGCATTCATGCGTATCTGGCGGGCGAGGCACACGGTATCTTCGGGCTGAACACCCCGCTGACCACTGCGGAGATGGCCTCAACCTTTGGCGAGATGCTGGTCTTCAATGACCTGATGAGCAAGGAGAGCGACCCGGAAGTGCGGCTAGCGATGCTGGCGCACAAGCTGGAAGACACCTTCGCCACTGTTTTCCGCCAGGTCTCGATGAACCGCTTCGAGGATGCCTTCCACACCGCGCGCCGCACCCAGGGTGAACTGACGGCAGAACGCATCGGCGAGTTGTGGATGGGCACACAGCAGCAAATGTTCGGGGACAGCGTGGCGCTGGGCGAGCATTACAAAGCGTGGTGGAGCTATATCCCGCACTTCCTCAGCACACCGGGTTATGTCTATGCCTACGCCTTCGGTGAACTGCTGGTGCTGGCGTTGTTCAACATCTACCAACAGCGCGGGGCGGAGTTCGTGCCGCAGTTCGTGGATGTGCTGGCGGCGGGCGACTCCGACTGGCCGGATCAGATCCTGGCAAAAGTCGGCGTCGATCTGACTGACCTGAATTTCTGGAACGAAGGGCTGAGCATCGTGCGCGGCATGGTCGAGCAGGAAGAGGCACTGGCGCGCCAGCTTTACCCCGCTAAGTTCGCTTGATTATAAAAGCAGAGGCGGGCGGGAGTGAATTGTTCCCGTCCGCCGCTTCTCACCTTCAGATCGTCACCGTGATCACAAAGCCATTGACATCAATCGTATAGCTGCCCGGTTCGAATGTGCCGTCCAGCACAATCGTGTCGCTGTAGGGCTGGAGCATCATCGTGCACATGATATCGTTCGGCATCTCGCGGTAGATGCTCACGCGCACCGTGCTGCCCTCGCGCGCCTGCTGTACGACAACCGGGAACGTGCAGCCATCCGGCTGATACCCGCGCACATTCAGACTAATCTGCGGCGGGTTGGACTCCATGATCAGCGCCTCGACGCTCTCGATCACCGTCGGGCTTTCGACAAGACCAGGAGCCAGTGTAGGACGCGCGACCGGCTCGCCGCCCGTGCCGCCCGTTTCCGGGGGAGGTGGAGGCGGAGGTTGTCCGCCACCGCTGCCAGTGAAGGACATATCGCCGGATGCGCCAAAAAACGCCGCCAGTGAGACAAAGATCACCAGAAACAGACGGATAAGCATCTCAAACGGATTATCCGGCTCTGGAACGATTTGCATAACAGACCTCCAAACACAGTGAATAGCGCCATGTCGTATAGACGATGGCAGCGGGGCAGCGGTTCCATGCAGCAGGAGCGATTTGCCAGATCACCCCTACACCATTTTCAATTCATCCTGGCTATTGATCAGCCTGGAGTCCCCACAGGTAAATCCCGCCGCTGACAGTGCTGGTGGCGATCAAGCGCCCGTCGCGACTGAAAGCAACACCGTAGACCAGATCAGGATGATTCAGGCGCGCCAGGAGCAGCCCATCTTCTGCCGTCCACAGACGCATCGTTTCGTCGTGACCTGCCGAGCCAACCAGTGTGTAATCCTGATTGACGAGCGTCTGGAAAGGCGCGTCGCCTTCGTAAGAGCCAACCGATTCCTCGGTTTCCAGGTTCCACAGCGTCAACCCCAGTTCGTTCTCCGAAGGCCGCACAGTGATCAGCGGTTGACCATCTGCCGAGAAGAACGCGTCTATCGGGCCGCCGGGCCGCGTCCCCCGGAAGACGACTTCACCGCTGGCGATGTCATAGACCCAGCCCATCGCTTCGGCATTCGTCACGTCATCACTGGCGCTGTAGATCAGGCGCGAACCATCCGGGCTGAAGTTGACGCTGTTGGCGAAGCGCCCAGCAGGCATTTCCGCCACTTCAGTGACTTCCCCAGCGGTGAAATCCCAAAGCGAGACGGTTGACGAAATCAGGCTGGTGTCGCTCTGGTCGCGTTCAAAGTGGGAATAGACAATGGCCGTACCTGCCGCGTTATAGGCCATGTACCACATGCCGCCCGCACTCGTCTGCATGTCGATCTGCTCGAAGGTCTGCACGTCCCAGATTCGCAGCGTGCCATCGTCAAATCCCATCGTGGCAAAGCTGCGCCCGTCCGGGTTGAACAGCACCTGCTGAATCGCGCCGCTGTGGCCTTCCGGCGTGGCGATACGTTCGCCCGTCGTCACGTCCCACACCTGCACACTGTTATCCTCATAGCCGCCGCTGACCAGCAGGCGTCCATCCGGGCTGAGGGCAACGGCGATGACCGTACCCGCATGTCCGCGTACCTCACTCAAGCGTTCCAAACGGTCGGCGTTGGTCACGCTGATGACCGCCAAGGAATTCAGATTAACCGGATCAGCAGGCAGCGCTTGCGGCGTACTGCTGAAACGCAGCGTCGCGGCAATGCTGATGAACTTCGGCTCCAGGCGATCAAGTTCGCCGGGCGCAGTGAAACCCGCCGCCAGCACGTAGACATCCCTGTCCAGTTCGATCAGGAAGATGACGAACTGATTGTCACTGCCTTTGTAGGTACTGGCCGTACGCGCCGCCACATAGTCGCCAACGAACAGCTCAACCGGGTTACTGAAGGGCAGCGTATCCTGAAGGGCTTGTTCCTCCAGGGTTTTCAACAGCAGTTCCAGTTTTTCCAGCGGGGTGATTCCGTCCCGAATTTCGGAATAAAGGACATTGTCGCGTTCGATCAGCGTCACGACGAGCGAGGCCTCACCAGGCTGCAGGCGGTTGTTGATGTCAATGGTCTGGTCTTCCGCGGTGGACACGGTATACGTGCCAAACTCCTCGCGTGCGAACCATCCGCTGGGATAGCCGAAGGAGAGTCGTCCATCCTGTGAGAGAAAAGTCTCGGAAAAACCCTGCGCCGCGGCAGGCAGCGCTGCCACCAGGGATGTGATCAGCAGTAATACAAACAGCGTGAATTTTCGGAGCATAAATGGTTCCTCGTGTGAATTGCGCTCTGGTTCATTATAGGGCAAGTCTGCCACGCCGCTGACCTCCCAATAACAGAGGGAGATGAGAAAAAGGTCGGGCACCAGTAAACTATCAGACATCACAAGATGAGAAGGTCTATGCCATGCGCCGACGCATCCTCTACATTCTGGCTATTCCAGCACTGCATGTCATCTGGACGGGTATCAC
>JAEUQX010000128.1 GCA_016788625.1 Anaerolineae bacterium
GCTTGAACTGACCCAAACGGGATGTTGCATTGCAGGGACATGCCTACCCCGCCCACTACGTTAGATGAATGCCTGACACCAAACACAGCCCCTTGCCCAACGGTGAGGGGTTTCATTCCCCTTGCTCGGCTCTGGCCGCACGCGCTACAATCGCGGTCTTGATCTGCCGTCCGCCGCTCTCATTCGGAAATGACACGATGTCCGCAGGCTTCCCGATTCATTCAAACGATCCGATTTGCATCGAGCGCAGTCCATGAAGCTCATCAATCTGGTCGGCGATTCGCTCAGCATGGTGCGCCCCAACGAAGGCATCCAGGGGAAGAACCTGTACTGGATGCAGCTACAGGAACGCCTCGGCGCGCCCTATTATGTGGTCGTGCACTCGCGCCGCCGCAACGACACCACTTGGGTCGTGCAGACCATCGACGAGGACATTCTCGCCTTTCCAGCGCATATTCTGATACTGCATCTGGGCATCGTTGATGGTTTCCCGCGCCTGTTCAGCAAACGCGAACACGCCATCCTCGATGGACTCAAGACGATGGGCCTGGGTTTCATCACCCGTTTTGTTACCCGGATTGCTTCGCGAAACCGCCCATTCATCACCCGGCGCTTCCAGAAGTTCTACGTCAAACTGCCGGACTTCGAGCGTAACCTGCACACCATCCTGCGCACCGTGCAGCAGCACCAGCTCGCGCAGCATGTTATCCTGCTCGGCATCCTGGATACGTCCGAGGAGAACGCGCGCCGCACCTATCGGGCGGTTGAGTCGATTGCAGCCTACGATGCCGTGCTGCGCCGTATGGCGGTCGAGTATCCCAACGTCCACTACATTGATCTGAACGGCTACTTCAAAGCGCGCGGCATCACGCCGATTCTGGACGACGGTCACCACCTGAACCCGGATGCACAGCCGCACGTCGCCGCGCTGCTGGAGGCCGAAATTCGCCGCCTGGAAGGAGAAACCGCATGAGAACTGCTGTGATCGGCGCGGGGGCGATGGGTCGCCGGCATTTGCAGGCTGCTCGCGCGCTCGGCCTGGAACTGGTTGGACTGGCTGACCAACGGGCAGATGCGCTGGCTGCCGTCGGCGCGGAATATGGATTAGGTTCTGACCAGCAGTTCAGCGATGCACAAACACTGCTCGACAGCGTTCGCCCGGAGTGCCTGATCATCGCCACGACTACGCCATCGCACGCCCCCTATACCGTCGCCGCCGCCGAGGCCGGGGTACGCCACATCCTGTGTGAGAAACCGATGGCCGATTCGCTGGCCGCTTGCGACCAGATGATCGCTTCGTGCCAGTCGCACGGTACGCGGCTGGCGATCAATCACCAGATGCGCTTCACCGAAAGCTATCAGCAGATCAAGGCGCTGCTGGAGGGTGAACAGTTGGGTGGCCTGACCAGCCTGAGCGTGATCGGGGGCAACTTTGGCATGGCGATGAACGCGACGCACATGTTCGAGCTGCTGCGTTACCTGACGAATGAACCACCCGTCGAGGTGACGGCCTGGTTCTCCGATGTGCCCGTCGCCAATCCGCGCGGCGAACAGTTCCAGGATCGCGCGGGCAGCCTGCGTGCCACGACGGCCAGCGGCGTGCGCTTATACATCGACGCGGGGGATGACCAGGGGCATGGCCTGACGCTGGTCTTCGCCGCACGGCGCGGACAGCTCGTCTTCAATCTGCTGAGCGGACACCTGACGCTCAGCGCACGCAAAGCCGAATTTCGTGAGCGTCCGACCACACAGTACGGCCTACCGCAGGACGACCAGCAGTTCGAGTTCGGCGCGCCCAATGTGGTGCTGTCCACGCAGCGCGTGCTGCAAGCCCTGATCGCGGGCGAAGGCTACCCCAGCGGCGAGGAAGGCCGCCTGCCGATTATGGCGCTGGTCGCGGCCTATCTCTCGGCAGAAGCAGGCAGCCGCCCCATTCCCGTAACGTCCGCAGCGCTCCCCGTAGAGCGTGTTTTTCCCTGGGCATGAATATGAGTAGCATCTCTGTCGCTTTCATCGGCGCGGGCGCAATGGCTCGCGAACACATCCGTGCCTTCGCGGACCTGCCCGGCGTCACGCTGGCGGGCATCCACAGTCGGACACGCGCTGCTGCCGAAGCGCTGGCCGCGCAGCACGGCATCGCGCACGTCTGCGATAGCATCGCTGAACTGCACGCGCGCACGGGAGCCACGCTGGTCATCTCGACCGTCTCGGTCGCGGCGCACCACGCCATCACACTGGAATGCCTGGCGTATCCCTGGACGGTGTTCATCGAGAAACCGCCAGGACTGACGCCCGCTGAAACGGCAGCGCTGGCCGCAGCAGCAAGAGGGCAAGGACGGGCGCTGTACGTCGGCTTCAACCGTCGTTTTCTCTCTTCGACGCAAGCCGCGCTGGCTGACCTCACTGCCATCACCGGGCGTCGTTACATCCATGTGCAGGATCAGCAGAATCAGGCTTTCGCCGCCCAGATCGGCCACCCACCCGCCGTCGTCGCCAACTGGATGTACGTCAACTCCATTCACACCATCGACTATCTGCGCGTCTTCGGGCGCGGGCGCGTTACGCAGGTGACGCCGATCTTCCCGTTTGACCCGCAGTCGCCAGGAATCGTGACAGCGGCGCTGATGTTCGAAAGCGGCGACCAGGGCTTCTATGAGGCGATCTGGGATGGCCCCGGCCCCTGGGCGGTCAGCATCAGCACGCCCGCCGTTCGTTGGGAACTGCGCCCGCTGGAAGAGGCGGCGTTTCAGCGCCAGGGCGAGCGGGCGCGCCACGCCGTCGAGGTCAGCCCGCAAGATCGCGCCTTCAAGCCGGGATTCCGGGCACAGGCGGAGGCCGTCGTGCGTGCTGTGCAGGGCGAATCCAGCGTGCTGCCAGATATTCACGACGCGCTGGAAACGATGCGCCTGATCGAGCGGATCTACTTCCCGGACAGCACACATGCATAACCCGCTGGATGCACTTCTGGAGCGCGAGGCACAGGGTACACTCTGGGAGGTGCAGGCGCACGGCATTCATCTTTGGCCGCTGATTCGCACGCACCTGCTCGAAGCCGCCTTGCAGCTTGAGCGGGTTGCCCCGTCCGTGCCGCCCGCTGCCCAACGCCGCGCAGCGCTGCTCAGCCATCTGGGTAAGCACGCG
>JAEUQX010000165.1 GCA_016788625.1 Anaerolineae bacterium
CAACAATTCGGCGCGGCGCAGCGCTGCACCGCTGGATGGCTCTGGCGGGGCGCTGGCCTTCGCGCAGCGGGCGCGCATCACCATCGCCAACTCGACCTTCACGGGCAACAGCGCGCTGGGCAGTTCATTCAATGCCAATGGCGGCGCGATCTACATCACCAACAACAGCGAGCAGTTCCAGATCATCAACAGCACAATTGCGAATAACGTCGCCGGATGGGTCGGCGGGGGCGTGGTCAACTCCGCGCTGCCGGGCACAACGACTCCGGGTGGCATCATCCGCAACACAATCTTCGCCAACAACACGGCGAACAACGGTGGCAATGGCTGGAACATTCAGCAGCATTGCAGCGCGATTACGGTGGGTGGCGGTGTCATCCCGCCACTGACCAACGGTGGCAACAACCTGCAATTCCCCGACCGCAATCCGTCGCCCAACTACTGGAACGAGACGGTCTGCGCCAGCGGCATCACCATTGGCGACGCGCAGCTTGGCCCGCTGCAAGACAATGGCGGCCCGACGCAGACACGCGCGCCCGACCTGGACAGCCCGGCGGTGGATGCGGGCAGCAACGCCACCTGTGCCGCCGCGCCGATCAACAACCGTGACCAACGGGGGCAGACACGCCCGATAGATGGCGATGGCGATGCCAACCCGGTCTGCGACATCGGTGCTTACGAACTCGTGCCGAACCAACCGCCCTTCGCACCCACCCTGTTGACACCAGCAGACGACGCGCTGCTGACGAGCAATACACCGACCTTCACGTGGACACGCGCACCTTTCGCCACAGAGTATCGCTTACAGGTAGATGACGACCCGATGTTCGGCAGTCCAGCCCTGGATGTAACACTGACCGGACAGAGTTATACCGCGCCATATCTGGCCATCGGCGGCTATTCGTGGCAGGTGTATGCCAGCAACAGCTTTGGCAATGCCTTGAGTGGAACGCACACGCTGATCATCGCTTCGGCAGAAAATAGCGCCCCACAGCGCAACTACGTCACGCAGCTTGACCCGACACTGAGTTGGACGCGCGTCAGTTGGGCACTGGGTTATTGGGTGCGCGTGGATAACAACAGCAATTTCAGCAGCCCGGAGTTCGAGAATACCAGCGTCCCCGCCGACCAGACCAGTGTGATAGCCAATCTGCCGGGTGACGGCATCTACTACTGGCAGGTATGCGCGCGGCCTGCGCCGACGACCTGCGGCGCTTGGAGCACTGTCGAGACGCTGGTGGTGGATGAGCCGTAGCGCTTACGACTGAATGGGATTGACGGGGATCGCGGGTTCAGGGATGGGCTTGTTGTCTTCCAGCATTACGCCAATCCACAGACTCATCGCTTCCTGCACCATAGGCTGAACATCTTCCCACGATTGGGCGTGAGTGAAACAGCCGGGAAGATCAGGAATTTCGACGCCATACCCTTCATCATCAGGGGCGATGACCAGGCGATAAGGCAGACTCAGATAGTAGTCAATCGTCTTCTGGGTCGTTTTCATCAATCTTTTCTCGTTCAATTACTCTGTCAACAGCCTCCACTACCTGCTTCACAATGTATGATGGCACATGCTTCCCATGTACTCCACAATTATAGGTGTTTCATCGTCTGGATGCTGGAAGACAGTATGAGAGGGGTGCATTTCAAGTTAGCGGAAAAAAGAGTATGAACTCGCCCCAATTCAGTGGGTTTTCCGCACTTTATGTAAAATCTGGCTTCTCGTTGAAATGAATCTGATGAAAGTTATCCTTTTCGCTGTTTATTTCAACAACGCCATCTTGATATGACCTGCGAAGTTCTGCGCGAATTGCGGAAGAGCCATCAAAACGGTTCAAGATCATATCGAACCCCGCTCATATAGATCCCAATAGCACGGTGTGCCCGCAATAGTCAGCGAATTGCCCTCGGACTCTCCCCCTAGCTACATGAGCGCCGTCAGCAGTTCACCAGCATCCTTCAGGTCTGGCGTGTCAAATCCCTCAGTAAAACAGCCGTAAATATCCGAAAGCATCAGATGGGCTTCCGCACGTTTGCCTTGCGTATCCCACAGACGCGCAAGACTCATACCCGCGCGCAGTTCCAGCGACTTCGCTTCTTGTTTGCGTGCAATATCCAATGCCAACTGAAGTTCGCGTTCTGCTTGCTGTTCCTCACCCGTGCGCAGCAGGAGCTCCGCATACAAACGGCGCAGTTCAGGTTCTACAAAGCGTTCTCCAGTTACAGGGTATTCGGCTAACTCGCTATGGAATAGCTGAATTCCGTCATTGATTCGTCCTGCCAGGAAATTGATCTCGATCAACGTATTGATCACAAGAGGTCTAAAATTGTACGTTCTTGATTGCCGCATGACCTGCACGGCATTCAAGATTTGTTCCATCGCCTCTTGTAAGCGTCCACGATAGGCCAGATACCAGCCGTGTGTTACAGCCGAAAGCACCTTAAAGGTCGTGAACCCGTTGGCCGTTGTGAAGTTCACAAACTCCTCCGTGCACGCTTCTAATAAGTCCATATCACGGCGGAAAACGCCAATCATGGAATTTGCAAAGAAGCCAAATGAGCGTGAAAACGGATGATTTAGTTCCTCCGAAAGCTGTTGAGCTGCCCTGGCACGCTGCATCGCCAGCTCTGGAAAACCCATCAACCAGGCGTTGAAGCTGCCATGTTGTAGCGCACAAATGCACGCATCATGCCCACTCATCGCAACACAACCCTGATGGTGCTGCGAACGATCATAGAGGCTAATACCCTGCTGAACATATTCTTCGCCAAGGCGAGTGGCGCCCTGCCAGATCGCAGTAGACCATCCTGCATGAATGGTCTCCAGGCGGTGCAGCGAATCGCGCGTTTGATCGGCCAGGTCTGACATTTGCTGAATGATGCTGTGCGCCGTGGGATAGTTGGCCTGTGCTGCTTTGTTGACCCACGAACCCCACAACACACGAAAAACCGTATTGGCCTGCCGCGTCGCTTGCCCAAGCTGTGCGGCCTGTGCGTAAGTTTCCCCAACGAGGTGATGGCTGTGTCCATAGTAATTCATCATCGCGGGGCCGAGCATTAGCTGAAGCCGCAGCTCACGTTCGGCTCGCTGATGGGTATTGGCCTGCTTCAACAACAATTCCAGTGCCCGCTGCAAAAAGCGGATACCTTCGATATACGCGCCGTTGTTGATTGCTTGCTGACCTGCCCGTTCTGCGTAGTACAGTTCTTTGGCGTTATCCCCTGCGACATTCCATAAGTGGACCAGAGCCGCGGCCTGTTCCGGGTTATCGGGGTACACGGTTTCAAGGGCTTCTGCGACACGTCGGTGATGCTCAACCCGTTCGTCATGAGTCATCTCTTGGAGCAGATATTCGCGCAGCTTGTCATGTGTAAAGCGCCAGCGCCCATCCTGCACTTCCAGCACCACTGCGTTGGAGCACACGCTTAGCCATGTGTCCAGCTCTGTCGCCATATCAAGTGCTTGCAACAGCCTGGCATCAAGGTTACGTCCTCCCACCGCCGCTAACCGCAGCAGCGCGTAGGCATTCTCCGGAACGTGGCGCAATCGCCGCTGGATGACCGTCTGCACGCCGCCCGCAAATATGCGCTCTGGCAGCGTTCGACGCCCAAGTTGGTCGAGCCCCACATCCTCGGTCAAAGCCCGCACGACTTCCACGACGAAGAACACGTTGCCTTCAGTCTCCCGTTCCAACAGATCAATGACATGTGGGGCTGTGCCTGCCGTACCCAGCATGGCCGTGCTGAGTTCGCCAATGTCATGCTTCGAAAGGCGCTGCAATCTCAATACACGAGCGTCAGGGATTTCACGCGGTAAATCCACAAACTCGTCATCGCGATAACTGCCAATCAGCAGCAGCGCAATGTCCTTTGCGTGTGCTTTCAAGTGATTAAGGAGGGCAAGGCTCTCGCTCCCTGCCCACTGCAAGTCCTCTAAGATGATTAAGACCGGTTGGTTGAGACGACGGATGAGTTGGGCAACCAAGGCAAACAGGCTGTTTTGCAGCGTTTGCGGATCCAGTGGCGGGAGATCGGTAATTGAGCGCTCCAGCAAGTCTCCGAGATCAGTGACCAGAGTTTTCAGAATTGCTGCTTCATCGTCGCTGATGTCCCCCAGCACACCCAACCAGCGCAGAACATCACGCCAGACATGATATGCAGCGCCACCTTCGCTCACGGCGTGCCCACGCAGCACGACCACCCCGTTGACCAGTGCCAATGTGCGCAGTTCTTCCAGCAAACGAGACTTGCCCACACCGCTTTCACCGCCCACCAAACATGTGCTGCCTCGTCGCTCCAGGGCGGCATCCAGCGCCTGGGTCATCTGTGCGAATTCGGCGTCCCGCCCAACAAATTTCGCCGCCTGCAAGAAGCTCTCACGGATGGCAGCGGTTTCCGGGGGCAGCGATAAGTCGGCGGCGCGACACAAGTCTCGAATGACCTCGCTTGCGTCGTTGTAACGTGCGTCGGCAGTCTTCGCCAGAAGGCGCTCTATGACGTGGGCGAGGTCAGCTTCTAGCCCAAGGCTGGTTACATCCACAGCCTTGGTGAGCGTTTCGGCGACAAGCTGCGCGATGTTGCTGTCGTTGAAGGGATGGTGACCTGCGAATAATTCAAAGGCGATCACGCCCACCGCATACAAATCTGAGGCGCGGGTGACCGGCGCTCCCGCAAAAAGCTCAGGCGCCATGTAGGCAAGCGTGCCGGCAGTGGATTGCGTGATATGCTTCGCGGACGGGGTTTTGGTGGCGACTGAAAGTCCAAAATCGACAACTTTCACCTGCTCGCCCGCGACCATCACGTTGCCCGGCTTGAGGTCACGGTGCAGAATACCACGGCGATGGAGATAGACGAGTGCTTGCAGTATCTGGATGACCGAGTGTAGTTTCTCGCTGTGACTTTTGCCTTTTGTCGACTCGGTGATCGTCGTCACATTGGCGAGATATTCCATCGTGTAGTATGGCTGGCGTGTATCATCAAACCCGTAATCGAGGACGCTGATGATGTGGGGATGGCGCAGAGAAGCAAGTGTGTGGAATTCCCCGGCCAAGGCGCGGCGCAGATTGGTACTGCCGTCCACTTTGGAATTGAACGCCAGATTTTCGGGAGCAGTCACTACCTGTTTCAGGGCAACAGTTTGTCCGTTGAGGCGGTCGGTTGCGCGGTACACAACCCCCATCCCGCCCCTGCCAATCTGCTCGTGAAGCACGTAGCGACGGTTCAGAAGCGCAGTCATAGCCCACCCCCATCATGTGACCTTACGAAGCATCCTTTACTCGCATTGCTCACCGTAAGCATGTGAGTAAAGAGGTGTACACCTTAAACCATTACCGGGACGATTCGGGCGGTCACGTACCTGCGTCCCTCATTGACATATGCCGACTCGCATACACCCTGTTGGCTTTCAGCCGGAACCGTGTGAGTTTGATTTTCTATTATACGATGAATTGATGTGATTTGGTCAGACACTATGGAGACTTTTTAGGGTGCATTTCAATATTTTGGCAAACTCGCTTGATGTGGAATTGTGTGAGTTCGAAATCAGGTAAACCTGCCAATAATCTGAAATGCACCCGTATGAGAGCCTTTGCCTGTCCTCTAGACAAAACCATAATCGACCAAGACGTGTACCAGATCGGTTTGTGTCACATGCTTGGGATTCTGACGGATTTTCTGAAGCCGCTTCTTGCGTTTTGACATTGATACAATTTCGTAGCGGTCTTATTTCCCCGCCGCCAACGTGCGTGTGATCTGGTCGAGGTGCGCCTCGCCATGCGCGGAATAGATCTTGAGGATGTCTTCGGCTGTGATGCTGCCTCGGTCGGGGTGTATCCCCGTGCGGTTCCATTCCGCCTCGCTCAGGCTTTCGAACAGAACGACCCAGCGGTGATGCAGCCCGCGCAGCAGCATGATTGAGTATTGAACCGGCGCATCATACGAGTCCACACGCTCCGCCCAGTATTCCTGTTTATAAAGCTTGAGCGGCGGATTGTCCTCGGTTAGCATCAGCTTGAGGCGAATGAAGCCGTTCATATGTGCATCAGCCAGGTGATGCACGTTCTGAGCCACGTTCCATTCACCGGCGATGAACTCGGTGATGAGCTGCTCTTCGCTCAGCTTGCTAACCAGCGCCTCCAGTTCGGAGGGCAGGCGGCGAATGCGGTTGATACAGTCGCGGCGTTGTTCAGGGGTGAGCATAGCGTCCTGTCCTTCGAAACGTAGGGTAAGCGATCATTGGATATGGACGAGTACAGCGAGGCGCAATTAGACCCACATTGTAGCTGCTCTCCCCCCATTTCGTTGCACTCATGGAGAGAGGTTAGAGGGAGGGTCAACTGCTGGCAACCTTACGCTCTTGATGTACTAGCCCGTCGGCCCCGGTTCATTCGTGGGCGTCTCGCTGGATTCGGCCTCTTCGTCCTTATCTTCCCAACTGATGATCCACACACAGGCCCCGGCCACCAGCACGGTCGCAATCACCAGCGCGACCCACTGCGTCGGCAGCAGCCCGACATCGCGCGCTTCGATGATCAGCAGGATGACCATGCCAAGCGAGAGGACAATCCAGGCGGCCAGGCGCGGGTGACGCAGCATCCATTTGACGATGGGAAAGTTGGCAAGTTGTTTCATGGCGAGTTACACACCTCTTGTTTCAACGCGCCCTATCATAGCGCATGTCCGCGCTGATGAAAACCGCATGTGACTAAGGCCATTCGGGTGCATGAACACAATGTCTGGGATATACTGGAATCAAAATATGAACACAACAGAATAAAACATAATGCAATGAAAGGATGGTGATGCTTCCGGCCAGACTACTGCAATTGAGGTACTAGTTGTCTCTTGCAAATTAGTGTGGAGAAATAATAATGCACACCTCTCGTCGTTGGTTCGTCCTCCTTTCCATTTTCGTGGTGATCATCGCGGCTGGCGTGGTGATCGCGCAAACCGAAGCCCCACAGCCCCTCGGCGTTACCGAATTTGATCTCTGCCCCACTTTTGACCCGCCTGTCACCGTAACCGTTGTCGGTGACGCAGGCCACAACCTCGCCCCCTATCAATTCTGGCAAACCGATTTCGAGGCGATGGGCATTAATATCGAAGTGGTTGAAGTCCCGTTCGCGGACGTTTACCAGAAACTCAAAACAGAATTCGTAGCGCAGACCGGCGCTTTTGACGTAGTAACTTTCTACCCCGCTTACATTGGCGACTTCGCCAGCAACGGCTATCTGCTGCCGCTGGATGACTTCATGACCCGCGAACCAGCGGGCGTCTGGGATCCGCGCCAGGATGACGTGCTGGCTCCCTTCCGCGAGCTGTACAACAAGTTCGGCGGCCAGACCTACGCGCTGACCATCGATGGCGACGTACTGGTCATGATGTATCGCACCGACCTGTTCAACAACGAGGAAGAGAAAGCGGCGTTCCAGGCCGCCTATGGCCGTGAACTCACACCGCCACAGACCTGGGATGAGTGGCTGCAAGTGAGCGAGTTCTTCACCCGCGCGGCAGGCGAAACGCTGGCGGGCGAGACGCTGACCGAGAACTTCTACGGCTCGGCGGAATTTGCCAAGCGCAGCTTCAGCTTTGCCTGGTTCATGAACCGGGCGGCCAGCGCGGGCGTGATCTACTTTGACGAAAACATGAACCCTGGCATCAACTCGCCAGAGGCAATCGCGGCGCTGCAAAACATGGTGGACGGCCTCCAGTATGCCCCTGCCGATGTGCTGAACTTCGGTTATGACGAACTGCGCGACATCTTCATCCAGGGACGCGCGGCGATGGTTGTCCAGTGGACGGATGTGCCGAAGAAGGCCGCAGACCCGAACCAGTCGCAGATCGTCGGCAATGTCGGCGTCGGGCGCGTGCCGGGCACGCTGGTGGGCGATACGATTGTGCATCGCTCGATGATGCCAGTCGGGCGCGTGGTTTCGGTCGCGGCGGACACCGATGTGCCGGAAGCCGCCTTCTGCGTTGCCAAGCACATTGCTTATAACCGCAGCCTGGAAGATGTCTCCACCGCGCTGACGGGGCTAGACCCCTATCGCCAGTCGCACCTGGACAATGTTGGCGCTTTCGCGGCGCTGATGGGCGAAGAGAACGCGGCGGCGTATCTGGAAGGTCTGACGCAGGCGTTGGCCGACGGCTTCCCGGAGATTTTCATCCCCGGCTCGGCGCAGTACAACGACGCGCTCGACCTGGAAGTGAACCGCGCGCTGGCGGGCGAGATTTCCGCAGAGGAAGCGCTGAACAATGTGGCGGCGCGCTGGAACGAAATCACCGACACGCTGGGACGCGATAACCAGATCGCCGTCTGGCGGCAGGCGCTGGAAAGCTACCGCGCGCTGGGTCTGATTCAATAACTGTCGTCTCGACACGCATGGTTGTGCAGGGGTGATGTTTCGCCCCTGCACCGTAACCATTACCCCTGCGGATGAAAAACGTGGCAACCCAATCAACTTCAAGGCATTGGTCGCAGCGGCTGTTGGGGGTTGAGCGGCGCAACTGGCGTCCAGCCCTGCTGTTCGTCCTCCCGGCCTTCGTGCTGCTGCTCAGCATCACCATCTACCCGCTTGTCCGCACGCTGGCGCTCTCGTTCGTGACGCTGGAACTTTCGGTATCGCCTGTCGAACGCTTCAACGGCCTGGGCAACTTCACCAAAGCGCTGACGGCTGACCCGCGCTTCGGCAATGCGATGCTCAACACCGCCATCCTGGCCGTCATCGGCGTGACGATTCAGGTGGTGTTGGGCATGGCGCTGGCGCTGATGGCGAGCGAAATGGGGCGTACACGCGCGGTGTGGGTCACGCTGTTCATGATACCGATCATGATCGCGCCCGTCGTCTCCGGCTTTCAGTTCCGCGTGATCTTCAACGACACGTTTGGCCCGCTGAATTACCTGATCCGCGAGGTGAGTAACGGCACAATCAGGCCGCCGCCCTGGACGGCCAGCACCAGCACGTCCCTGCTCACGATTATGATCACTGACATCTGGCAGTGGACGCCGTTCATGCTGCTGCTGCTGCTGGCGGGACTGGACTCGCTCTCGCAGGAGGTGATCGAGGCGGCGCGCGTGGATGGCGCGAATTACTGGCAGCAGCTCATCCGCATCAAGATTCCCATCCTGCTGCCGATTCTGATCATCGGCATCCTGATCCGCATGATGGACACGTTCAAGACCTTCGATCTGGTTGTGCTGCTGACCGAAGGCGGGCCGGGCAGTTCCAGCGAGACGGTGGCCTACTACACCTACGTCAACGGCTTCAAGTTCTTCTCGATGGGCTATACAGCGGCGCTGGCCTTCATCCAACTGGTGGTGATCGTGGTCGTGTCGCGCGGATTTCTGTCCCTTCAGCAGCGGCAGCGAGGTGACTTGCGATGAACACCAACAAGCTGATCTTACGATTGGGTCTGGGCGCAATCCTCTCCCTGGCGCTGGTCTTCTTCCTCTTCCCCGTGCTGTGGATGTTCCTGACCTCGTTCAAGACACAGGATCAGATCTTCGCCTCGCCGCCCGTACTGATTCCGCCGCAGGATCAGTGGAATCTGGTCAACTACCTGGGCGCGTTGAACGAGAGCGGCGGGTTGCAGGCCGTGCGCGACAGCCTGATCGTCGCGGCAGCAACGGCACTCGTCAGCGTGGGCGTCGGCGCGCTGGCGGCCTACAGTCTGGCGCGCTATCGCACAGGCGGGCAGCAGTTCGCGTTCTGGATTCTCTCGACGCGCATGTTTCCGCCGGTGGCCTCGGCCATCCCGCTGTTCCTGATCTTCCGCGAGCTGAAGCTGCTCGACACATATTGGGCACTGATCCTGGCGAACACGATCTTCAACCTGCCCTTCGCCATCTGGCTGCTGAAAGGCTTCATTGAAGAGCTGCCGTATGAGCTGGAGGAATCGGCGCTGATCGATGGGGCGAGCACATTTGGCGCGTTCTGGCGCGTGACGCTGCCGCTGATACGCCCCGGCATCGTGACGGCGCTGCTGTTCACCTTCGTCTTCACCTGGAACGAGTTCATGTTCGCGCTGCTGATGACGCGGCGGAACGTGCGCCCGCTCACGGTGATGATTCAGTCGCTGGCAGGCGGGCACGAAATCCTTTGGGCGCAGATCGCCGCCGCCGGGGTGATCGCCATCATACCGGGTATCCTGCTGGTGATCTTCCTCCAGCGGCATATCGTGCGCGGGCTAACGATGGGCGCGCTGAAGAACTAACGCACCGCCACCTGCCCCCACTCTGGCGTGCCGGGCGGCAGTTCGCGCTGCAACGCCCACAGGTGCTTGTGATACTCGACCTCGATGGTGTGACGCGCCGCCTTGATGAACTGACGCTTCATGCCCTGCTGATCGGCGTCAATGCGCGCCTGTATGTCGGCGGGCAATTCGTAGCTGCCAACGATGTAGTTGGCGACGAGGCGTGCCTGCGCATCGGCCAGCGGCCAGATGCAGCCGAGCGGCTGAACTAATCCGATGAAGAACAGGCTGCGATGCTGCGGGTGAAAGACGTGCAGGTAGAGCGGCACATCACCCTCGGAGTAGTCGATGAAGCTTTCCTCGAAAAACGGGTGCGTGATGACAAAACCCGTGCAGGCGATGATCGTGTCGTATTCTTCGCAGCGTCCGTCTTTGAAATACACCTTCTTACCGTCGTAGCGCTCGATGTCGCGGCGCGGGTGTACCTTGCCGTGCCGGATGAAGTAGAACAATTCCGAGTTCATCGTCAGGTGCTGTTGCAGGATGCCGTGCTGCGGATTCTCCAGGCCATAACCCGCGTAATCCCCGACCTGCAAGCGCCAGACCGCATATAGAATGGGCTTACGAATCCAATCGGGCAACCACACGATGCGTTCGTTCATGACATCGGCAGGCTGACCAAAAGCGAACTTAGGCGCGATGTAGTAGCCGCGCCGCATACTGACCGCCGTGAAGGTCGAGACGCGGCTGGTCTCTACCGCGATGTCGCAGGCCGAGTTGCCGCCGCCGATCACCAGCACACGCTGATCACGGAAGGGCGCGGCGCTCTTGTAATCGTGCGAGTGCAGCATCTGCCCGCTGAAGTTGCCCGGATAGTTCGGCCAGCGCGGGTTCCAGTGATGCCCGTTGGCGACCAGCACATAGTCGAAAACCTCAACCGTGCCATCACCGAGCGTGACCTGCCAGCGCTCGTCCGGCAGCTTCTCCACCTTCGCGACGGTTGTATTGAAGCGGATGTAGTCGGTGACGCCGAAGTGCTGCGCGTAATCCTGGAAGTAGGTCAGAATTTGCCTGTGCGAAGGATAGTCGGGGTAATCGGCGGGCATGGGGTAGTCGTGATACTGCGAGAGCGTTTTGCTGCTGATGATGTGCGTGGTCTCGAAGACGCTGGAGTGGCTGAGCCTGGGCGAGAAAACCCAGTTGCCGCCGACCTGATCGCCCTTCTCATAGACGACGATGTTCCGCAGCCCGACCTGCAACAGATTCTTGGCCGCCGTGATGCCCGAAGGCCCCGCGCCGATCACACACACACGCGCATCCCGATTCCGCAGCATAACAATACACTCCTTAACAATTTATGCGGTATTTTCTAGGTATCGATCAACCAGTTTTCTGTTCGGACAAACGGTAATGCACTAAAGTCACTGTCGGCAGTGACCAAGATTCCATTCAGCCGTAGCGTCATGGCAGCTAACAAAACATCCACATCAGAAAACTGCCGCCCTTGTCGCCGTTCACTACCCCAGATTTTGGCCGCAACACGCCAATCCGCAAGTTGCACAGAAATGACCATGAAAAGTGGCATCAAATTTGCGCGAAAATGCGTTAATTGCTGGTACGCTTGACGGTGCTCATAGCCACGTTCAACCTCGAAAATTACGGGTTCACACAGACACAGGGTCTGGGTGGCGTTCTCTTGTATACGATTGAACAGCGCCAGATTTTGATCAGGGCGCAGAGCAGAAATGATGTTGGTATCGAATAGGTAAACGGCACTATTCATCGGATACCTTATCGGATTCGAGGAATTCCTCATTCATTGACTGGACAATGGCTTCGATTTCAGTTTCATCAAGGCCAGCCCACATAGACTGTGTGGCGTACCGCAGTTTGTTCATGTCCATTGTTCCCGCGTACAAGGGAATCGGTTGTGCAGATGCCAGGATTTCACGAATATCCGCCAGCAGAAGGGCTTGTTGATCATCGATATACTGTCTTACCTGGCGCTTTTGATCTGGAGTCAGTTGGTCGATTAGCTTGAATACATCATCCAACAGCATAGTCTTACCTCATTTCCCCTATCCTAATGCCCCGACCGCAATTCCCAAAACATAGTATATTCCCTAAAAGCGCACGACGACCTTGCCGCTGCTCTTGCCGCTGTGCAGATATTCTACCGCGTCAACCACCGCATCCACGCCCTGGAACGGCGTCGGGTCAACAGCGGCGTACAGGTTGCCCGTCTCGTACAGGTTAACCAGTTCGGTCATGATCTCCGGCACTTGTTTGATATAGTGCAGCAGGAACATGCTGCGGATCGAGGCGGACTTGCCCAGCAGCTTGAAGTAGATGCGTTCGCTGCTGACGATCTCCGGCTCAGAGAGATATTCGGTGATGTAGCCGATGATCACCAGCCGCCCACGAATCGCCAGGTTATCGACACAGGCGTCGAACAGCTTGCGCCCAACCGACTCGTACACCAGATCGACGCCGCGCGGGTATTCGGCCTTCAGCACCGTGCCCAGGTCTTCGCGCTTGTAATTGACGATGCGGTCGCAGCCGAGTTTGCGCAGCAGTTCGGCTTTGTCGTCGGTGCTGGTCGTGCCGATGACGTGATTGCCCGCCAGCTTGGCAAGCTGCACAGCGAACTGCCCCGTGCCGCCCGCCGCCGCCGTGACCAACACCGTCTCGCCGCTCTTCATCTCGCCCGTCACTTTCAACCCCAGCGCCGCTGTGACGCCGCTCGCCAGCAGGCAGAGGATTTCCGCCGAGGCTTCCGGCACACGGGTAGCGTGGCGCGAACGCATGGTGACATATTCCGCGTAGCCACCCAACTTGGTCGAGACGACGAAATCACCCACTTTGAGATCTTCGACGCCTTCGCCAACCTCGACCACCTCACCGATCAGTTCACCGCCCAGGTCAATCGGGGGCTGCGCGTTGGGCGTGTACGAGCCGTTGCTGATGTTCACGTCGGTGGCGTTCACCCCGGCGAAGCGCGTGCGCACGATCACCTCGTTGGCGGCGGGCGGCTGGAGCTGCGCCTCGACGACCTCAGCGGCGTGGCGGAAATTCTTGCTGAAGCGCGCGGCGATCACTTTGCGATAGGTCGTGCCTGCGAGGGTCATAATCGTCTGCTCCTTCGTGAACAAAGGTGATACAGCAGGTGCTGTGTTCTCGTCGCTGAATAGGTCTAGCTTAGCAGATTTGCTCAGGGGCTGAAATAGACGGGACGGGCAGCGCGCAGCCCAATCCGCTCTGGGCGAATTGTCCGGCGAAAAACATCAATCAGTGGCCCAATTTTCGAGATGGACATCAAGCAGTTGAAAGTCTTTTGCGTTATTTGTCACCAAGACAGCATCGCGATTGTAGGCAAATACTGCAATCATGAGGTCAGCATCGCTCACCGGCAGCCCTGCATTTCGCCGCTTCATCCACCAATTGGCTGCCAATGACCAATCAGCGCGCGTAAAGTCGTCCCAATTGAATGTAGCAAACAACTCTTCAAAGAGGCGCATTTGCATTTTCGCATCGTTGGCAAGCAATCCCCGCCGCAGTTCATACCAGACAATCGGGCATCCCCAAATGATGTTCTCAGGACGAATAATCGCTTTCAAGCGTGCATCGAGGTTCGCGTTCCGACGTAGAATCAGAGACAGAATATTCGTGTCCAGCACATAACCTGTCATTTGTCATCTAGATTTCGGTCGTTGATTTGGAACCGATTTGCCTGCATGAATGTATCGAACGCATCCCACCACGCCTCAGATTGATCATCGACTACCTGTTCCCAGGCGTCGAGCACGGCGCGGATACGCTCATGCTGTGGTATCTCTTGCTTTTCGAGCGGCCCGATAACAGCTTCCCACAAAGCCAGCGGCACCTGAATGACGGGCTGCCCATTTTCATCGTGGGTGATTCGGGCACTGCGCTGAATATCCATTAACGTGACCATTGATCACACCTCGTCACCACCTCTGCCAACTGCATTCATTGTACAACCGTTGACCTGACACGCACTGCCCAATCGGCTTTGGGCGAATTGTCCGGTGAAATTGCGCGTCACTTGCGCGACAATAGATGCTGCTTTCATCCACTACCCCCTCAAGCAGCGGTGAAGACCCATGCCCAAACGCACTGACATCAAGACCATCATGATCATCGGCTCTGGCCCCATCGTCATCGGCCAGGGCTGCGAGTTCGATTATTCTGGCGTGCAGGCCTGCAAGGTGCTGCGCCGCGAAGGCTACCGCATCGTGCTGGTCAACTCCAACCCGGCAACGATCATGACCGACCCGGAGTTCGCCGACGCTACCTACGTCGAGCCGCTCACGCCGGAACTGTGCGAGCGCATCATCGAGCAGGAAAAGCCCAATGCGATTCTGCCGACGGTCGGCGGACAGACGGCGCTCAACCTGGCGCTGGCGCTGCACGAGCACGGCACGCTGGCGCGCCACAACATCGAACTGATCGGCGCGAACCTGGAGAGCATCCGCCTGGCGGAAGACCGCCAACTCTTCAAGGACGCCATGACCGAAGTGGGTCTGCGTTCGCCTCGCAGCGAAGTCGTCGGCACGGTCGAAGATGCGCTGCGGGCGGCGGAGGCGTTGAGTTACCCGGTGCTGATTCGCCCGTCGTTCACGCTGGGCGGGTCGGGCGGCGGCGTGGCCTACGACGAAGCCGAACTGCGCGTGATCGCTGAGCGCGGCATCAAGCTCAGTCCGGTCGGGCAAATCCTGGTGGACATCAGCCTGCTCGGCTGGAAAGAGTACGAACTGGAAGTGATGCGCGACGCGAGTGGCAATTTCGTGGTTGTCTGCTCGATTGAGAACCTCGACCCGATGGGCGTGCATACTGGGGACAGCATCACTGTCGCCCCCGCGCAGACACTCACCGACAAGGAACTACAGCGCCTGCGCGATATGTCACGCGCCGTGCTGGATCGCGTCGGGCTGGCGACAGGCGGCGCGAACGTGCAGTTCGCCATCAACCCGGCGGACGGCGAGGTGTACGTGATCGAAATGAACCCGCGCGTCTCGCGCTCGTCGGCTCTGGCGAGCAAGGCCACCGGCTTTCCCATCGCCAAAATCGCCGCGCTGCTGGCCGTCGGCTTCACGCTGGACGAAATCCCCAACGACATCACACGCGTCACCCCGGCCAGCTTCGAGCCGTCGCTGGATTACGTCGTGGTCAAGATTCCGCGCTGGAACTTCGAGAAATTCCGTGATGTGGACCGCGCGCTCGGCCCGCAAATGAAGGCTGTCGGCGAGGTGATGGCGATTGGCCGCACCTTCCCGGAGGCACTGCAAAAGGGCATCCGCGCGCTGGACATCGGCGTGAAGGGCTTCGGCAGCAAGCTGAGCGAGGCCACGCCGGAGATGCTGCGCGTACCCACGGCGCAGCGCCTGTTCCAGGTGGCCTCGGCGCTGTTCAACGGCATGGCGCTGGAAGAGGTCGTGCGAACCACCAACTTCGATCCCTGGTTCGTGCGCCAGATGGCCGACATCATCCGCATTCAGCACACCATCCTGAGCAAGAAGCTGACGCTCGACCGCCTGGATGCTGCCGACTTCCTCAAACTGAAACGTCATGGCTACAGCGACGCACATCTGGCCGATCTGCTCGGCGTGAGCGAACGCGCGGTGCGCGAACGGCGCAAGAGCCTGGGCGTTGTGCCGTCGTATTACCGCGTCGATACCTGCGCGGCGGAGTTCGAAGCGCACACGCCCTACCTCTACTCGACCTACGAAGAAGGCGATGAGTCCGAGCCAACCGACCGCCAGAAGGTGATCGTGCTGGGCGGCGGGCCGAACCGCATCGGTCAGGGTATCGAGTTCGATTACTGCTGCGTTCATGCCTGCTTCGCGCTGCGCGAGATGGGCTATGAAACGATCATGGTCAACTGCAACCCAGAGACAGTCAGCACGGACTACGATACCGCCGACCGCCTGTACTTCGAGCCGCTGACGGTCGAGGACGTGCTGAACATCATCGACGCAGAGAAACCCGCCGGGGTACTGGTGCAGTTCGGGGGGCAAACGCCGCTCAACCTGGCGCGGGCACTCTACGACGCGGGCGCGCCGATCTGGGGCACGTCGGTGGAAACCATCGAACTGGCGGAAGACCGCGAGCAGTTCCATGCGCTGATGCAGAAGCTGGAGATTCCACAGCCGCAGGGGGGCACGGCGCGCAGCCGCAAGGAAGCTATCGCCGTCGCCAATCTGGTGTGCTATCCGGTGCTGGTGCGCCCCAGCTATGTCCTGGGCGGGCGCGGCATGGAGATCGTCTTCGATGACGCCTCGCTGACCGATTGGCTGGATCGGAACATCGAGTGGAACGGGCATCCGGTGCTGATCGACCGCTTCCTTGATGATGCCTTCGAGGTGGATGTCGATGCGCTCTGCGACGGTGAACGGGTCATCATCGGCGGCATCATGGAGCAGATCGAGGAGGCCGGGGTACACAGCGGCGACTCGGCCTGCGTGCTGCCGCCCTACAAAATCACGCTGTATCACACCGAGATCATCCGCGAGTATACGCAGCGCATCGGCAAAGCGCTGGGCGTGAAGGGCTTATTCAACATCCAGTTCGCCATCAAGGACGAAGAGGTCTACGTGCTGGAGGTCAACCCGCGCGCCAGCCGCACCGTGCCGTTCGTCAGCAAGGCCGTCGCGCGCCCGCTGGCCGCTTATGCCGCGCAAATTTCCGCCGGGCGCACGTTGGCCGAGATCGGCTTCACCGAAGAGCCACAGGTGGACGGTTTCTTCGTCAAAGAAGTCGTGCTGCCCTTCCAGAAGTTCCCCGGCGTGGACGCGCGTTTGGGGCCGGAGATGCGCTCGACGGGCGAGGTAATGGGGCACGCCTCCAACTTCGGCCATGCTTTCGTCAAGGCGCAGATGGCCGCCAACGCCGCCCTGCCCCAGCGTGGCACTGTGCTGATCAGCGTCAACCCGTTTGATCGCGGCGCGGTGGTCAAGATCGCCCGCGACCTGCACCAGTTGGGCTTTGACCTGATGGCGACGAGCGGCACGGCGGACTGGCTGCGAGTATCCGGACTGCCCGTGACGACGATCAACAAGCTCAGCGAAGGCTCGCCGCATGTGCTGGATGCTGTGCGCGCCGGGCAGATCGACCTGATCATCAACACGCCGCGCGGCGGGCAGGCGCACGCCGACGGCAGCCTGATCCGGGGCGCTGCGGTGATGTACGGGGTGCCGATGATCACGACGCTGACGGGTGCTATGGCAGCAGTGCAGGGTATCCGCGCACTGCGGGAGAAACCGCTCAAGGTGCGCAGCTTGCAGACGCATCACGGGGGGTGAGAGGTTACCGGGCAGGCTGCTGTGTGGTTGTCAGGCAGATCGGTGACTGCACCTATTTCTGCGGTTCGCGGTGGAACACATCGCTGCCCACCCGCGTCGAAGTCCAGTCGTCACCCGGCGCAGTCTCTTCGCTCAGCAGCCAGACCATATCGAGCGTTTCGTGGCCGCCAGCATCACGATACTGTCCCGACCATACGCTGACCGAGTGCTGATTGACGAATTCGTTATTCCACAGCACAGAGAACGCGAGGCAGCGGTTGCCCTCGAAGTCCGCCGGGTCTACCATACCGACGAGCCGAAAACTGCCTTGTGATTTTCCGGGGGGACGGGTGTAATGCCCTTCGAGCAGCCCATCGCGAATGATAATCAGATCGAGGCGCGATCCACGTTCACTGTACCACGTTCCAGCTAGGCGTTTCATGTATCATCTCCTGCTACGACTCCTATCGTACCGCGTTACGGCACCGGTGGGGGATGACACATTGCCGCATTATGGGGGAAGAAGATCAGTCACTGGAGGGTTGGCCGCATATTGACCAACCCTCACTGTGCAGATGCGCCTTCACCGCCCGACCTGCGCCAGGTATTCGCTGTAACCGCCCTCGTACTGCCGCAGCGCCCCGTCCTTCAGCTCGGCCACGCGATCCACCACGCGGTCGAGGAAGTAGCGGTCGTGCGAGATGGTCAGGATCGCGCCTTCGAAGTCTTCCAGCGCGCTTTCCAGCACTTCGACCGAGGGGATATCCAGGTTGTTGGTCGGCTCGTCCAGCAGCAGCAGATTGGGCTTTTGCAGCACCAGGCAGGCCAGTTGCAGGCGGCTGCGTTCCCCGCCGCTGAAGCCGCGTATCGGCAGGCGCAGTTGTTCGTACTTGAACAGGAACTTGAGCAGGAAGGCCACCGCGTCGCTCTCCGGCATCGGCTGCACATCGCGCACCAGTTCCAGCGGCGAACGGTCGAGCCAGCCCGCCAGCGTCTGATGCTCCTGCGAGTAGTAGCCCACCCGGCAGCTAGGCCCGATCTTCACCTGCCCGTCCAGCGGCGCATGTTCACCCAGCACCAGCTTGAACAGCACCGACTTGCCCGCGCCGTTGGGGCCGACCAGCCCGACGCGCTCGCCGTGCCGCAGCAGCAGGTTCACGCCCATGAACAGCAGGTCGTCGCCGAAGCCCATCGCCAGCCGCGTGATCTCCAGCGCCTTGTTGCTGCCACGCCCACCTTCGATCTGCAAGTCCATGCGGCGGCGTTCCACCACGCGGTCGATGACCTCGCCGTCCGCCTCCATGCGGGCGAGCATCTTGCGGCGGCTGCGCGCCTGGCGGGCGTGACGCTCACCCAAATCCAGTTTGGCCTTCACTTCGGATTCGTGGATGAAGGCCTCGATCTGGGCGATGCGTTTCTGCTGCGCGATGAACATCTGCTGCTGGCGCAGGCGGCGCGCCTCGCGTTCCAGGGCGTAGACGCTGTAGCTGCCCGGATAGAGCGTCAGCTTGCCGTCTTCCAGTTCGGCAATGTGCGTCACGGCCTCGTCGAGCAGGTAACGGTCGTGCGAGACGATCACCACCGCACCGGGATAATCGCGAATGAACGCTTCCAGCAGGCGTTTGGCGGTCATGTCGAGGTGGTTGTCCGGCTCGTCCAGCAGCAGCACATGCGGCGAGGCCAGCGTCAGCCGCGCCAGCGCGACGAGCTTCTTCTGACCGCCGCTCAGCGCCTCAACGGGCAGGTCATAGTCCGCAGTTGTGAAGCCCAGGCGCATCAGCGTTTCCTTGACGCGCGCTTCGTGACGCGGTCCACCCAAACGGTCGAACTCCGTCAGCGCTTTCTCCTGACGATGCAGCGCACGGCTGAGCTTGGCCGCATCGCCATACACCGCCGGGTCGGCCAGCGCCGCATCGACGCGGGCGAGTTCCGCTTCGACGGCGGCGAGATCGGGCGGCAGGGCGCGGGCTTCTTCCCAAACGGTCGCGCCGGGGGTCAGCGCCACATCCTGGTGCAGATAACCGACGCGCACGCCGCGCTGGATGCTGAGCGCCCCGCCATCGAGCGACCCTAACCCGGCGATGACGCGCAGCAGGCTGGACTTGCCGACGCCGTTGGGGCCAACCAGTCCGATCCGGTCGCGGTCGCCGATGACCCAACTGAGGTCACGGAAGATGTCGCGCCCGGCGTGGTTGACGGCAATCTGATCGAGGTGAATGATGTGCATGATTCTCTCCTGTATGGAACAGGCGCACCCACGGCGCAGAATCAAAAACGGCCACAGGTGCGCCCTGTGGCCGACGATGTACTCACGAGACTTAGATGCTTACACGGTCACGAGGCGCGCGGGAAGATGCCGCGCCACCACGCTCGCCTTACGCGCCAGACTGAATGCGAAAAGACCGTTCGTGTAAATCATAACGCTGATTATAAACACGATTTGCGCGACGTGGCAAGAGGCAGGGTGAATTATGGGTGCATTTCAAAATAGGGCGAGATGATCCGCGCATGGGCGGATATACGGTGCAAGCACCTAATCCGCCCCTACACACGACGGATTTTCGTAGGGGCGCAATGCATTGCGCCCTTATACCAGGGCGTATATCCTCCCAATAACTTGAAATGCACCCGGTAATCGGGGGTGGCTGGCACGGCGGCCGATCCTCTGCTACCCTAGCGGGGCTGCGTTTTTCAACACACCACGAGGATGTGACGACTATGAGCCTGGAACGCTGGAGCGCGGTTGACGACTACTTCAACAGCCTGTTCATCGGCAGCGACCCGGTACTAGAGGCGGCGCTGGAGGCCAGCACGGCGGCGGGGCTGCCCGCGCACAATGTCGCGCCCAACCAGGGCAAGCTGCTCATGCTGCTGGCGACGATACACGGTGCGCGGCGCATCCTGGAGATCGGCACGCTGGGCGGCTACAGCACCATCTGGCTGGGACGCGCCCTGCCCCCGGATGGCCGCCTGATCACGCTGGAGGCCAGCCCAACCCATGCCGAGGTCGCACGCGCCAACATCGCGCGTGCCGGGCTGGGCGCGCAGGTGGAAGTCCGCGTGGGGGCGGCGCGTGACACCCTGGCGCAGATCACGGCGGAAGACGGCGACGCGTTTGACCTGATCTTCATCGATGCCGATAAGCCCAACAACCCGCATTACCTGGAATGGGCGCTGCGGCTGTCGCGGCCTGGTACGCTGATCATCGCCGATAACGTGGTGCGCGACGGCGCGGTGATCGACCCGGACGGTGATGCCAATGTGCAGGGCATCCGGCGTTTCAGCGAGATGCTGGCCGCCGAAACGCGCGTGCAGGTCACGGCGCTGCAAACCGTCGGCAGCAAAGGCTATGATGGTTTCGCGCTGATCCGCGTGACGGGCTAAACGTGGATAGACACACCGCAGAAGCAATGCTACAATGCGGACATGTTCGGGGTGTAGCGCAGCCTGGATAGCGCGCTCGCTTTGGGAGCGAGAGGTTCATGGGTTCAAATCCCATCACCCCGACTTAACAACCTATGTTATAATGAGCGACATGCGGGTATGGTGTAGTGGTAACACGCGACCCTTCCAAGGTCTCATCACCAGTTCGAATCTGGTTACCCGCTCTCGAGTGATGCGTGATGAGAATCAACTACCCTCACAGCCGCACTCCACTGGTCAATCCGGGCGTGTAGCTCAACGGCAGAGCAGGCGGCTCATAACTGCTAGGTTCCAGGTTCGAATCCTGGCGCGCCCACACTAGAAAAAACCTCTTCACGCAAAGATTCACACAGCGAATCCCCACAGGCAGACTGCCAGACATCCCACACAATCCCGCGATAACCTGCCTCAAATACATGCGTACGCCCAAACCAATAGTAGGTATCGCTGACGGCTTTTATCGGCGCGGCCAGATCGTCGTCTTCGTAAAACGGGCAGCGCGGACCATCGACTGCACCAAATGAGTGTGCCAGTTCATGTGCCGTGAAGCCCCATAGCTGTACCTGATAATCCGGTTCATTCATATCCGGCATGGTGATCAATGCAAGAAACGCCGTGGTCGTGTCCCGATCTTGCCCTGGCAAGCTCACGCCGCAGCGCCCATCGAGCGGCAGACGGCATTTGACAGCCACAACATCACACAGTCCGGCAAACCCTTCAGATGCAGCCGGGAATTCCCCTTCCACATCTTCAGCCACGTAACGCACAATCACCGGCAGCGCGCCCGCCTGCTCGCCAAAAGGTGTGCGGCAATCCGCAACGACGTGCTCTTCCAGAAAGTCAAACAACCGAATCAAGGTGTCCTGATCGAATTGATCGGGCACGGCAGTAGTATCCAGATACAGATGTGCAGATAGCTGTTCCAGGATGACTTCACACCCCGGCACAGATATTGCTTGTGTATTGGCTTCAGTGTAGAGGAGTACAAGCAGGGCAAACGTGAGCGCAATCACCACCCACTTCATGCCGATAGTCTCCACTTATCCAGCAGTCGGAAAAAGGTCAACGACGGCGATGATGTGTAATTAGATGATAACGGTATTCGCTGGATGGATAATAGTGAGCAAGGACATTTGCTTGTCATGACAAAGATACAGTCACACAGGGATGCAAGATCCCCGCTGCTGCTGTATCTTAGCCGCTGCTACAGGGGAGTTGGAGTGCCGCCGTCACTTCTCCCCGCCGAACAGGTCGAGCCATTCATCAACCTCGGCGTCGGAAAGCTGCACATCAGTGGCCTCGCCCGCATCTATTTTGGGACGCGGCGGCGATTGCAACAGCGTGGCGAATTCCTCGGAGTGCAGCGTGCTCATGCGGCGTGACCGCGCGACCGCCTGCACATCGCGGTCGGACGAGACAACCGTCCAACCAAGCGGGTCGGGGATTTTCTTGATGCGCTCCATCATCACACGGTCAGCGCTGGAACGGGCGGAGGCAAAGACCACCTGCACGGCGCGGCTGGACATGCGCGAGGTTCCACCCGGCAGGCCGTGATCGAAGACCACCAGGCAGCGCTTGCCCGTGCGCGCCGCAAAACCAGCGAGCTTCTGGATGAGCTTGGCCTCGTCATTCGGGTCATCGAGGGAAATATCGGGAAGTTGACCGATCAAGTTATGCCCATCAATCATGTATGCCATTGTTAAATCCCTCCACAACCGAATCCAAGAGCTTGTAGTCTTTAGCACTTAGCTCCTGGTCATTGGCTTTTGGTCAGCAGCCATAACGTTAAGAGTCGAACACCCAGCGAGCCAACTTACAGCGAATACACATCCTGCTCAGGACTAACGACTATAAACTAACGACTACAGACTAACGAGTACTCGCCTAGAATATAGCATAGTCGATAGCCCTAACTCAATCATAACAAGCTGAGGCCCTCATGAAACACAGCCTGCGTCTCATCATCGCCCTAACTGGCATCATGGCCGCCCTGATCGGTTACTACTGGGCGCACAAGCCGCTCGACCCGACGGTGATCGCCCGGCTGGGCGGCGCGCTGCTCGACGTGCTGGCGGCGGCGCTGCTGGCGCTGTGCGGCGGCGGGTTGGGGCGACGACTGCTGCCCTGGCTCGGCAGCGTTGGCCTGTCGCGGGCGGAGCGCGTCGCCCTGGAAGGGGTGGTCGGGCTGGGCGCGCTGAGTCTGCTGGCGCTGCTGGCGGGGTTGGTCGGACTGTATCGCGCGGCGGCATTCTGGGTGCTGCTGGCCGGGCTGCTGCTGTTCAACAGGGGCGCGCTGGCGGGTTGGGCGGCGGATTTGCGCGGCATCACGGGCACGTTGATGGGTCGGATAGCCGGTTCGCGCCATGCCCCGCCCTTCACGCGAATGCTGCTGGCGTTCAGCGCCGTGATGCTGCTCCTGGCGCTGCTGCACGCGCTGACGCCGCCGACCGCGTTTGACGCGCTGAATTATCACCTCGTCGGGCCAGCGCGCTACCTGGCTGCGGGAGCAGTGACGGCACAGCCAGACAATCACTTCCTCGGTTTTCCGCAGGGTGTCGAAATCCTGTTTGGCGTGGCGATGGGGCTGTTCGGGCGCGAGACTGCTGCCGCGCCGCTGCACTACCTTTACGGGCTGCTCGGCCTGCTAGCGGTGGGCGGGCTGACGCGGCGTTACGCGGGCATTGAGGCCGGAGCGCTGGCGGCGGCGCTGCTGCTGAGCGCCTACAGTCTGTGGCTGCTGTTCGGCTGGGCGTATGTCGATCTGGCGCTGCTCGCTTATGGCGCGGCGGCGCTGGTCGGAGCGGCGGCACTGCGTGAGGACGCTGGCGACGCGCGGCGTTGGGCGCTGCTGCTGGGCGTATTCGCGGGCTTCGCGCTGGGGGTGAAATACACGGCGGTCGGGCTGGCGGGGGCACTGGCACTGCTGCTGGTGCTCAAAGGAATTCACCACAGAGGCACAGAGGAAAAGAAGAAAAGGTGGGTCTGTAGGGGAGGATTAGCGCGCAGCTCGTATATCCTCCCGGATCGGGTAGGCCGCGCGCTGACCACCGTGCTGATCTTCGGCGCGGCGGCGGGGGCGGTGTTCCTGCCCTGGGCGCTGAAGGGGCTGCTGCTGTATCAGAACCCGGTATACCCGTTCGCGTTCGGTGGGCTGAACTGGGATGCGGGGCGCGCGGCGACCTTCAGCACGACAGGGCTGGGGCTGCTGGGCACGGAACGCGCCTGGCAGTTGGCGGTGCTGCCATTCGCCGCGACGGTGTTCGGCGTCGAAAAGGGCGAGGGCTTCAGCTTCAGCGCCGGGCCGTGGCTGTTGACTACGCCGTTCCTGCTGGCGCTGACCTGGGGCGGGCTGAACGCCGAAGCGCGGCGGCTGGCGCGGACGGGGCTGGCGCTGGCCGTTCCGCTGCTGGCCTTCTGGCTGGTCATGGCGGCGACGAGCGGGATTGGCGCGCAGACACGGCTGATGCTGATGGCGCTGCCTGCTGCGGCGGTGTTGGGCGCGCTGGGGGTACAGGGCATGGCGGGCTGGCCGCGCAAACCGCTCTATCTGCTGTTCGTGGCGCGGGCGCTGCTGACGCTGACGCTGGCCTTCACCCTGCTCGATGCTGCGCGCGAGACGGTCAGCAAGCAGGTCGCGCCTTACCTGATGGGCACGATCAGCCGCGAGCAGTACCGTGCCGCGAACATCGTGCCGGGCGGCGCGACGTATACCCACATGGCCGCCGGGCTGGCTGAACTGCCAGCAGGTTCGCAGATACGCCTGCTGTTCGAGCCGCGCACTTACGACTGTCCGCGCGGCATGACCTGCCTGGGCGATATGCTCTTCGACCACTGGGCGCGGGCGCTGCGCAGCGGGCTGACGCCGGACGCGGTCTTCGCGGAGTGGCGCGCGGCGGGCGATGATTACGTGGTGGTCTTCAACCCCGGTTATGAGTTCAACGCTAAGGATGCGCGCTTCGCAGCCGAGAACGCGCTGTTCCCGGCTGCGCTGGATGCGGCGATGGCAGAGGTCTGGACGGACGCGGCAGGCTTCTACACGCTGTATGCATGGAAGTGATCAGCCAGCCGCCGGGGCGTGCCAGACGCTGGTTTCGCCGCCGAGCGCGTAGAGTTCAATGCGCCAGGGGATCAGCTTGAGGACTCCGAAGGTCGGGTCGGTCGGCGGAACGTCCATCGGATAACCGAGCGGCGGCGGCGTATCGTTGAACAGTTTCCAGGCAAATTCCTTCTGTGCCATGTCGTCCGCCCATTCAACTTTGCAGTCGATATAGAGCGGCTTGGCATGTTCTTTGGCATAGGTCACGGCCATATACGGATTGTGCGCGATGTGCTTGCCCTTGGGCGAGTCGCGGAAGGTGGCGACCCAACCAGTCGAGCCATCCCAGATGGGGTGCAGCAGGCGCGCTTT
>JAEUQX010000182.1 GCA_016788625.1 Anaerolineae bacterium
AGAGTAGAGAGAGTGTATTGTAGGGGCGGATTAGCCTGCCAGGGCGTATATCCGCCCATAGATGAGGCAACTACAGGCGGGAGCAGGCGTAGAGGGATACCGAGGAAAACGCATAGATTATGTAGATGATGGTTTGTAGAGATACGGCACTGCCGTGTCCGCTGTAAACGAAACAGAGAAAGACGAGAGGGGATGGAATGGCACGGCAGAACATTTCGACAGGCACACCCTGGGAAGCGGTGGTCGGTTACTCGCGAGCGGTGCGCGTAGGAGACGTGGTGCATGTCTCCGGCACGACGGCCAGCGACGAGACCGGGGCAGTGATCAGCCCCGGCGATGCGCGCGCGCAGACGATCTACATCATCCAGAAGATTGAACGCGCCTTGAAAGCAGCGGGCGCGACCCTGGCCGATGTGGTGCGCGTTCGCATTTATGTGACGGATATTTCGCGCTGGAAAGAGATTGGCGAAGCGCATGGCGAGTTCTTCCGCGACATCCGCCCGACGACCACGATGGTCGAGGTACGTGCGCTGGTGGACCCGCAGCACCTGGTCGAGATCGAGGCCGAAGCAATCATCGGGGCGGGCGCGTGAAGTTTAGCCTGCGTCTCAATAACGATCTGCCTGTGCAGGAATATGTGCGGCTGGCGCGCGCGGCGGAGGCGGCAGGATTCGACCAGTTCTGGGTGAGTGATGACCTGTTCCTGCGCAGCGCCCCGGTCATTCTGACGGCGGTAGCTTGCGCGACCGAGCGTATACAGATCGGCACCTGTATCGTAAACCCCTATACGATGCACCCGGCGGAAATCGCCATGCTGGCCGCCACACTCGATGAGGTTTCTGGCGGGCGTTTCAACCTGGGCATTTCGTCGGGTGCGGCGGAATTTCTGAAGTGGGTGGGCATCGAACAGGAGAAACCGCTCACAGCCGTGCGTGAGAGCATCCGGGCAATCAACCGACTGCTCTCCGGCAAGCGTGCCTCACTGGATGGGCAGTTCCTGCGATGGACGGACGAGGCCTATCTGCGTTTCCGGCCTGCGCGGCGTGTGCCCGTCTACCTGGGCGCGCTCAGCCCGAATATGCTGCGCGAGATCGGCATGAGCGCGGATGGCGGGCTGCCGCTGCTCCTGCCGCCAGAACACTACGCGACGGTGCTGCCCTACATTCGCGAGGGCGCGGCGCAGGCGGGGCGTGATGTCGCCGATATTGATGTCGCGGCGTGCATCTGGTGTTCGTTGGCGGAAGACCGCGCGGAAGCCGAGGCCGTATTGAAGGATAAGATTGCTTACTACGGCCATGCCATGAGTCCGTTGATCTGGGAACGTCTGGGTGTGACGCGAGCGGACTTCGACCCGATTGAACGCGCTGCACAGCAGGAGAACGACCTGGCTAAGGCACGTTCGCTGGTCACAGCTGCCATGCTCAAGATCGGTGTGGCGGGTGGGGTAGATGATCTGATTCCGCGCCTGGAAGATCTGGTCGCGTCTGGCGCTCGGCATCTCAGCTTTGGGCCGCCGTTGGGGCCGGATGTTTTGGCGGCCATTATGATGATTGGCAAACACATCATCCCGCACTTTCGGAGGGCGCATGACTCAGCGTTTTGAACTCTATGATCTGCGCGTGACGGTCGTTGCTATCGAAGGGCGTCCGGTGTGTGGTCTGCAGGTGGGCGACTACTTTGAACTGACGGAGAGCTGCCGTTTACGTATTCCCCCGGATAAGCACTTCTGTGTCTACGCGCTCAGCAGTGTGCTGCCGCTGCTGGCCGCCAAGCAGCGCCAACTGGCGGCGGGTGACTGGCTGGAGCGTGACTCGCTGGTGGCCTGCCCCGACCCGGACGAACGCCTGATCATGAAGATCGAGCGCATCGCCCGGCGCACAATGGACAGCGACGACCTGACGTGAGGTTGTAATGAACGGTGTCGCGTCGCAGTCTAATCCTCAATCTATCAGGTGATATATGAAAACGACTAATGTTGTAAAAATTGCGATAAAGTTATTTTTATCAATATTAACCTCCATTATTATTGTATTTTCATGTCTTATGGCGTTTTATTATGTCGCAGTATCATTATAGGTATGCTCAAGCACCGCCTCGGTTCAATACAATCACAGGGAGACTTCATGACCACAGCGACTGTTGTCTCGATTCAGGTTGGGATGCCCGCCGAGCATGGCGCGGATGCCGTATCAAAGAAACAGTGGCGCTCCGGCATCTTCAAGTACCCGGTTGAGGGGCGCATCTGGCTGGACACGTTGAACCTGGCCGGGGATGGGCAGGATGATCTGGACAATCATGGTGGGCCGTTCCGCGCGGTGCTGACCTACGCCGCTGGGCATTATCCCGTCTGGCGCGCGGAGTTGGGCTTGAGCAATTTCAATTATGGCGCATTTGGCGAGAACTTCACTGTATCTGAACTGAGCGAGGACAGCGTGTGCCTGGGCGATGTGTATGCGGTGGGCGAGGCACTCCTCCAGGTCTCGCAGCCGCGTTTCCCCTGCTGGAAGCTGGCGCGGCGCAACCAACGCCGTGATCTGAGCGCCCACGTCGAACGGCGCGGCTGGGGTGGCTGGTATCAGCGTGTGCTGAAGACGGGTTACGTGCAGGCGGGCGACGCCTATACCCTGGTCGAGCGCCCATACCCCGACCTGACGATTGCGCTGATCAATGCCATCACCTCGAAGCGCCAGGTGAACCCGGATGCCTGCCGCGTCCTGGCGGGCGTCGAGGCGCTCACCCCGTCGTGGCGCGTGATGT
>JAEUQX010000202.1 GCA_016788625.1 Anaerolineae bacterium
CGATGGGGCTAGGCTGGTCTTCGGTACCATGAATAATCAGCATCGGCGCAGTCAGATCACCCACAAGGTCAATCGGCGCGGGGTCGCCGTTGTTCGGAAAGCCGTACCAGGCCACACCCGCCTTGAGCGCCGGAATCTGCGGCAGCAGCAGCATGGTATAACGGCCACCTGCACAGAAACCGGTCAGGCCAATGCGTTCCGGGTCTACATCTGGGCGTGAACTGAGATACGCGATACTGTCCTCAACCAGTGCTTTGACAACCGCATCAGGCGGGCTTTGTTCAAAGGTCTGCCACTGCACGGCCAGCACTACAAAGCCTTCTGCCGCCATCTGATCAGCCATCACCTTGTAACCCTCTTCCAGGCCACGAAATGAGTGGATCAGTATTACGGCAGGATACTGACCGTCAACCTCTGGCACAGCAAGATATGCCGGATAAGTCAGATCGCCGCTGAGGATTTCGACAGTATCCGTCTCTGCGTTTTGCGCCAACGCCGGGGCCGCCACCGCGCTGATCACAAGCATGATGCACACGAGAAGCACAGTCTTCACAGTAGCATTCCTCCCATTACTTTGCGTTTTGCCAGTGTAGTGGACGGGCATAAATATGAACAACCATTACTCATGGTGTGCTTATGTGTGACAACTCGTATGCAGTCAGGACGAAGCCACAATAGCCGGAGGAAGGTCGAAACGCGCGAACAGCGCCGGAACGCGAAAAGTGATGATGTCCGCGATCTCATGTTGTGCGAACGTCAGCACCTGGATACCATAGGCCTGATATGTCCCCTGCCCCGGATGGTAACGGTACAACCCGAATGCAACCTGCCCATTGGCGCGGGTGGGCAGCAAACGCCAGCGTCCGCGCGCCTCGCCGCCGAAGACCGTCTTCACCACCAGACCACCGATGACCGCGCGCCCCTGATACCATGCCGGGATAGGCGGCATACTGAATGTCGCATCCTCTTTCAACAATGCCAACAGGCCGTCAATATCGGCCTGCTCCCAAATACGGATGTACTCGCTCAGCCGTGTTTGAAAGGCAGTATCGCGCGCTGCTGGCTGCGCCAGACCTAGAGCATCGCGTGCCGCCAAAGTCGCACGAGCACGATGCAAGGCACTCTTGACGGCAGGTACTGTTATGTCGAGCAGTTCAGCAGCCTCACTGGCTTGCCACTCCAAGACATCGCGCAGAATCAGAACAGCGCGCTGGCGCGGTGGCAGCAGGTGCAGCGCGGCAATAAACGCCAGCGAAACACTTTCGCGGGTGCTGACATGACTTTCCGGGTCCGTGTCACCAAGAATCAGCCAGTCATCGGGAGCGGGTTCCAGCCAGATCGGTTCGACCACATCAGGTGGAATTGGCTCATCGAGCGTCGAGGCTGCCTGATGGGTTCGTGGAATAACACGGCGCTGACGACTGGATAACGCATCCAGGCAGGCGTTGGTGGCAATCTTGTACAGCCAGGCCCGCAAAGAGGCACGGCCCGCATAGGTCTCACGCCGCCGCCACGCCCGCAAGAACGTTTCCTGAACCATGTCCTCGGCGTCCTGCACATTGCCCAACATACGATAGCAGTGCACCTGAAGTTCATAGCGATGTGACTCGGTCAACTGAGCAAAATCATGTTGATCAAACGCTGTCAGGTCGATTGACTGCATGAAGACATCCTATTGACCATACAGACTTTCACGCGCAAACACTTCTCGATGCTGATGCGGCGCTGACGCCATACAGGAGCATAATCAAATTACTCCTACAGCGCCAGCACACCGATCAGATCATCTGTTTTGGCTGAGTGGTTGTTGCTATGTAGGCGCGATATAGGCTATATTTAGGCAAGCTTGTTACAATAGCGTTTGAATCAGGTCTGAAGGGCATTATCGGCAGGATAAAAGCAATGATGATGGCGGGTGAACAGGATCGTCAGATTCTCATCGTAGAAGATGACGAGGACACAGCGGAAGTCGTCAGCACGTTGTTAAACAACGCCGGCTACAACACGGTTGCGGTCGAGCGCGGCCATGATGCACTGAATAACATTGCCTCACGCCCACCCGACCTCGTACTGCTCGACATCAATCTGCCGGACATCAACGGGCTGGACGTGCTGCGCCAGGTTCGCACGCATTCGTTTCTGCCGATGATCATCGTCAGCGGCTTCACTAAAGAACGCGACAAGGTGAACGCCCTCGAAGCTGGAGCGGATGATTTCCTCGCCAAGCCCTTCTCGCCGGAGGAATTGGTCGCCCGTGTCGGTGCGCTGCTGCGGCGCATTGCCTGGACACCACAGCCCGAAACGCGGTTGGTCGTGCGGCAGCTTGAACTGGACATCCCACGACGACAGGCGATGATACGCGGACAGCGCTTGCATCTGACGCCGATTGAATACGGGCTGCTCGTCACGCTGATGCGCGGCGCGGGGCAGCTCGTCACGCACGATGATCTGCTGCGCGTGGTATGGGGCGAGCAGTACGAGGGCGACTACTCGGTGCTGCGCGTCAATATCTCGCGCCTGCGGCAAAAGGTCGAGCAAAACCCGCGGCATCCCACCTACATCGTCACCGTCCCCGGACAGGGCTACCGTATGCCCGTGTGAAATGAACTGACACAGCCTCTAATTGGCTCATTTGACGAGTTTGTGCTACCCTAACGCACAATAGCGCGGCTGAAGTGAGCGAGGTTGTGCATCGTGCCCGGTGACTACGCAGTCTTAGCCCCCATTTACGATGAAATCGGCATGGCTGAATTCGCGCGCCGCATCACTCCCCGGCTAATCGATTTTGCCCAACACCTTGACTGGCTGGGGCGGCGCATCGTCGTGCTGGGCTGCGGCACCGGCGCGAGCATCGAATACCTGTCGCAATATCCGTATACCATCACAGGCATCGACAATTCCCCGGAGATGCTTGAACTCGCCAAACGTAAGCTCAGTGACCCCGGCTTGAGTCTGCGCTGGCAGCAGCTTGACATTCGGGAATTGAATCTCCAGGGCGGGTTAGTTGATCTGGTGCTGACCCTCAATACACTGAATGAGATGAACAGCCTGCGCGAACTAGAAACAGTGTTCGGCGCGGTGCAGCGTGTGCTGGAGTCAGAAAAGTTGTTCATCTTCGATATGATGACGGTACAAGGATTGACCGAGGCGGGCATGGCGGGCGATGACCTGCTCTATGATGCCCCGGCTTCGCTGAGTGTGGTCGCGACTAACGAATACGATCATGAGCGGCAGATGCAGACCACCCATTACCTCGTTTTCCAGCGGCAGGGCGAAGGCTGGCAGCGTAAGGAAGCCCGCCGCGTACTGCGCGCCTTCCCCGTGCAGGCCATCGGCTCCCTCTTGCAGCGTGCCGGATTCACGATCCGCCGCATTCTGGATGAGAATCTTGAGATCTATGAACCGGGCGTCTCGCGCGCCGGACGGGTGATCTTCATCGCATCAAAACAGTAAGAGAGTATCGCTATGACCACGACATTCTCAACCTCTCAAGCAGACGCGCTGGCTATTGATGTTGACCGTGAACACGGCGGTCTGCGCCTGAGCATGATCGCCATCTTCATCGGCTTGTGGATATTGGTCTTCGCCATCACAAACAGCCTGATCCCTAGCGCGGGATTCAACATCATCGCGGGGCTGGTGGCTTTCGTCGTCGCAGCAGTGGGTGGACGACTGCTGGAACCTATTCTCAAGGAACGCTGGCCAAGCGGGCGCGTGGTGCAAGTCGATACTGACGGGGTTCAGCTTCGGTTCCGAGGCAGCACTCAGGAACATGTCCGCTCCAACGAAGCAGTTTCTGCTCTGCTCTGGCGCTTCAAGATTGACCGCCGCAGCCGTGTGCCGAAAGGCTGGTATGTGGTAGCGTGCGCACTGGAACAGGATGATCGTTTCCTGGCAGTTTATACGTTTGCTTCGCCAGACAACATGACGGCATTGAGTAAGCTGGCGAAATTCAGCGACCTGATGAGCGACAAAGCTACGAAAAATGCCCGGCAGGATTCGCTGCGCATCGCTGGAGAACAGCGACGGCTGCGGTTGGCGGAGCAGCATCGCTGGAACGACGGCGCAGAAATGAGCTATGAAGAATTCACCCGTTACATTGAACGGTTGAACGCACAATTCCCGCAATGGCTGCCATGAGAATTCGGCTCACCGTGCTTTGCTGCATCCTGCTGCTGAGCGGTGCGGCGCGGGCACAGGACGACAGTCTGCCGCTCTATTCCCCGGTAACCGGTCTCATCGAACCCGATGGGGAACAGACCTGGGTATTCAGTGCTCCCAGCGGCGCCGTGCGCTCGTTCCGTGTCGAAGCTGCATCGGGCGACCTCGATCCAGCGTTTCGCGTAACGGGAAGCAGCGGTACAACGCTGATCGAGAACGACGACTATGATTATCCGGACAGCCGCGACGCGTTGTTGGAGGCGATCACCCTACCCCGTACTGACAATTACAGCGTCACCGTGTACGGTGTTGGCGGGACGTCCGGCGAATACACACTAACGATGAGCGCCGGGTATTCCAGCATCACCACTAGCGAGAATTTCAACGGGACAACAACCTGGAGCGCCGTAGACGATACCCTCACCGTTGAAGCGGGTGACGGACAACTCGCGTTGCGGCTGGAAGGGCCAGACCTGAGCCGTAGTACCGCACAACCGGGCGACGACGCACCAAACATCTACTACGCGCAATTGGCGGTCGAGGTGAGCGGCGAAGCAGGCTGGGTCGTCGGAATGACCGCGCGACAGCAGAATGACAACACGTTCTATGCGCTGGAGATCAACGAACGCGGGCAGTGGCGCTTCAGCCTAAATAATGATGGCAGCCGGCAACCACTGCGCGATTGGACGCCGCACCCGGCCATTCTGCCTGGCATCACGAGCTTCACGCTGGGAATGCTCGTAAATGACACGGCTTTCGATTTCTTCTACGATGGGCAGTTCATTGGCCGGACGACCGACAACACACTGCCACAAGAAGGCCAGATAGGGCTGACGATCAGTAGAGTTTCTTCTCTGACCAGCCAGGTAGAGGCGCGCTTTGATGATTTGACCGTCACGGTGCCGACGCTCAAGGATAATCGCCGCATTCTGCCTCAGCAGATCATCATAACGCGACCAGAAGAAATGGCACAGGAGCTGCAGCGGCGACTGCTGATTCCGGTTGGGGGAGAAATGGCGCTGACGGTCAATGAGAGCTTTGTCGAGTCGCGCCGTCCAGGCGTCGAACGGCTGATGCTGGGACGCGGCGTGATGTTTCAGGACTTCGCGCTGGCAACCACCGTTTCATGGCAGGCAGCATCTGCCGGGCTGACAGGCTGCGGGCTGGTGCTGCGCGCAGCAAATGACAGCGAATACACACTGGCATATGTTGATCAAAGCGGCAGCTACGGGCTGTCGCAGCGTCAAACGGACACATTCCTCCCCGGTATCTTCGCGGACGCGCTGCTGGACACATCCCTTCAGACGCATCACCTGCTGGTCGTGGTGAACGGAGAACAGGCCATATACTACGTTAACGGACGATACGGCGGGTCAGTCGAGAACCCAAACATCGAGGGCATGGTAGGAAACGCTGTTGTCAATTTCGAGCCGATTAGCACATCGTGCCAGTTCCGCGAGACCTGGTTATGGAGTTGGGGCTAAGTCAATCTGAAACTGCCCCGTACTGCGTACTTATACCTTGAAAGGGGGGCGCATGGAACGCATTGATGCCGCGATCTTGCAGACCGTTTTATACGCCGACGTTTTTAATTTCCCGATGACCGCTGAAGAAATTCATCATTTTCTGATTCACGATGAACCAACCAGTCTCGCGCAGATCCACAATGCCTTAGCGCATTCCCCACTCCTGCGCGAGACGCTGGAGCAGCGCGAGCCATACTACTTCTACGCGGGACGGAGTGAAATCGTCTCTGTTCGCCAGATGCGCGAGGCGGCTTCGCAATACCTGTGGCCCCAGGCCGTGCGCTCTGGGAAATGGCTGGCAAGGTTGCCCTTCGTCCGCATGGTCGCGCTGACGGGCGCGTTGGCCATGCATAACGCCGCGGCTGATGACGATGATCTGGATTATCTACTGATCACAGCACCGGGGCGCGTATGGCTGGCGCGCGGGTTCGCAGTTCTGCTCGTGCGTCTAGCGCGTACACGGGGTGTGACGATCTGCCCGAACTATGTGCTGGCAGAGACAGCGCTGGTGCAGGAACGACACAACATCTTCATGGCCCACGAAGTGGTGCAAATGGTGCCAATGTTCGGACACGACGTGTATGAGCGCTTTCGTAGCGAAAACGAATGGGTCAGCAGCTATCTACCCAACGCTCGCGGCGCGTTCTATGACGAGGCGGAATGGTCGCCGCGTCATGGTTGGGCGTGGCTCAAACGTGTGTGTGAATTCATATTGGGCGGGTGGATTGGCAGCAGGTTGGAACGCTGGGAACACCAGCGCAAACTAAGCCGCTTTGCGAGCGAGATGCAAAAGCCACATTCTGCTGCCCGTCTGGACGAAAACCACGTAAAGGGTCATTTCGACGATCATGGGCATCCTGTGCTGCGGCAGTATTACGAACGGCTGCGGCAGTATGGGATCGCCACTCAGCCAGATGCGGTGACGGGAGACTGAATCAACCATCGCGTCTCACTAGCCAACAACCGCGCCCCAAATCAAACAGGGCGACCGTGTGGCCGCCCTGCTGGTGTGACAAACGGGTTGATCTACTTCTTCATCACCGCGCCGAGCGTGTCACAGCCAGGGCAGCTTCCACCCGGACGGAACAGCGCGTAGCCGCCCATCGGGTCATCTGCCGTATAGAACGGAAAGTCCACGTTCCAGACAATCATCAGGCGCACCTTACCACTCTGCGCGGAGAGCGAGGCAGCCTCGGCAATCCAGGCGGCGTGTTCCGCGACGCTGGTATTCTGTGCCCAGGCAAAATTGGCAGGCAGCGGCGTGCTGAAGCCTTCCGGCGAGAGGAAGCCCAGCTCAGTCCAGCAGACAGGTTTACCACCAAAGGGCGAGTAGCCACGATTGAGCATCGAACTGAAGTAGTAGGTGGGGTAGCTGCCGCGCGGGTCATTGGTGTTCTGCGACGGCGCGATGATGCCTTCGTTGTAGTGCAGTCCCACGCAGTCCATATACTGCGCCGCACCCGCCTGCGCCATCTGCTGCATGAACACATCGTCGTTGCAGCCATTGGCAGTACAGCCCGCCGCGCCGAAGAAACCAGTCGGTGCTGGCGCGCCGCTGATCACCAACGTGTTGGGGTTCTTGGCCTTGATGGCGTTGTAGGCAGCGGCCAGCATCTTGGTGTAGTTCGCACCATTCACCTGCCCGGCAGGCCATTCGCGGTCGATATTCGGTTCGTTCCACACTTCGATGGCATCCGCCCCCAACCCGGCCACACCCGCCAGGAACTGGCTAAAGGTTGCCACATATCCGTCGAAGTTGCTCGCCAACTGCGTCTGATCACCCACAATACCCAACAGAATCTTGAAGCCGTTGGCCTTGGCCGTGCTGATGTAGTTAGCCGCGGTATTGGGGTCAGCACCCTGGACATACTCGATCTGCTTCTTGACCCAGCGCATCCCGGCGCGGTTCATCAGACCGAAGGTATTCAGGCTCATCTCCAGCACATGGCCGCCAAGCTCGAAACCGCCCGTCGCGGCGCTGCCGGGGATAGGTGTCGGCAGGTTAGGATTCGGGGTGGTGTTAGGAGCAGGGGTCGGTTGCAAGCCCTCAAGGCGGTCGCACACGGCGATCTGCTTCAGATCGAAGCTGATGCGTGCCTGGAACACCTCGTTCCTCAGACTGGTGATCGTGTAGGTCCAGCCGAAGTACAGAGTACGGCCAGAATTGGGGTCTTCCAGATCGACGCAGCTATCAATGCCGCTGCGCCATTCACTCTGTTCCCATGTGTAGTTGCGAACGATGGTCAGATCGACCGAACGCTCTTCCTCGATGGCATCGCGCACAGCGCTGAAACCGCGCCAGATAGGATCGTTGGGCGTAGGCGTGGGAGCCTGTGCCTGCACAGGCGCAGCGCCAACCGAAAGCATGAAGGCCAGCGCTACCAACAAGAGCGCCAGTCCGCCTATTCCAAGCATGGGACGAAAATTGCGTCGCATTCCTTAACCTCTTTACCTAGACTCATCCATTCCCTGTTTGAAGCGCAAAACAACGCCAGGGCAAAATGTACTGCATCGGCGGGATTTTACCAAATCACAACCAGAGGGTATAGGGGTCGCAAGGTGGCCAGCACAGGCCCGTAGCACAATCGGCGGGCAAACGTCAAGTTAAACGGGGTGCAACTTGTGCCAAAGAGGGGCAGCGAGAACCGCCCCTCCGAATCACATCACGGTCAGTTGCTGATCAATTGAGCCGCCCGCTGACGCACCATGTCGAAACGTTCGATCAGGGCGGGGCTGGCCTGACCAGCAAGCTGACCCTCGACGGCGTCAAACGCAGCCAACAGCGACGGCCCGAACGTCTGCGCGTGCTGGTCGAGCAAGGCGTTTGCCTCGGCGTCACTGGGCGCACCCAGCAAGTCATTGATGAAGCGCAGTTCTGGTGGCATATTGGTCTGAAGCGCGCTGATCACGCGGTTGTAAATCTCCTTCAGCCGCGCGCTGGCTGCCAGATCGCCGCGTTTCTGGGCTTCCTGCACATTTAGCGACAGCACCTGCATGAAGGTGGTATCGAAAAGCGGCAGATTCTCCTGGATGAATTCATCCGGGTTCGGGCTGCTCATCAGTTCGCGCAGCAGGGAGACCGCCTCCTGCAATTCCATCTGCGCCTGCTGATCGACCATCGCGGTCAGTTGGGTGAGCTTTTCACGCAGTGCCGTGAGCGCATCGCGTTCAGCAGCGGGCGACTGAGCGATGAAGGTGGTGAACTCCTGGAAGAAGGTGTAATCGAAAGCGGGACGCACCAGGCCAACCAGTGCCTGCAGCCGCTGGTCGTCGCTGGCGAACTTGATTGCCAGATTACGGAAATCAGTCCGATTAGCGCCGTGCCCCAGCGCATTGATGGCTTCGGCCACTTCCGCGACAACTGTTTCCTGCATCCGGCTCTGCTCCAACAGTTCTTTGCCGAAGGTCGAAAGCTCGACCACGCGGTTCTGAATCTCCGCGACGCGCTCGGCAACCTGGACGCGCCCTTCCCCGGCGAACTGCTGGATGATCATCGTCATCGTGTTGAGGAAGCTGCTGTCGATCTCGGCATCATGCTGCTTGACCAGTTCAGGCAGCGTTTCGGGAGAGGCGTTGATCATCATCTCGACCAACCGCACGCGGGCGCGCTGCGCTTCGAGCATTTCTGGCGTCACACCGTCGGACTGCAACACCTGCTCTACTAATCCCTGCATGGTCAGCGCCTGACGCGGTTGCAGCATGTAGGCCTTGAACGTGCCCTGTGGCAGGTTGCTGGTCAATTCGCGCATCAGATCACCGATGGCCTTTTCCTGCGCGTCTTTGCTCAGTCCAAGTTCCATCGGCACATAGGAAATCAGCAGTTCCTTGCCACCATCGTGATACAGCAGCGGTGTCAGGATGCTGTTGGGCGTGCCGCAGTTGGGGCACTGCGTCATGTTCAGCCGGCCCGCGAGCAGGGTCACTTTCGCCTGTGGGTCCTGGGCAGCATCGACCAGACTTTGTACGGTCGCGCGGACGGGTTGGCGGCACTGCGAACATTGAATGGTCGTCTGCATCACTTTCGGCGGCATGGTATCTCCGTGAATAGCTTTCTAAAGCGGAAGTGTGAAATAGAGCGTCGAACCTTCGCCCGGTTTGCTCTTGACGCGAATATGCCCACCGTGCGCTTCAATGATCGCTTTGGCGAGATACAGCCCCAACCCGGTGCCCTGCGTTTTGCGGCTCAGATTGCCGTCCACGCGAAAAAATCGTTCAAAGATGTGCGCCTGATCGTCTTCACTGATACCGACACCCTGATCGCGCACATACACGGTGACATGGGTGTCATCCAGTTCGCCGCCAACGGTGATCGTGCCGCCATCTGGTGAATACTTGATGGCGTTGCTGACCAGGTTATCCAGCACCTGGCGCAAGCGTACAGCATCGCCCTGCACCAGCGGGAACTCCCTGGGAAACTTGAGCACCAGCTTATGACGCTGCGTCTGCGTGCGGAAACGCTCGACCACCTGCGCGGCAAGATCATCAAGCGCCACGTCACCCAGGTCAAGCTGCATTCGTTCGGCGCGCAGCTTGCTGGCGGCCAACAAGTTCTCGATCAGCCCGGTAAGGCGGTCCGATTCTTCTTCAATGACGGTTAGTCCGTCGCGAATAACCTGAGGATCCCATTCGGCGTCGTCGCGGCGCAGCGTCCCGGCATAACCCTTGATCAGCGCGACGGGCGTCTTGAGTTCGTGCGAGATGGTGGAGATGAAGACATTCTGCATCTCCTGTGCACGGCGGAAGTTGGTGATGTCGCGCACATTGGCGATGATCGTGCTGAGCTTGCCCTCATCATCCAACAGCGGCGCGTAGGTGATGCCAACGCTGAGCGTCATCCCGTCGCGGCGCAGCAGATCACCCTCCAGGTAGAGTGTCTCGACAGGCGCTTCGGGCGGCAGACGGAACGGCCAACCCTCACGCAGCGCCTCGTGCAGATCGCCCTTTTCGCGCCGTTTCCAGGTGATCACCACATCCTGATCCTGCCCAAGAGCATCCTGCACCGTCCAGGCAGTCATGCGTTCCAGCGCGCGGTTGAAACCCAAAATGCGCAGCTTGTGATCGAGGATCATCACGCCGTCGGCGCTGTTCTCCAGAATTGCGGCCAGGCGCTTGCGCTCCTCATCAATCTGGGCGTAAAGCTGCGCGTTATGCACGGCGATAGCGGCCTGATCCGCGAAGCTCTGCAAAATCTGGAAGTCATTCTCGGTGGTGGAGACAGAGTAGCCGCGAAATATGATCAGCAAACCAACCGGTTCACCCGCAATGACGAGCGGCAGAAAGAGCGACTGGCGCAGCTTTCGATTGAGCGATACCGCCATCTGGTTGAGTTTGACATTGAGGAATTCGCGGTCAATCTGCTGACCGGAATGGTTCATCAGTTCGTCGAGACGGTGGTTCAGGTCGGGCAGTCGCTCGGAATCGACACCCAGCGTGGCGCGGATACTGTACTGGTCATCGGAATCCCGCAAGGCGACCAGGCCAACCTCACCCGCGAGCATGACAATAGACGCCTTTAAGACCAGACGCAGCACCTCGCTGAGGTCAAGCTGCGCGGTCATGGCGCGGGAGATTTCCAACAGGAAATCGCGCTGGCGAACGCGAAAATCGGGGAGCATTAACATGCGCTCATTGTAGCATGGTGCTCCCAGTGAATAAAGCACCCGGCGCTATTTCTATTAAATTTCTTACGGGTAATATTTAATCGTTGAGCTTATCAACGACCCGCGCGACATCCATCACGCCGCCCTGCGTGACGACCAGCGCCCCTGCCCCAATCAGGCTGACATTCTCACCCAATGCGGCGGGTTCAATGCGCAGGCTCTCCCAATAGGCGCGGTCGATGCACTGCTCGCGAATGGCCTCGCGCATCGGGTCAAAAAGCAGTTCGCGCAGATTGTTGCTGACGCCGCCGCCCAACACGACGATCTCCGGGTTGAAGAGGTGCAGCAGGCTGACGATGCCCAGGCCGATGACGCGCCCAGCCATGCGGACAATATCGAGGGCGACGGCATCGCCTTCCAGCGCGGCATTGCCAACCGTCGCGCCCGTAATGTTGTCGAGGTTACCACTGACCATTTCGGCAATGAGCGTCTTCTCGCCCGCTTCGATACGCGCGCGCGCCTTGCGAGCCAGCGCCGGCCCAGCCGCTTCTTTCTCCAGCGTACTCACATGGTCGCCGATCATCATGATGATGTGCCCGGCTTCTGCCGCCAGTCCGACGCTGCCAAGCAGCATCTTGCCATCGCTGATCATGCCGCTGCCGATGCCTGTGCTGATCGTCAGGAAGATGACATGCCGATAACCCCGCGCTGCCCCCAGAACCGCCTCGGCCAACCCGGCGACATTAGCATCATTGCCGACGTACACCGGAACACCGAACTCGCTGCGCAGAATGTCACCCAGCGGGACATTGTGCCAGCCCTTGAGATTCGGCGGGGCGACCACGACCCCCGTCATGGGGTTGAGCGGCCCCGGCGCGGAGATGCCAATGCCCGTAACCACCGTATCATCCTTCGGCCATACGGAACGGATAATCTCCTTGATACGCTCCAATGTAGCATCCAGACCGCGTTTGTCTTCCGTCAGCGTCTCATTGCGCTCCAACACATGTAACTCGCGGCTAAGACGAGCAGCACGCACGCGCGTCCCGCCCAAATCGACGGCAATAATGGCTTCACTCATGAATTTCCTCGCTTCGCCTATACAGGGCGCAATAAACTGATTATGCCTGTTGAAGCGGGTATCGGCTACTGTTACAATTAAGCCACTAGAACAAACGTATTTGCATCCCACTTGCGACAACAGGAATAGTGCCGATGGCGCGTGTAACACCGCTACGCCAACAGTACCTGGACATCAAACAACAGTATCCAGATTGTATCTTATTTTTTCGTCTAGGTGATTTCTATGAGACCTTTGACGAAGACGCCGAGGTAGCCGCTCGCGAGCTTGACCTGGTACTGACGGGGCGCCCCGTCAGCCGCGATGAGCGCGT
>JAEUQX010000207.1 GCA_016788625.1 Anaerolineae bacterium
AGCGGCTTGATCGTCAGCCCGTCGCCGCTGGCCGCTGGCTCGATGCCACACACGCGCAGCAGCCCCAGCAGCGCCATCGCGTCCTGGTTGGCGTTCATCGCCGGGAAATCGGTCATCGGCGTCAGCGGACTTTCCCACGTCCAGCCCGGCTTGGGCGAACTCAGCCCGTTGATTCCATCCGGCCCCGTCCAGATGTTGTACCAGATCGCCGGGTACTCGTGCGCGTGCGCCGCGAAGGTGTGGCGGTTCAGCGAGCGCCAGGCCAGGTTCGCCCGCCCCGCCCGTGCATAGCCCCAGGTCAGAAGCTGCGAAATCGCAGGCCACACCGCGCCACCCGGCTTGAGCGACGCGCCGATGGGTGACGGACGGTCGAGCGTCGCCTCTACCCGTTCGATCAGGTTGACCTCAACGCCCGTCTCTTTGGCGTGGCGGCTGATCAGCGCCCAGGGCTGCGCTTCCAGGTCGATACCGTTGAGGACAATCGGCCTGTTGTCCCGGTCACGCAGCACCGCGCGGTTGTAGTAGCCCGCGCCGTTCCACTGTGCCCGCACCGCGTCGCGTAGCCGGTCGAGCCGTCCGTCGTTGATCAGCGCGCTCACGTCCGGGGCGCGCGTCTTCAGCACGGCGGCCAGCAGCGGCAGCACGTACAGCGCCATCTGCGTGTTTGGCACGGACTCGCCGTTCTCCTTCGTCATGCCGTAATCGGCTTTGTCGAGCAGCCCGTCGGCCAGGCTGGTCTCCAACACAATCGAGTCCGACCAGTCACCGGAGCGCACCTTGACCAAGCCGTTCTCGCCGATGCCGACCCCTTGGAACAGATGCCGCAGCGCGAAGCGGATGTGATCGAGCACGGTATCGCCGGGAGCGCTGTGCGGGCGCGTGGGCGGATAGTACGGCAGGCGCTCATCCAGGAAACCCAGATCGCCTGTCGCGGCCAGATACTCGGCCAGCGCCAGCAGGAAGAACAAGTCGAGGTCGGACGGGTTGGTGTGCACATTCATGCCGTTGGTGATGCTGCCGTGCCCGGTGAAGGCATAGGTCATCTGCCCGGTCTGCCCGTCGGTCAGCCGCATGATCAAGCGCAGCATGTCCTTCGCCAGCGCCGCGTCGAGGTAGGTGGTCGGCAGGACGAACAGCGCCTGATCACGCAGCGCGCCGTCCGCGCCGTGCAGGTAGAGATAAGCCGACCCCTGCGGCACGAGGTGCAGGTTGTGGAACTGGCTGTAGACCGTCGCCGAGAGCAGGTTATAGGCGTGCCAGGCCATCTCGCGCTGTAACACGGCGTCCTGCCCGGTGGAGAAATACACCAGTTCGCGCCTCCACGCCTTGCGCAAGTCCTCGAACGGCGCGCCCTCGCGGTAAATCTGCGTGGCGGCGATCTCCGCGTCGCTGCCCATGCCAAAAGCGTAACGCAGCGAGACGCCCTTGTTGGCCGGGATGTTCAGGTCACGGCGCAGCACAAGGCAGTAGGCGCTGGATGAGGGCAACTTGATGGGCAGATCGCCGCGCCGCTGCATGACCGCGTCCGGCTGGCGCGCGCCACCCTTGCCGAAGAACTCGCTCTTGTTCAGATAATGCGCGTCCGGGTTGCCGCTCAGATCAACCAGGAAAATCGACTCCGGCTGTGGGTCAATAGCGGCGGGAAGTTCCAGCGCGCTAGGTGTAATCGCGCTCTGCCGCACGGTCAGCCGCGCCCACTGCGGATCATAGCGGGTTTCCATACGGTAACGGTCGTTCAGCGCACGCCGCTCCCCGTCCCCCGCCAGACCGAGCGCCCCCGGTCGCAGCCACTGCACCTCCAGGTGATGCGGGTTGGCGTCCCAGTATTCGTAGTGCTTCAGCGTCATATCGACGCCGCTCAGGTTCTCGATGCGAATATCGACCAGCACGGCAGGCAGGCGGCCATGCGGGGCGTATACCCGGCGCGTGACGCGGATATGGCGATGCGTCGTGACCGTTTCCATGTAGCCCATGCCGAATACCCGCCGCGCCTGTGCCTCCGGCGGACGGTAGCGATACGCCGTCGCCCAAACCGCGCTGCCATCATCAAGGTAGCTGTAGCCACCCGCGTAGGCGAAAGGTGCAGGCGGCAGACTACCCGCGGCCTGTGCGCTGATGCCCATCGCTACCGCGCCAACGGGCAGCGCCGCACCCGCTTTCTGCAATGCCGCCAGTGAGGGCGCGGCCTTCGGATGCGTCGTGCTGATCGCCTCGGCGCTCTGCGTGGCGACGGTGTAAGGCAAGCGCGGACGGAACAGCAGCGGCGCAAGCCACTTTGCCAGACCGATGCCGATGCGCGCCAGAAAGACGAGGATGCCGCTCTGCGCGGGCGGAGCGTCCTGCGCCTCGAAGCGGTTGAGCAGCACGCCGCCCCGGTCGCCCAGGTAAAGCTGCACGGTGCCGTCATTGGAGGTGATGGCCGTCACGCGGCGGTTGCCCACCTGATGCCAGTGATCGCGGCGGTCGCGGCCTTCCGTGTTGGGGTACTGCGCACGGGTGTCGGCATACTGGTCGAGCTTGTACTCGTAAGCGGGCAGCCCGGCGTCATCCAGAACCCATTCCCCAAAGATACCGCTGCCCTCGCTGGTCGGCACGAACTGACGCACATCGCCGACTCCCTGCGCGCGGATGCTCGACGTGGGTGGAGGCGGCGCAGGACGGCGAAAAGCCAGTCGCGCCCAGCGTTCCACCCAGTTGTGCTGCGGTAGGTCGGCGGCTTCCAGGAAGGGTGAACGCTGCGGTTTGGGGTCAGAGGCCATGAAGTTACTCCATGCGCGATGCGGCGAACATAGCGCCGACTCTAACACGAGTTCTTCGATTCGCCACACGCAAGCTGGTCAGGGAACAGACGGGCAAACGATGCTTCAGCTTACTGCCGCTCGCTTGAATACCGGGATGTGTTCAAGCGCCGTCTCGACCGTCACAACCTGCCCGCCCTCGAATACTCGCCCTGTCCAGTAATCAGTCCATTTGCCAGGCGGCAGATAGCACGGCCAGTGGGTAACACCCGGCTCGACCACCGGACATATGAGCAGATCCCGCCCGAAGAAATACGAGTACGGCGACGCATCGGGATACCACAACTGAAGCGCGCGCATCAGCGGTTCGCCGCTGGCCGCGCTGTGCTGCGCCTCCTGCCAGATGTAGGGGCGCAGTTTTTCGCGTTCCTTGGATAAGTCTCTGAAAATCGGGATGATGCGGGGGTCGCCAGTGCGTTCCTGGATGTTCCAGGGGGTGCGGTCACGGCTGGGCTGGCGTGTCGGATTATACTCTGAGTGATACTGCATCACCGGGCAGAACACGGCCATCGCCGCCCCGCGCAGATACAGCTCGGCGGTCGGAATTTCCCCGCTGAAACCCGCGAAGTCCCAACCCCAGAACGGAATGCCCGAAATGCTGGCATTCAAACCAGCCAGAATCGAATGCCGGAAGGCTTCCCAGGTCGAATTCTCATCCCCTGCCCAATGCAGCGGTGAACGCTGTGAGCCCGTGAAACCTGCGCGGCTGAAGGTGATCCCATTTCGTTTGGTCTGCGCGAAGTCGTAGTAGGCGGAGGTGTAACGCTGGGGATACTCGTTCCACAGCTCAGCACCCCGCATCCCGTTGTGGAAGCGCGTTTCTGTGCTCCACATGTGCTCGCCGCCGTCGGTCTTGAAACCGTCAACACCAACTTCATCGAGCAGATAAGCGCGCTTGTTCAGCCACCAATCCCGTTCAGCCGGGTTAGTCACATCCCAGATGTAACCATTGCGAAACCAGAACGGGCGCACGTTGTGCAGGCTGCCATCCGCTTCGCGCACGCCGAAACCGGACTGCTCGAAGTAAGCGCGGTCCGCTTCGTGCTGCGCGTGGGGTTGTTCCAGCACCTTCACTATCGGGATCTGCCAGAGCAGCAGGCGAATGTCGTTCGCGTGCAGCCAATCGGTCATGCCCTTCGGGTTCGGCCATCGGCCAGCCGCCGGGAAGTGAAAATCGCCGTACTGGAAGGCATCCGCGCCAGGCTTAGCTGTGTACTCGGCATCATTCCAAATATAGAACGTTGTCTCATCGCTCCATGCTTCGATGACCACAACCGACGGTTGGATGTCATGTTCCAGCGAGGTCTGCACCTCACGCTCCACGCGCTCCTGCGAATTCCATTCGTTGCTGCTCATCCACAGGCCGAATGCCCATTCCGGCGGGAGCGCGGCTGGCCCGGTCATGCGCGTGAACGCGGCGATGATCTCCAATGGGTCAGCGCCCGTGAAACCATGCAGCCGCAAACGTTCGTCAGCGCCCAGCTCAGCCTCCAAAGTCCAACAGTCAGGCACGCTTGCGGCAAGGTCGAACTGCATCCATCGGCTGCTCTCGACATAAATGCCATAACCTGCTGATGAGAGCAGGAAAGGGATGGGCAGATAGGTGCGCTTGCCCTGGTTCTTATACTGCTCATAAACGCGCACATCGAGCACGTTACCCCGTTGGTCGAGCGCGTTGAAGCGTTCGCCGAGACCGTAGAAACGTTCGCCGGGCTGCGCCGGAAACGTCAGGCGGACACGCCGCTTGTGTTCACCATCCGTCAGGCATTCCACTTGCTGAATCGCTGGCGCATTGTCGGGTATGCTGCGCGACAGAATACGGTCCCAATCCGATACAGGCTGCCATGCCTCGCCACGCAGGGTATAGGTGTCGCTGCGTATATCTCCGGCCTCGAACCAGTACGTCAGCGTGTGTCCGAATGGCGGCGCGGTCAACTGCGCGTGCCAGACATCCTGCTCGATACGCACGATGCGTTCCAGGAACTCCGCACCAACCCCCTCTTCGCGCTTCTGCTGCCAATCGATTTCCTGGACAGCCTCGACGCTGTACACCGCGCCCGCATCAATCCGAAAGCGCACACGCAGCGCTGCGACCGCGCCCGCAGGCCGTGTTACAACGCCGACGGTGAACCGTTCCTCAGCCAGCGGCTGGCGCGGGTAGCGTTCTTCCGGGAGCTGTTCGTAAGGATGTTCCTGACCATACGGTGTATGGATGATGTTCAGCATCGTTCAGTCCTTCAGTAGTGCTTTCAGCAGCAGATACATACCGTGTGACCACAACAGCGGCGAGGCAGATGTGCCCCAGCGCTGCACCCAATAATCGTAGTAATCGGGGGCGAGGAGGTGCCCGGCGACCTGTTCCGGCATCTCACCAGCAGGATTGGCCTGCGCTTCGACCCAGGTCACCAGGTCACGCGCACGGCTGGCCTGCCCCATCTCGCAGTACACCCACGCGAGCCACAATGTCAGCAGCAGCCACTCGCCGCCGCCGAAGTAGGTATCCGCCGCATAACGATATACCCCGCCCCCGGGACGGTGAATGTCGCGCTCGATCTTTGCCAGCGTCGCCTGAAAACGCGGATCATCAACCGTGACCAGACCATAGGGCACAGCCAGCCACAATAAACTGGCGTCTACGGCGTCGTTGCCCAGGTATTTCATGAAGTGACCAGCCGGGCTGACGG
>JAEUQX010000227.1 GCA_016788625.1 Anaerolineae bacterium
TCGCCGCTGGCCTCTGCCGCCTCGAACAGCGGGCGGAACTCGGCCTTCTTGGCATCCCAATCGATGTTCTTCTCTTCGGTGAAGGCGTAGGTGGTGCGGAACAGTTCGATCATGGCGTCGAACGCTTCGCTGTAGCTCAGAGCGGAATAATCTTCCTGCTCGATACCTTCGCCCTCGATCAGGTCAATGACCGGGTTGCGCGAACGGTCGAAGGTGAACGGGTCGCTGTCCATATCGACGACGGTGTAACCCTGCGGCAGCCGCACGGTCGGGTCATCTTCGGTGAACAGCTTGCCATCCTCGCCAAAGCCGCTGGGGAAGCCCTGCTGATCATCCGGCGCAAAGACCAGGTACTTGCCGCCGATCAGTTCGCCCTTCGCGGAGGGATCCGGGCTGATGCGCGTCGAGGCATACGCGCCCGACCAGCCGCCGCCCTGCAAGTCGCGTTCTTCCAGGTAGGCGTCGCCCCAGATGTTCGACCAGTAAGCGATGGCATAGACCATCACGCCCGTGTCGGTCTCGCCGTCGTTGTCCACATCGCGCAGTTCGGCATCCGGCACAATCGGCAGTTCAACTTCGTAGGTGAAGGGTGACGTGAAGAAATCCGAGGTGATCTGCCCCAGCACCTGCGAATCCACCGACATGATGAAGCGGCGGTTGCGATCCACAAAACCCGCCTGATCTTCCAGGATGATCAGCGGTTCATCAACCCCTAGGGTGAAGAAGCCATACGTATAGTTGACTTCGCCACTGATGGCGACCGCGCCGCCTTCATCGTTGATGATCTCCGCCGGGGGCAGGTCGGACTGCGCGATGGCCGCGCCGCCGAAGACCAGCAGCAGCGCCAACAGCAGCAGAATGCGAACGAGTTGCGAACGTGAAATGGGCATATTCAGTGATACTCCTATGGTAGGCATGAAGGCCATACAGGGCTTTGCCCTGCTGGTGCTTGAAACCACTGTGCCACAAAACGCCTGCACGGTCAATCAGAGAGGGTGTATTTCATTATGAGAGCAGCGGGAGGATATACGCCCTGGCATAAGGACACAATGTATTGCGCCCCTACAAAAATCCGTCGTGCGTAGGCGCGGATTAGGCGCTTGCGCCGTATATCCGCCCATGTGCGGGTCATCTCGCCCCTGTTTTGAAATGCACCCAATTAGAGATGCATCAGCGCGCGGCTGTCCTTGTGCTATAATGCACCTCTAATGGACAAAACGAGACAACCCGACGTTATGCACGATCATCGCGTTTCACGCCGAGGCTTTCTACGGGCGGCATTGGGTTCACCAGCCGTCAAAGCGCCCTCCCCCCACATTGATGCGACAGGTTACACGCCAACCCGGCACTTCTTCCGCGAGCAACTGCGCCCGGTCGCGCCGCTGGACAGCGCCGCCTGGACGCTGAGCATCGGCGGGCAGGTCGAACACCCGCTGAGCTTCACCTATGCCGACCTGCTGGCGCTGCCGACGGTCGAGCTGCCTGCGACGCTGGCCTGCATGGGGCTGGGGCCGCGCAACGCGCTGATCGGTCATGCCCGCTGGCGCGGCGTGCTGCTGTCTGAACTGGCGCAGCGCAGCGGGGTGCAGGCAGCCTATGCTCAGTTCGTCGCTGCCGACGGCTACCATACCTATACGGACATGGCGACGCTCAACGGGGGACTGCTGGCCTTCGAGATGAACGGCGCGGCGCTGACGCATGAGCACGGCAGCCCCGCGCGTATCATCATTCCCGGCCTGTACGGCTACAAGATGCCCAAGTGGGTCACGCGCATCGACTTCACCGATACGCCATCGGGCGTGTGGGAGAATCGCGGTTGGTCGGTGGAAGGCGCGGTACAGCCAAGCGCGCTGTTCTTCACACCGCGCCATCAGGAAGCGGTGAGCGAGCAGGTGCAGTTGAGCGGCATGGCCTATGCCGGGCTGCGCGCGATCACCCACATCGAGGTCAGCGTGGACGATGGCGATTGGATGCCCGTGCCGTTCGCCCCTGCCTCGCCGGGTAGTTGGACGCCCTGGCAGATCGACTGGCAGCCACCCGCGCCGGGCGAGTATCTGCTGCGGGTGCGCGCCAACGATGACCAGCAGACCAGCGCCGCCCCCCACGCCATCATCGTTCGCTTCCCCGGCTGAGGTTGATCATTCATGCACTATTCTCGCCGTACTTTTCTCAAGCTCACAGGCGTTCTGTTGAGCAGCGCCGCGCTGCCGGGTTGGCTATTCACCCCCGAACGCGCGGCTCAGGCTTACGGGCGCGCCCTGGAAGCCGCCAGCGTGTATCGTGGGCGCAGCACGCATTCAACGCTGGTCACGCGCCTGTGGCCGGACAGCGTGATTGAACTGCTCGATGCCGACGAGAACTGGTATCAGATCGAGCAGGGTTTCGTCGCGCGTCATGCCATACAGCCCATGAACCCAGCGACTGCTTCCAACCCGCCGAACGGTCAGCCGTTCTGGGCGGAGGTGTGCGGCCCGGTCGCGGCGGTGCGGGCTTACTGCGCTGCTGATGCGCCCCTGCTCGCGCGCATCGGGCACGGCGGCACGGCGCGCGTGATTGACCGACTGCCCGGTCAGCCTGTCGATTGGTACGGGCTGGCAGGCGATGATGGGGCGTTGTGGGGCTGGACGCAGGCGTCGCTGTGGCAGCCCGCTGCGTTACCGACGCTCGCCCTCGATTACCGCCTCGTGATCGACACACAAAGCAGCCAGTTGACTGCGCTGGACGGCGACGATGTGCTGCTGCGTGCGCCGTTCTCGCTGGGTGCAGCTTTGCCTGCCGGGATATACACCGCGGGCGAGAAGCGCGTGAACGGCACGGCGGCGGGCTATCATGGTGTGCCCTGGCTCATCACGTTCGGCGGCCAGCAGATCGCGGGCGCGTACTGGCACAACCGCTTCGGCGCACCCGCTGCCGGGCCGGCAGTGCAGCTCGCGCCGGGCATCGCGCGCTGGTTGTACGCATCTCTGGATGAACAGCACGTCATTGAGGTGATTTGACACCCTGACGTGTGACCGATTCTCACATTAGAATTGTGAAAGATTCGTGCGGTATTGTGCTTCTGAGCTTTTAGCAGTTAGCCTTTAGCTCATAGCTTTTCGGCTTCAAATGATCGTTCTGGTCTTTTTCTCCATGCCAGGAGCTAAGGATCAAAAGCTATTGACTATCGACTAGAAGCGAACGACCAACAACAACTTTTGAGGAAACTACTGTGACTGCCGACAACCTGACTATTGGTCTGGCCTTCGTGGCGGGCTTCATCTCGTTCATCTCACCGTGCGTGCTGCCGCTCGTCCCGGCTTACATTGGCTACATGGGCGGGCGTGTGACCAACACCGTCGCCTCACAGGTCATAGTCGGTGGCGGCGGGCAAGCCGTCATAGGAACTTCGCTCAGCACGCGCTTCACGACGCTGACGCATGGGCTGTTCTTCGTCGCCGGGTTCACGGCGGTGTTCGTCAGCCTGGGGCTGCTCAGCACGGCCTTCATCCAGCAGATTGGCGGGCAGAACATCAACCTCGTCACGAGCATCATCGGGCGCATCGGCGGGGTGATCATCATCTTCTTTGGTCTGCATTTCATGGGCGTGCTGCCCACTGTCTTCAACCGCCTGCTCTCGACACAAAAAGGTCTGCTCGGCAGCCCGTTGACCAGCCCGATCATGGCGCTGGCAGGCGCGGCGCTGATCCTGTGGGGGCTGACCGGGACGCTGACTCCCGCGCTGGTGACGACCATCGCGACGACGGCGGGCGAGATCACGCGCGTGATGTGGCCGACGATCATCGCGCTGGTGCTGCTGGCGGCTTATCTGCTGTGGCTGGTGCTGGGTGGCGCGTTCACCCGCCCCGACGTGTTCTGGTCACGCGTGATCATGACGCTGCAAACGCTGCTCTACACCGATACGCGCAAGCAGATGCAGGCCAAGAGCAGCCAGGGACTCGGCGGCTCGGCGCTGATGGGGGTGATCTTCTCGGCAGGTTGGACGCCGTGCATCGGCCCGGTTTATGGCGCGGTGCTGACATTGGCGGCCAATACGGGTGATGTGGGGCGCGCGGGGACGCTGCTGGCGGCCTATTCATTCGGCCTGGGCGTACCCTTTCTGCTGACGGCGCTGCTGCTGGACGGCGCGCAGGGTGTGCTGCGGCGCTTGCAGCGGCATATGCACAAGATTGAACTGGTCAGCGGCGCGTTCCTGATCCTGATCGGTTTCCTGGTCGCCAGCGGCTCGCTGCAAACCCTCAGCCAATCGCTGGCCGGGCAGTTCGCCGATGTCTCCATCCAGCTTGAGGAAAACGTGCTGGGCGCGCTGACAGGTGAAAGCCAGGATGCGCCCGTCGTGGAACCCACTGCCCAGCCCAGCGCGCAGCTCAACAGTATTACCGGAGCAGCGGCGGGCGCGGATGCCGTATCCGGTACGAACGTGGGCAATCTCGCGCCGGACTTCACCTCGGTGACGGATACGGGCGAAACAGTGACGCTTTCGGAACTGCGCGGGCAGATTGTGCTGGTCAACTTCTGGGCAACATGGTGCGGCCCGTGCCGCATCGAGATGCCGGAGTTTGAGGCAGCATATCAGGCCAACCAGGATGCCGGATTCACTATCCTGGCGATTAATAACCAGGAAGGGCTGGAGCAGGTTAGCGGCTTCCGCGATGAGATGGGCGTGAGCTTCCCGTTCGTGATGGACGAGGCAGGCGACATCCAGCGCGAGTATGGCGTCTTCAGCTATCCCAGCACGTTCCTGCTCGACCGTGATGGGGTGATCATCGCGCGCCAGTTCGGGCCACTCACCGCCGAACAGATCGAGCAGTTGGTCAGCGAGGCGCTGTCGTAAACGCGCCGCCTATAACAGGATGCCGAATGACCGATAATCTCATCACTGTTTTGCCGCAGATCGCCAGCATTTTTGGGCTGGCGTTCTTTTATTTCTGGCCTGCCATTCCTGC
>JAEUQX010000248.1 GCA_016788625.1 Anaerolineae bacterium
AGCGGGAATGGTGCTGCTTGGCAAACTGAATATGCACGAATGGGCGCTGGGCGTGATCAACGACAATGCTCACTACGGCGCGGCGCGCAACCCCTGGGATAGCACACGCTCGCCTGGCGGGTCGTCGGGTGGGTCAGGAGCGGCGCTGGCGGCCGGGCTGTGCATGGGATCGCTGGGCAGCGATACGCGCGGATCCATCCGCATCCCGGCGTCCCTCTGCGGTATCGTGGGGCTGAAGCCGACCTACGGGCGCGTCAGTCTGCGCGGCGTCGTACCACTCAGTTGGACACTCGATCATGCCGGGCCGATGGCGCGCACGGTACGTGATGCGGCGCTGCTGATGCAGGCCATCGCTGCTTATGACCCGTTCGACCCCGGCTGTGTTGATCACCCTGTCGATGATTATCTTGCGCTGGAGGATAGGCCGTCTGGCTGGCGCGTTGCGGTGCTGGCGGGCGAATTCTTTGACTCGGCAGCCGAGGACGTGAAAACGGTGTTTGCGATGGCGCTGCATGATCTGGAAGCGCTGGGCTGCACGATAGATTATGTGGACTTCGCCGACATGCGCGCCTTCTGGCTGGAAAGCCGCATCATCACTTCAACCGACGCGGCAGCCATACACCAGGAACGCCTCGAAAATGCGTCGGAGCGCTTCGCGCCGGATGTCTACGAACGGATGCGCCAGGGCTTGACATTCACAGGCGTCGAGTATGCGCGGGCACGGCGGGCACAAGCCGAGCTAACCCGGCGGCTGACGGCGCTGCTGACCAGTTACGATCTGATCGTGACACCAACCACGCCCGTCACTGCGCCCACCTTCGAAACGGGCGCGGAACTCGATCACGCGCGCATGTATCTTTCGTCGTTCACCGCGCCATTTAACATGGCCGGGCTGCCCGCCATCTCGCTGCCGTGCGGCTTTACCACGCGCGGACTCCCGGTTGGCCTGCAAATCGCCGGGGCGCACTGGGCAGAACGCCGTGTGCTGCAAGCGGCCTATGCCTATGAGCAGGCGACAACATGGCACACACGGCGACCAGGATTGTAGCGTTAGTTCAGCTCCGAACCGCCGTCGAGGTTGTAGGTCTGCGCGGTGATGTAGTCACCGTCGGATGAGGCGAGGAACGTCGTCAGCGCCGCGACTTCCTCAACCGTGCCGGGGCGCTTGAGCGGGATACGCTCGACGCGGCGGCGATACCATTCACCAGGGGGCAGCCCGTTGGCCTCGCCCATCGCCTTATCGAGGTTGACCCACATCTGCGTGGGGACGACGCTGGGGCAAATGGCGTTGACGTTGATGTTGTAAGGGGCTAAGGCCAGCGCTGCGCCCTGCGTGATGGTGATCACGGCGGATTTGGATACGGAATAGTGCAGCGCGTCCGCCCGCCCGCGCCGCCCCGCGATGGACGAGAGGTTGATGATCTTACCGTAGCTGCGGTCAGCGCGCCCGGCCTGCTTCACCTCGTCGGGTATTTGCGCGACCATCTGGCGGGCAACAGCTTGCAGGCAGAAGAACAAGCCACGCTGGTTGACGCGCTGGAGCGTGTCCCAAATCTCAGGCGTCAATTCAAAGAAGCTGGCCTTGTTGGACAGTCCGGCATTATTGATGAGGATGTCAATGCGACCGAAACGCGCTACGACATCGCGTACCATCTGGTCGATCTGGTCAAGATCGCCCACATCCATAGGGTAGGCCATAGCCTCGCGCCCCAGGCTGCTGAGATGCTCGGCAGCGGTGTATACCGTCTCGCGGTTGATCTCTGCGACGACGACGTGTGCACCTTCGCGGGTGAAGCGCTCGGCGATGCCCAACCCGATGCCTTGCCCTGCCCCGGTAACAATTGCGATCTTGCCCGCCAGCCGCTGCTCAGACATGCTTGTTCTCCTCGGAAATTCGCGCAGGACGCCATTATATGACGATGTATGCGCTGCATTCCAGGTTTTGGGCAGGATCGGGCAAATCTGTGCGAGAGATCACCGAATGCATCTCGGCGTCCAGCTCAGGCAGGCTGCTGAGGTGTTTCGACAATAACCACAGATGGCATCAGCCCGCCAACGGGTTGCCATTGAAATCAATCTGAAGCTGGATATCGGGCACAGGGGTCGCACCAGAGCGAAATGCCAGCTCCCATCGATCTCTCAAGAGGCTAATCCGCAATTCAAATTCCGGGAATTCATTTGTATATTCGCTGCCCTCAGCCGCAAGAGCAATCTGGATGATCTCGTCAATGCTAAGGGGAAGTTCTTCCCACGGCAAAAGGTTGCGCCTGCGATCATCGCGTAAATAGGTGGTTGCGCTCAGTTCATCGCTGGCTACATCGAAGCTGAGGTTCGTCACGGTATGTGCAAATGAGTCGTCCGTAGAAAACAGGCATCCAATCTTGCGCTGAACCATGACTCTGATCTGAACGTCAAACAACGTGCAGTCACCATCGCGGCAATTGTAGGATGCAGATACAAATTCGCTTTCTGCCTCGTCCAGAAAGTTGAGCTGCTCCTGCACTGTCTCCTGGGACGTTGTCACAAGGTCGCCAATGCCATAATCACCGGTTCCAACAAACGCGCTGATGCGAGGTGGTAGGGGAAATTCAACCGGCACGGGAGTCTGGCAGATCATGACCTGCATAACGGACGTGCTTGCGCAGCACAGAACCACTCCCAACCCGGCCAGTATTAGTATGATTCGGCTTCTGTTTCGCAACATGGCACTCACAGTAACTGCTTTTATCTCAATTATAGACGGCAATTGCTGATATTGTCCTGTAACGGTGACTACTCTGACCGCAGACTTCCTCAGAATGAGATTTAGCCGCTGCACAAATGTGATGGATATGCACATTTTCCCAATTGTGCGTATAATCTGGCGCAACTTCTGAAGAACTGACGAGGAAACGCAGCAATGGCGACGACAATGAAGGCAGCGATTTATGCTGGCCCCGGCGACATCCGTGTGGAAGATTACCCGATGCCCGACGCGCCGGGTGCGGGCGAACTGCTCGTGCGCGTGCGGGTGTGCGGTGTGTGCGGCAGCGATGTGACCGACTGGTATATGACGCCGCGCGCGCCAACCGTGCTGGGGCACGAACCGGCTGGCGATGTGGTGGCGGTTGGCGACGGTGTCACAGATTTCGCTGTCGGTGACCGAGTGGCCATTCACCACCATGTGCCGTGCATGGTCTGCGATCTGTGTATGCACGGACATCATACACTGTGCCCGACCTTCAAGCGCACACGCCTCTACCCGGCGGGCATGGCAGAGTACGTGCGTATCCCGGCGGAGATCGTCGAACGCGATATCCTGAAAATCCCGGATGACATGCCCTACGAAGCGGGCGCGCTGGTCGAACCCATCGCCTGCTGCGTGCGGGCGCTTGACCGCGCGAACATCAGCCAGGGCGATTCTGTCGTGGTTGTTGGGGCGGGCTTCAACGGCATCGTCATGGGACTGCTGGCAACACACTGGGGTGCCAGCCGCGTCGCGCTGCTCGACCGGCTGCCTGTGCGAATTGAACGGGCGCGCGGGCTGGGGCTGCGTGTCTTCAACGTCGATGACGCCGACCTGAACGAGCAGGTACGCGCCTGGGCGGACGGACGTGGGCCGCACAGCATCCTCGTCACTGCTTCCAACCAGAAGGCGCTCAACATGGCCTTCGATATGGTCGCACCGGGCGGCACGCTGATGCTCTACGCGCCGACGCCGCCGGATGACCGCTGGCCGCTGAGCACCAACCGCATCCTCTTTCAGGAGATCACCGTGACGGGGTCATACTCCGCCAGCCCGCTGGATACGCGCCGCACAATGGCGCTGCTGCGCGACGGCCTCCTGAATCCCAACGATCTGATTACGCACCGCTTCCCGATTGGTGAGGCTGACAAGGCCTGGCACATGACCAAGCAGGCAGGCGATTCCTTGAAAGTGATGGTGGAAATCTGATGACAGCGATGATGCAAGCCGTTTATTTCCTCGAACCGGGCAAGCTGGAAATGCGCGAAGTGCATGTGCCGACTCCCGGCCCTGGCGAAGTCGTCATCAAGGTCGAGTCTGCGACCACATGCGGCACCGACCTCAAAGCCTACCGTCGCGGGCATAAGCTGTTCAAGCCGCCGATGCCCTTCGGCCACGAATACGCGGGCTATATCAGCGCGGTGGGCGCGGGCGTGACGCGCTTCAAAGAGGGCGACGCGGTAGCAGGCACGAATGCCGCGCCGTGTAACGAGTGCTTCTACTGCCGGCGCGGGCGGCAGCAGTTGTGCGTGCTGCTCGAAGGCCGCTTCAACTTCGGTTCGTATGCCGAATATCATCGCATCACCGACTGCATTGTGGCGCAGAATCTGCACCACAAGCCGGATAATGTGCCCTTCACCGAAGCATCGTTCATCGAGCCGCTGGCTTGCGCGGTGCTGTGCGCCATCAACGCGGACATCCAGTTGGGCGATACCGTCGCAATCATCGGTGTGGGCGCACAAGGGTTGATGCAGATTCAGTTGGCGAAGGCGCTGGGCGCAACGCGCGTCATCGCCATTGGCCGCTCGCCGGGGCGGCTGGAGCGCGCAAAGCAGGTCGGCGCGGACGTGATCTACAGTTCCAATGATGGCGACCCAGTGGAGTTCGTGCGCTCGCTGACCGAGGGACGCGGCGCGGATGTGGTGATCGAGGCGGCTGGCAGCATAGACACCTGGCAGCAAGCCGTGATGATGGCGCGCAACGGCGCGACGGTCATGCAGTTCAGCGGGCTGCCGGGCGGCACACAGGTTAGCTTCGACGCGACCAAGCTGCACTACGGCGAGATCACCATGAAGGGCACCTTCCACCTGACGCCGCGCACCGCCGAGATGGCGATGCAGATGCTGGCGACCGGGACGGTGAACGTCAAGCCTATCCTGGATGGCGTGATTCCGCTGACCCAGGTTGAAGAAGGTCTGCTGCGGATGCAGCGCAGCGAGGTGATCAAGCTGGCGGTGGTACCTTCGATGTGAGGGAATGATGACGACGCTGATCGCAGTTGATCTGGGGAATGAATCCGGGCGCGTGATGCGCGTGACGTTCGACGGGCGGCGCATCAGCAGCAGCGAGGTCTACCGCTTCGCCAATCACCCAGTGACCGTCAACGGCACGCTGCATTGGGATGTGCTGCGGCTGTGGCACGAGGTACAGGCGGGGCTGGCGCAGGCGCTGCGCGAACCTGCCGACGGTATCGCGGTCGACTCGTTCGGCGTCGATTTCGGCCTGCTGGACGCGCGCGGCCACCTGATCGGCAACCCGGTGCATATGCGTGATGGCCGCACCGAAGGGGTCATGGATCAAGTCTTGCAGATCATCCCGCGTGAGACGTTGTTCGAGCGCAGCGGCGGCATCGGCTTCTACGTCATCAACACCCTGTACCAACTCGTCGCGATCAAGCGTGACGCGCCCTGGCAGCTAGAGGCAGCGCGGACGCTGTTGACCATGCCCAACCTGATGAACTACTGGCTGACTGGGGAGCGGTTGTCGGAATTCACGCACAGCACCACAACGCAGTGCTATAACCCGCTGGCCAGGGATTGGGACCGCTCCACGCTGGATGCGCTCGGCATTCCGACGGTGATGTTCCCGCCCATCGTGCAGCCCGGCGAACGCATCGGCGCGTATCAGGGTATACCCGTGTATGCCGTCGCCAGCCACGACACGGGCAGCGCGGTCGTGGCCGTGCCCGCCGAGACGCCGCGCTATGCCTATATCAGCAGTGGGACGTGGAGTCTCTTCGGCATCGAGACACGCCAACCACTGCTCAACCGCGCCGCGCTGAACGCCAACCTGACGAGCGAAGGCGGGGCGTTCGGCACGTACCGCCCGCTCAAGCTGGTCATGGGGTTGTGGATTTTGCAGCAGTGCCGCGCAGCCTGGAGCGCGCAAGGCCTGGATACTGATTACGGGCGGCTGTTGGCCGAAGCCGATGCCGCCCCACCCTTCGCCGCGCTGATCGATCCGGACGACGCCAGTTTCTTCCCGCCGGGCGATATGCCGGAGCGCGTGCGAGCATTCTGCGGGCGCACAGGGCAACCCCTGCCGGAAACACCCGGACAGATCACCCGCTGTGTGCTGGAAAGCCTGGCGCTGAAGTATCGCGTGGTGCTGGAGCAGCTCATCACGGCGGGACAACAGGCGGTGGACGTGCTGCACATCGTCGGCGGCGGGTCGCGCAATCCCCTGCTGTGCCAGATGACCGCAGATGCGACACAGCGCCCCGTGCTGGCAGGGCCGGAAGAAGCAACCGCGCTGGGCAATGGATTGGTGCAGCTCATCGCGCGCGGAGAACTACGCGACCTGGCCGAAGCGCGCCGCGTGGTGCGCGACAGTCTGCCCCCTACTCGCTACACACCCAGGGACACGGCGGCATGGGAAACAGCGTATGCGCGCTTTCAAGGGATAATGACCTCAATTGAGAAAAGTCAATTATGACGATCAGAATATCCAGTCGCTAAGTGACTCTAGTCCTTAGAGCAGTGCGGTCGGCACTCTGATGTGCGCCCAGGGATTTTGGATTGTCGTCCAACGACGCCGAATTGTTTCAGGGGCACCAAGATTTTCCTGGGTGAAGAGACTAGAGGGCCAAGCACATTACCATCTACGATTGAGGTTACGAATTACGTCGCGAAGACGAATTGAGCCCCACCGATAATAACTAGAACAGCCACAAGAAGAAGTAAGCCGATCACTCCGCCACCAAAGACAGAGATCAGCGTCTTGATCTGGCCAAAACCGTTGATCGCCCTCGTGGCGTAAATAATAAAGGCAAGTTGGTAGATAACGAGTACTACCTGCATCCCACCCAGAAGATCGTATGATTCGAACGGTAGAAAGACCAAGAGACCACTGATCGCGCCAGCCAAACTACAAAGCACCGAGATTATCGAACATATCCAGGCCAGAGCCCGGTAGCTTCCACAACCACCCAGGACGTGGGCAAGGGTCTGTATTGCAATGATCGCGACCCAGAATACTGCCAGATAGATTAGTCCATTAATAAGTAGGCCTGCGCCCTGCGTGAGAACTAAACTCGCAAGGTCGGCCGACCATACTATTGAAACTCTGATGATGGACACTATGGACCCTGCGAGGTATCCCATGAGTACCCAAGAGGAAGCTCGCCAGCACGAAACACCGGGTTCCGAAAGAATCGTTGCGAATGTATAGTACGATGGATGGACAAGCATCTTCCACAAAAGAATATACCAGGGTAAGCCTTGCGAAGGGACTGAGTTCACCGGACGTACGGGATTTGCCCTCGTCACAACGTCTCGCCTGACTTGTTTGATCGCCTGCGACTGCTGAGTCTTTGTTCTCGTTGTCATGACAATCCATCGAACCTCCTGTGCTCATCAACTGCTCACTACATCTACAGTCAGTATCAGAACCAGAGAGATTACAAACAATGAAGTAGGGCGGGAAGCTTTCATAATTTCCCTCCCAAGACTCACTTCCTTGCCAACGGTCGGAGCGCAATTGGTGGTCCCGGGCTTCAAATGCATTCAGCAAAATGAAAAAGGCGCTGCCCCAGGCTGTGGGATAGCGCCCCGCTTGGTAAATGTTCGATTACTCCATCCACAACAGCCTATTGGATGCAAACATGCTGGTGGGCCGTTGTTAGACACGCACCCTATCTTAGAATCTAGGACAGGATACCTAAATTGCATAATGGCGAATGTAATGTATTCAGGTTACATTTAGCGTGATGCACATGACTCTCGGGCATAGCAGCGCCTAAAGGTATTAATCCCCCGAATAGAACATTTGTCTGAACAAATGTTCCCCGATAGTCGAAACGATATGCTATACCGGTCTCTAGACTGCGTTGGCATGAATGCGTAGGGCATCATGGAAGTCGAGCAAGAACATCAACAAAGACTGGCTCGACTTCTAGTTTTTATTGATCTCGCTAACATGATCTGACACCAAAATCCCACCCTGCCAGCGTAACCCGATAGGCTGTGCCTCAACGTTGATCAGCGTCCTGAGCATCGTTCGCATTAGCGCGGGCGAACCTGTCGTCAGGTAGCGGTGCGGTGTGGTTGAAGGTGCTGTACCGGGAGGCAGCACGCGCGCGGTCTGACGGGCAACGGCGGGGCTGGGATCGATCAGGCGCACGTCGGGGCCGACGACTTCCTGAATGGCCTGCACCAGAAACGGAAAATGCGTGCAGGCCAGCACAAAGGTATCCACGCCTTCCGCCAGCATCGGTTGTACGATCTCCGCGATGATGGCACGGCCTTCAGGCGTATCCTGGCGCTGTTCCTCGGCCAGATGCACCAGTTCAGGCGCAGGCCGGGTGATCACGCGCACCCCTTCGGCAAAACGCGAGAGCAAGCGCTGATACGGCACCCCCTCGGCGGTCGTGCGCGTGGATAACACACCGACAACGCCTGTGCGCGTGTGTTCAACAGCAGGTTTGAGCGCAGGTTCCATGCCCACGAAGGGATAACCAGGGAATTTCTCGCGCAGATCGTAGAGCGCAGCGGCGCTGGCCGTGTTGCAGGCCAGGACGATCACCACTGCCCCCTCGCCCATCAGATATTCAGCGATGGCCTGAACATATCCGCGCAGTTCGGCTACCGGGCGTGGGCCATAAGGCAGATGAAATTGGTCTGCGACGTAGAGAGTGGGATGCTGCGGGAGGAGGTGATGAATTTCCCGCAGCACGGAAAGACCGCCAATGCCGGAGTCGAGGACGCCGATGCTAGGCGCGGCCACCTGCGGCATCGACGAAAGCCTTGAATATTCGCGCCATGATCGGGTCATGCGGGTACATGTCCTCAGGATGCCACTGCACACTCAGGATGAAGTGCTTATCCGGCACTTCCAGCGCTTCCACCACGCCATCCGGGGCATAAGCAGTCACACAGACATTCGGTGCGGCCTGCTCCACCGACTGGTGATGCATACTGTTGACCTGCACGCTGTTCGCGCCCAGGATACTCGCCAGGCGGCTGCCGGGATCGAGCTGAACCTCGTGCGCAACGGCATAACGCGGTTCGCTCAGGTCGTGCGACAAGGTGATGCCGATCTGCGTGGGGATGTCCTGTATGAGAGTGCCACCATAGGCGACATTCATGACCTGATGCCCCCGGCAGATGCCTAGGGTCGGCAGGTTATCTTCAAGTGCCCAACGCGCAACTTCAATCTCGACGTGATCGCGGTTATCGTCGATGTTATCCGTCGCCGGATGCGCCTCTGCGCCGTAAACACTCGGGCGAACGTCACCGCCGCCAGGCAGCAGCACAGCATCCAACCGCTCGTACACGCCGCGTACCACATCATCGCTGACGCTGAGCGGAATCATCACAGGCAGGCCGCCCGCATCCGCGATAGCACGGATGCATCCGACATAGCCACGATTATATTCCCACCCGTTGGTCGGAGATTTGAAGTAAGAACTCGTGATACCGATTAGCGGCGCCAAGTCTCAGCGTCTCCGCTCTTTCAGACGAGCAGCCTTGCCACGCACATTGCGCAGATAGTAAAGCTGGGCACGGCGTACTTTGGCGCTGCGGAGCACTTCGATCTTCTCGACGCGCGGGCTGCGCAGCAGGAAGGTACGCTCGACGCCGACGCCATGGCTAGCGATACGCCGCACAGTGAAGTTAGCGTTGTTGCCGCCGCCGCGCACACGAATGACGATACCCTGGAAAATCTGCACACGTTCGCGGTCGCCTTCGACGATGCGAACCGATACCTTGACCGTATCACCAGAGCTAAGCTGAGGATGGCCGCGATCCTCGGACTCCAGCGATGCCATTAACTCATTCATCAGACTTGTCCTTTTGAACAAAATGCGCCGTCTCTGGCGCGCTCACTACGAACATAACCAGGGCATTATAGCAGTCAGGCGCGCAGAGCGACAAGGGGGGATCAAAGTGCCCAGTGACCGATACGTGCAGGTCATGAACCCGGTGCCCAATTCGTGGGAAGTGGGCGGTCGTTTCTGGTAGTCTTGCCACTTGATCGGCGGTTGTTTCGCGCGGGTGGGATCGGCTTCTCCGTACATCGGTGAATGGTGCGGGGAAATCCGAAGAGATATACAGGGTACTTCGTCCCTGAGTCGCATCGCTTATAAGGTTATTGTTACACTCTAACGCATAGGTGAATCCATTAGGTATCTACTTGTAACCTCAACTGTAAACACGGATTTGTCGTCAATATTGCCGTTTTCTATTCGAAATCGAAGCTGTCGTTCGATATCGCCAATAGGGTACCAGAATCGATATTGATCAGTGGCATAATTAATAGGAGTAGGTGGAATCAAAAAAACATTAAAAAAAACAGTGTTTCCATCGATCGTAAAGCCGCGAAAATTATTAACAGATCCGTCGGCGCCAAACTGGGTAAAAGCATTATGAGTCGTGAGACTATCTATTTGTCCTCTGCCGGAAACCGTGATTGTGACTCCCCCTTTATACCTGTTAGTTGTCACGACATCTGAGTTAACAGGAATATAGATTGATTCTTTTAAAGGAGGATTGACGAAAGGGTTATAATAGATGTTGAATAACAAACTAACTACACCTTTATAATAGAATACTATACATAAAAGAATTGTGATTGTAATGAAGATTAATATCAACACAGAGCGGGTTTTATGGCTAGGAGTCGTCATAAGGCGGTTTTGGCTGTACTGTATGATGAGGGAGCAGCGGACATCCGTTTGGACTGGACGCCCGCTGCATCCTGGATGAGACCGTCGATCACCCGTCCTGATCGCTGGTGTCGAGCGCGCTGGGGTCGGGCGTGGGCGTGGCGATATTCGCCAGGGCGGTCGCGGTGGCGATCATGTCGGCGCGCAGCTCGGTGATCTGCACATCACCAAAACCGCGCACAATCGAGACCCAGGTGCGGCCCGGCTTGAGCATGATCGGCACATTGTTGCCGTAAAGCACCTGAAGCGCCGACCCCGGCTCGCGATCCTGCCGCCGCCAGTAGCCCTGATAGGCCTGCCCGTCGCGCAGGACATAGGCGCGCCCCTGATCCCAAAGCTGAATTTCAATCGAACGGTAACTGGCGCCTTCCGGGAAAATCGCCGGGTTGTCGTCGTGCGGCACCTCAATAATGATCAGGTTATCCGCCCAGAGCTGCTGTCCATCGCCCTCATCGAAATGCGCCAGACCATCGGTGTAACGCAGCCAGCGCCCGCTGACGGCATCCCACTGCCAGCGCGCATCGGTCTGGCCGTACCAGTCGATGAACACGTCATTGGCGGGCAGCCCTTCAGCGTCAGGGAACGGGCTGAAGGCAAAACCGCGCGCCCGATAGCCGGTGTTCACCTCGCGGCGCGTTGCCAGTTCATAAAGCTTCGTTGTATCCAGGAACATGGTATGTTCCAGCGGAAGATCATCCTCCGGGAA
>JAEUQX010000276.1 GCA_016788625.1 Anaerolineae bacterium
GTGGCTTGCACCTGGTTGAAGCCGTAGCACGCGCTGTTACGTCCCAGGTTCGAGCAGTTGCCGCCCACCTGTGTCAGCGCCTGTTCCACCAGCGCGGGACAAGCCGAGTCGCCCGTCTGCGCCTGCGTGGAAACCTGCGATACACTCATCAGCGCCAGGACGAACAGCGCCAGTAATGCAGCCGTGATCCGCCGAATGGTCATGGTTGTTCTCTCACCAAACACTTGATTCACAAAGCCACCTTATGTACACAGCCCTCATCCTACGCTCGCTTGGGCGCTCGCTGCCTGCTTCATTCCTCTCGCCCTGAGGGAGAGGGGGCAGGGGTGAGGGCTTTTGCGTATCATCCCATCAGTTACAAACTTCATTCTAGACCAGAATCAAAAAACCCGCCTCACACGAGACGGGTTTTGTGCCAAGGCCCAGACTTGAACTGGGGACCCATGCATTTTCAGTGCATTGCTCTACCAACTGAGCTACCTTGGCGGGGGTTTGTGTGAGAATCAGTATAGCGAAGCGCCTCGCCCTGTGCAAGACCCATTTTCAAGCTGATTGCGGCACAGCGCGCCGACTTCACATCCAGCCATCGTCCTGTATAATCGCATCCCATTCTGTACAGAGACTCATTAGGAATCCTCAGTTTGGGATAGCTTTTGCTTCGTTCAGGAACCCCACCCCCTTACCCCTCCCCACCGAGTGGAGATGAGGAAGCTAAGGGCAGCGCAGTGAGGTTAAACAAACGCAAGGCTATCCGAGACTCAGGTTAGGAAGCGAGACAGACATGACCAGCACTTCGCCCCGCGCTCTGGCATTGGTCGGGATGCCAGGTTCGGGTAAGACCTTGTGCGCCAAACACCTGGAGGCGCGTGGCTTTTTTCAGTTCCGCTTCGGCGGCATTGTCGTCGATGAGGTCGTGCGGCGCGGCTGGGAGATCAACCCGGAGAACGAACGCCTCGTGCGTGAGCAGTTCCGCCGCGATGAAGGCATGGACGCCATCGCCCGGCGTGCCCTGCCGCTGCTCAAGAACGCGCTGGAGTCGCGCCCAAGCATCATCATCGACGGGCTGTACAGTTGGAGCGAATACAAGACGCTGCACACTGAGCTGGGCGCGAACATGATCGTCGTCGCGGTCATCAGCTCACGCGGTCTGCGGTATCACCGTCTGGCGACGCGCCCCGAACGCCCGCTGACGGCGCAGGAGGCCCAGACGCGCGACTATCAGGAGATCGAACGCCTGGAGAAGGGCGGCCCGATTGCCATCGCGGATTACACGCTGCTCAATGATGGCACGGCGGATGCGCTGCTGGCGGCGCTCGACCACCTGACGGAAGCGCTGGGGCTGGAAGCGTAAAGCTAAACGACCGAAAAGTAGCAGCGGCGGATGTACGTCTGATCGCGTGTCAGGGTGACGATGCTGAAGCCCGGCGAGCTGGCGTCGTCCTGAATCGTATCGACCTGCCCCGGCCAGGCGTGAAACTGATTCCAACTGCTGAGTGCGCTGTTGTACAGTACCCCATCACGGAACATCGTCAGATTCTGATGCACATGGCCGAAGAACACGCCGCGCAGCCGCCCGCGCGCCTTCGCCAGCACTGCGTGCAGCGCCTCGCCGTTGGTGATGCGCATGAAGTCGTCCAACCAGGGGATATCGACGGGCAGGGCGTTGTGATGGATGGCGACCAGCAGCGGGCGTTCATCCGGGGCGCTGATGCGGTCTTCCAGCCAGTCGAGCTGTTCTTCCAGCACATAGCCGCGTGGGGGTTCTGCTGGGCCGTTGCTATCCAGGCAGATGACCTGCACACCGTTGACCTCGAATTCGTAGTGGTATGGCAGCGCGGCTTCGCTGCGACCGAGCATCACACGCTGTAACGCAGCGGGATAATCGTGGTTGCCCGCCACATAGTAGACCGGGTAACGAATCTGGCCGAGGATGTCGCGGGCGACCGCGTAGGCGCCCTCGTCGGGGTCATAGGCCACATCGCCCGTGTGCAGCACGAAATCCGGCTGGAAGGGCAGCGCGTTGATCTGCTGCACGAGCGCCCGCGCGCCCTGCTGCGTGCTGTGCGGGGCGTGCTGTTTGCCGTACTCCGGGTCGGCGCTGATGTGCGTATCGCTGATGTGGACGAAGGTCAGCAGAGTTTGGGACATGACGGACTCCAGTGGGCTGCAAATTGAAACATCTGCACTATAATAGCGCTGATGGCAGAGAATGGCGGGCTATGCGACCAGACAAACTGTTAAGAAATATCGCACTGCTGTGCGGCCTCATCCTGGTGAGCGCGGCGTGCGGGGCGGCGACACAAGATGCGGGCACCGTGCCCACGCTGGCGGTGCTGCCCAGTGCCACCCCTGTAACGGCGACGGCTACGGATG
>JAEUQX010000295.1 GCA_016788625.1 Anaerolineae bacterium
CAGCAGCACGAAGGCCGCCTTCAGCCCCAGGCTGACGACGATATTCTGCCGGATGATGCGCCGGGCGAAACGCGACAGCCGCAGCGCATAGGGCAGTTGGCGCAAATCGTCGGCCATCAGCGCGATGTCGGCGGTCTCCAACGCTTGGGCGCTGCCCGCCCCGCCCATCGCGATACCCACCGTCGCGGCGGCCAGCGCGGGCGTGTCGTTGATGCCATCGCCGACCATCGCCACGCTGCCATGCTGCGCCAGCAGGTCGCGCACGGCGTCCACCTTCTGCGCGGGCATGAGCTGCGCGCGCACATCGGCAATACCGACCGCATCACCCACCGCGCCAGCGACCCGCTGTGTGTCGCCCGTCAGCATGGCGCTGTGTACGCCTAACGCACTCAGCTCGCGCACAATGGCGGCGCTCTCCGGGCGGGCTTCGTCCGCGACGGCGATGAAACCGCGCACGCGGTCGCCATCGCACAGCAGCATGGTGGTCTGTCCGTCTGCTTCGGCCTGATCAACCCAGCCGCACAACGCGGGCGAATGCGGATGTTCGGACTCGAACAGAGCGTGGCTGCCGACCGTGACCAGCTTGCCGTCCACCTGCCCCTGCACGCCGCGCCCGGCCAACGCCGATACGGTCTGCGCCGCGCCGTAGCGTTCGCCCAGGCCACGCTGCGCCGCCGCCGAGACGACCGCCTTTGCCAGTGGGTGCGCGCTGCGCTGCTCGACCGCTGCTGCCAGCGCCAGCACATCATCGCACAGGTCGCAGCTCTGCCCGGCCTCGCAGTCCACCGAGCGGGCGACGGTCAGGGTCGGTTGGCCGCGCGTGAGGGTGCCGGTCTTGTCGAATGCGATAGCTCGCACGCCGCCCAGCGCTTCCAGATGCGCGCCACCCTTGAACAACACGCCGCGCCGCGCCCCCGCCGTGATCGCGCTGATGATCGTCACGGGCGTGCTGATCACCAGCGAGCACGGGCAGGCGATCACCAGCAGTTCCAACGCGCGGTACAGCCAGCCCTGCGTGCCGTCGGCCAGATCGTAGAACGGCGCGTTGAACAGCAGCGGCGGCATGAGCGCCACCAACACAGCCAGCACAACCACGCCGGGTGTGTACCAGCGCGCGAAACGGTCGATCAGACGTTGGCTGGGGGCGCGCACAGACTGCGCTTCTTCCACCAGTTTGATGATGCGGCTGATGGTGTTGTCGGCGGCCAGCCGCGTGACGCGCACTTCCAGCGCCGCCTCGCCGTTGACCGTACCCGCGAAGACTTCCGCGCCGGGCAGCTTCTCCACGGGGACGCTCTCCCCGGTGACGGGCGCTTGATCGACGCTGCCACGCCCCGCCGTGACGATGCCGTCCATCGGGATGCGTTCGCCCGGCTGCACCAGGATGTGGTCATCCACCCGCAGCGCCTCGACCGGCACGACCTCGTGTGCCCCAGCGACCAGGCGCAGCGCGCGCTGTGGCACGAGCTGCATCAGGCCGCGCAGACTGTCGCGGGCGCGGTCGGCGGTGTAGCCCTCCAGCGCTTCTCCGATGGCGAACAGGAAGATCACCGTCGCGGCTTCCAGGGTTTCATCAATCAGCAGCGCGCCGATGGCCGCGATGGTCATCAGCAGGTTGATGTTGAAGTCGCGGTTGATCAGCAGGGCGCGTAACCCGCTGCGGGCGATGGGATAACCCGCGATGGCTGTGGCCGCGATGAACAGCGCCGGGATGCTGAACAGCACGCCGAGCAGCAGCACCGCGCCACCGAGCAGCGCCAGCCGCGTCTCCATCCGGTTGAGCAGGTAGCCCAGGAAGCCGCGCGACGCAGCCGGGGCAGGTGCATCGGGCTGTTGCAGCGACTTACCCAGCGCCTGCGCCCGCGCTTGCAGTTCAGCAAAGCCAATCTCACCCTCAACGCGCATATTGGCTGTGGCGAAATCGACGCTGACCTGCGTCACGCCCGGCAGTTTGGCGATGCCCTGCTCCAATTCACGAGCACATCCGGCACAGTCCATCCCCTGAACGCGGTAGGTTGTAGTAGTGGTCATCATTGATACCCTGTATCAAACATGTGCGTACAGACATATATAAATGATAACACGGAATTGGCGGCGCTATGGACTCAGTGTGGTGAAACAGGCAATATGGCGGGTAAGGGCGATGGGTCGGATGCCGCGCTGTCTTCGGCGTCATCCGCTGGGGCGCGGTGGTCCCTGCTGAATAATCGACTGCACATCACTCAGCGCCACATCAGGCCACACCGACTCGAGCCACCACGTCACCCCGGCAGCGGCATAGGCTGCGACATGTGTGCCCCGTTCCGCTGCGGGCAGTTCGTGAGCGCGGCCTTGAAAAACCACCTCAAACGGTGTGGTTGTGGTGCGGTGCGCCTCGATGTAAGCGCGCATCTCCCGAATATCGTCGGGGCTGAGCGCGCCACTGCGTCCGGTGGGGACAACACCATCCCAGCGCGCAGCACGGCGAAACGGGCGTGTGCCCGGCCAGACCCCAGCGACCCAAATTGGGATGCGTGGCATCTGAAGTGCTGCTGGTAAAAAATGCGCATCCTCAAGCTGGTAATGGCTGCCGTGATAGGTTACAGATGTTCCGCTCCACAGCCCTGTCAGAATGTCCAACCCCTCATCCAACATCTCTCCGTGTGCCTTTGCATCGGCTGCCTCGCCAACCGCGCTGTATTCGCGCCACCAATCCCCGCCGATGCCCACGCCAACCACGAGGCGACCCGCCGAGTAATGATCGAGCGTGACCGTTTCGCGCGCGAGTTTCCAGGGGCGGCGGCGCGGCAGCGGTGTGACCAACGCGCCAATTCGCAGGCGGCTGGTCGCTCCGGCAACAGCGGTGAGCGCGATCCAGGGATCGGCAACCGGGCCAAGCCGCGAGTCGGCATCGGGCAGCAGGTGATCCCACAAAAAGAAGCCGTCCCACCCGGCCTGTTCAGCGGTTTTGGCAAGCTCGACCACAGTTGAAACGCGCCCAAACGTATCAAAATTAGGGATGTACATCGCAAAGCGCATGAGCTGCTCCTCGGTGTTTTGTGATGACAGCTATCATAGCACATCTGTTCAATAAATAGGGCAAATGCCCTATACGGGATGCAGCGGACCCCTCACCCCTTGCGTGCTGCCAACAGCGCCCGGTGCGTATACAGGTGCAGGCACGCCGCATCAAAGCCCGCCGCGCGCAACAGTTCCAGGTGGCGAACCATTCCGGGTGATTCACCAGTTGGTTGTGCGCCCTAGCAAAACCTGAAAGCACAAATCAATACCTGATCAAAAACTTGATTAACAGAGCGTATGTTCAAAATTGTACTAGAGTAGGTAGCGTGAAATGCGTATCACTGGCTGTTCAACTCACATTCCGCATCTGTTCGAGTCAAACTGCTATTTCCTCTGGTTTTGCTAGTGCGGAATGTGAGTTGTTTGCTACTTCTAATACGCTGCGCCAGGAGGGAATAGGTTTCGTTTTGTCACTTCCTGTCGGAATGCCTTATACAGGATTGATACTATTTCTGGATTCAATGATACCCCACCTGTGGCGGGTGACTCTTTAAATGCGCTGATTACTGCAAACATACCTACTATTGTATCGTTATCTTTTTTTAGGATTGTTGTTATTGATTCTGGTAGGTTGTTTTCCACAAAATGATCGATGCCCGCTGATGATAGGGACATTGTCGGGGTTACCCCCTGCATTGAGAACTTTACGAGCTCGGTGTTACCCTCTTCCATGAGTTTCTTGATTGTTCGTTGATAGATGGGTACTAGATCGACTAGTAACTTCACTGCGACTTTGTGATAGTCCTTTTGGGACCCACCAAAGATTCTCTTGAAAAGACTAAAGACATTTGCCATTGTGCTTCTCCACTAAAAAATATGACTTTGAAAGCACTTTTTGGGTTGGCAATCGGATCATTTCGCCCTGCCAACAGTACTTATCCAATATCTACTATGCAATCATGTGTAGTGACCCCAAAAAGTTGGACACAAGAGGACCTATATTTATTCTAGCACCTTTTCGGACCGCTGTGCTAAGCAGTTTGCCTCAAATTCGGCGGGCGTGAGCAACTGACTTTTCCGTCCTGCGAAGAGAGCCCGATGCGTATACAGGTGCAGGCACGCCGCCTCGAAGCCCGCCGCGCGCAGCAGTTCCAGGTGCCGTGCCAGCCCCAGCGGAATGTCGGCGCGGTCGCGGTTTTTCGCCTGATGCTCGGCGAAGGTCGCGCCTTCCTGCGTCCCCACGTGCGAGCCGCGCTGTGCGTCCTGCTGCGCCCACAACGTCTGGTAGCAGCCGAACAAACTGGCGTACTCGACGGCGATGCGGTCGAGCAGCAGGAACAAGCCGCCCGGTCGCAATGTGCGGTGGATGAAGGCGTAGGCGCGCTGCATCTGCGCGTCGTCCAGGTGGTGCAGCGTCTGGATGCTGATGACGATGCCGTAGTCCCGGGCGGGCAGCGTCAGCGTGTCGATCTGCGTCAGGTCGTGCAGCAGCGTGCTGTACTGCGCCGCGTAAGGCTGCAAACGTTCGCGGGCGATCTCCAGCATGGCGGCGGAGGCATCCACGCCGACGACCTGCGCGCCGGGGATACGCTCGAACAGCAGCGCCTCAACCTGCCCCGAACCCAGGCCGAGATCGAGGATGGTCTGCCCCGGCTGGTACTCGGCGGCGGCCAGCGCCAGCAGCATCTCCAGTTGTTCCGGGCGCATGGGGTTGTAGTAGGACGTGTCAGCGTCCCATTCGCGGGCGGTGTTCGGGTCGCGGAAATCCTGCGGCATCTCAACGTCTCCTGGCTTTGCGCGCGGCAATCAAGTGTTCGTAAAGGTCAACCACTTCGTCCATGATGGCGGGCCAGCTCTGCGCCTCGGCATAAGCGCGCGCGGCCTGTCCCATCGCGCTCATGCGGTCGCGGCTGGCGGCGATCTGGCGCACGCCGTCGATCAGCGCCGCCGTGTCGCCTACCGCGAAAGTATACCCCGTGCGGCCTTCCTCCACGACATCCGGCACACCGCCCACGCGCGCGGCCACGACCGGGATGCCCGACGCGAAGGCCTCTAGTACCACCAGCCCGAAGGTCTCCAGCGCCGACGGGAAGACGAACACATCCGCGCTGGCGTAAGCCTGCGAGAGCACCTCGTCTTGCAGGTAGCCCGTGAACAGCGTATTCGTCCGGGCGAAGTGCGCTTCCAACGCCGGGCGCGCCGGGCCATCGCCGATGAGCGCCAGCCGCGTACCAGGCACAGCGCCCAGCACGTCACGCAGCGATTCGAGCTTCTTCTCGGTCGAAAGCCTGCCCACGTAGAGCAGCAGCGTGTCATCAGGCTGGCCGCCGGAAAGATAGGCGCGCATCTCCGCGCTGCGAAAGGCCGGGTTGAAGCGCACGGCATCCACGCCGCGCCGCCACAATCCCACGCGGCGGATGCCCAGCCGCAGCATATCCTGCTGAATCAGGCGCGAGGGAGCCAGCGCATAATCCGCCCAGTTGAACAGGATGCGCGTCAGCCAGTCCGCGCCCGGCTCGATGAAACCGATGTTGAAGTGATGCACCAGCCGCGCGTAATCCAGGTGGAACGAGGCGACCGAGGCGATGCGTAAGCGGCTCGCCATCAGCAGGCCGAAGCCGCCGATCAGCGCCGGATGGATGAAGTGCGCCAGATCGGGCTGGAAGGCTTTCACCTGGCGATAGGTGCCGAAGGTGGGCGGCCCCCAGGTCAGCTCCGGGTAGAGCGGCATCCGCACGCCGGGCACGCCGATGATCGGGGAGTTCTTGTAACGCTCGATGCCCAGCTTGGGGGCGACGATAGCGGTCTGAATGCCGCGCGTTTCCAGATGGTCGATCAACAGGCAGATGATCGTGACGATGCCGTCAATCTTCGGTAAAAAGGTATCCGTGAAAATAGCAACGCGCACGCTTGCCCTCCCGACGCGTATCCATTCACCTATCCATGAGATATGTTGTTGGCGAACACGGCACCGCCGTGTCCCTACGGGTAATGTGGTGTGATTGTAGAGACACGACATGTCGTGCCCGTCTTTCAGGCGTCGCAGGTAGGTGAATAGATACCCCGCCGCTTGCCCGAAGCGCCTTTGCCTTCTACAATTACACACAGATTTTCACGCTTCGGGACAGTGCATGACCAACCAACCACAGGATGTCACGGTTCGACTCGATGACCGCATACGGCTGATGTCTGCTGTCCTGGCGGCAACAGACTGGCCGCTGAAATCCCAGGAGCGCCAGCCGCACGGCACGCACGCGCACAGCCGCGCCACGCGCAAACGCCTGGAGCCGCTCAAGAATCACCCCGCTGTGCAGGGAATGCAAGGGTTGCTCGACCAGGGCGCGCCGCTGGAAGCGATTTTCACCTTCGCGCTGCAACTGAGCTGGCCGAACCTGGATGCTGCCGAAATGCCGCGCTGGGTGCCTTCGGGATGGAACGAGCAGCTCAAGGATTTCTACCGCACTACCGAACTGGATAAGTGGTTGAAAGACGAAGATTCCGTCTGGCAGAACAGCCTGAAGGAATCGCAGCAGATGTTCAAGGGCATCACCTTCAAGCCGTTCCTCAAGCCCTTCGTCGGTGATGTGGCCGAAACGCTGATCTTCATCCCCAACATCTCGTTCCCCACCGATCAGGAGATCGGCGTGCGGCTGGCGGGCGAACTGATCTGCATCGCGCCGCCACGCCTGGCCTGGGGTGACAGCCCGCCCTGGCCGTTCGACGAAGACCCGGCGCACATCTACCGCTCGGCGCTCTCGCAGTACGGGCGCATGTTGATCATGCACTTCATGCGCACGAACGCCGAGATCATCGCCCCGATTGCCGAAGCGCCACTGCCCGTCAGCGACCAGTTCAAGTCGCGTTACCCAACATGGCAGGAGCAGTTCACCACCCTGTTCGTGGCGGCGGCCTGCGCGCTGTATCTGGAAACACATCTCAGCAAGGCCGAAGCCAACGCCTATGTGTTGATGGAGCGCAAGACGCAGGGCATGGCGGCGCTGCCCGGCATGATCAGTGTGATGCGGCGCTACCTGAACGAATACGAGAGCGGGCGTTACAGCGGGCTGATCGACTTCATGCCCGTGTTCCCCAAGCAGCTCCGCGTCGCCAACCGAATCGTGACGTTGTGAAGGCGTGACACACCTATCGCACTGTGCTGCCCGCCATGCGACTCAGGTGGGCAGCATGAAGCTGAAGCAGACTTGTTCGTCCTTGCTTTCTACCCACATCTTCCCGCCGTGCAGCGCGATAATCTCACGGCTGATCGCCAGCCCCAACCCACTGCCGCCGCTGTCGCGTTCGCGCGCCGCTGTCGCACGCCAGAACGGTTGAAAGACCCGCGCGGCGTCCGCTTCACTCAATCGACTGCCGCTGTTCGTCACGCTGAAATGAACCCCCGCAGGCACAGGCACAATCTCCACAGTGATTTCACCACCCGTAGGCGTATGGCGCAGCGCATTGGTGAGCAGGTTGGACAGCACCTGGCGAACGCGAGTCGTGTCGGCGGTGCAGTCAGGCAGGTTTGGGGCGATCCTGCGGATCAGCCGGATCTCGCCATCCAGCGCGAGCGGCTCAAAGGCTTCCAGCAGTTGTGTCGCCAGCGCAGCGGGGTTAAAGCGGGTACGTTCGAGGGGCAGGCGTTTGGCTTCGGCCAGCGTCAGCACGCGCAGATCTTCGACCAGCCGTGCCAGGTGAATCGTTTGGTCATGGGCGACAGCCACATGGGCGCTGTCGAGCGGATACACGCCATCCAGCATCGCTTCAATGTGCCCGCGCAGCACGCTCACGGGTGTGCGCAGTTCGTGCGCGACATCCGCTGCCATGCGCTGGCGCAGCGACTCGGCTTCGGCCAAAGCACGCGACATCGCGTTGAATTCGGCGGCCAGTGTTTCCACTTCCACCGTTCCCTGTGCCTGCACCTGCCGCCCAAGCTGCCCTACAGAAAGATCACGAACGGCATTGGTCAGTTCCCGCAGCGGGCGCGCCAGTGTCCACGCCAGGGCGCTGCCAACGACGAGCGCCAAGAAGGTCGCCCCCAACCCCGCGAATGTCAGCCAGCGGTTGGCCTCGTTGAGGAAGGCGATTTCCGCCGTTCCCAATGCCTCGATCCCCGGTGACTGGCGGAACAACCAGCCCACTGGCACATCGTTCACTACTAAGGGCATCGCCACCGCGACAGCCTCGGTTGAAAGGGTGGTTCCAAGCTGCGCCGGATCGGTTGACGCCTCGACAAGACCATCCAGGTTGGCGATCATGATCGTTGCGCCCCGCCCTGCCCCGCCGCCGCTGCCCGCGCCGCGCCCGCTCAGCGCGCTCTCTGCCCCCACCCACGAACCGTTTGCGGCAAAGTAACTTTCAAGCCGCGCGGTCTGTTCCGGGTTGACTTCACTTTCACGCGCGCTAAGGTACTGGCGAAAACCTGTGTTGAGCGTGCGCTGCACCACCAGCACCATCGCGCCAATGCCAATCCAGGCGGAAAGCAGGAACGCCAGGGATAGGCGCACCGAGAGACGGTTCATCATTCCTCCCGCATTCGGTAGCCGACGCCAAACACGGTTTCGATGTACTCCGGCTCGCGCGGATCGCTTTCGACCTTGGCGCGCAAGTTCTTGATGTGCACATCAATCGCGCGCTCGAAGGCGGCGAAACTCTGTCCCTGTAAGCGATCCAGCAGCTCCACGCGGGTGAACACCCGTCCCGGTCGCGCGATCAACGCTGCCAACAGTTCAAATTCAGTCGGCGTCAGATCAATACGTGCTCCGGCACGGGTGACGGTATGCGTTTCGCTGTTCACCTCCAGGTCGCCCACGCGCCACACCGGAGCGACGGCGGCCAGCTCGCCATATGTGCGCCGCAGCAGCGCGCGAACATGCGCGACCAGCACGCGCGGACTAAACGGCTTGGTCAGGTATTCATCCGCGCCGATCTCCAGGCCGGTTACGTGGTCGATGTCATCCACGCGAGCGGTCAGGAATAACAACGGCACCTGGCTTTCCTTGCGGATCAGCCGCGCTGCCTCCCGCCCGTCCATTTCGGGCATCATGACATCGAGGATGACCAGCGCCGGGTTCTCGTGGCGGAAGGCGAAGACAGCCTCCCGCCCGTTCCGCGCTGTGACCACCTGCATCCCGGCCTCGATTAGGTACGCCCGCACCGTGTCCAGGATCGCCTGCTCGTCGTCAGCAATGAGTATCTTGTGTGCCATATAGCCT
>JAEUQX010000338.1 GCA_016788625.1 Anaerolineae bacterium
GCCTGGGGCATCGCCGTCATGAATGTGCAGGCCAACGTGCCGGACACGCTGCCCGGTCAGGCCGTCACCGTGCTGCTGATGGGCGATACTGAAGTCGAGAACGCGGTAGACCCCGCGACGGGTTCGCTGGCCTTCCCCACCACCGTGATCACGCAGGCAGCCACCGAACTGCGCAGCGCCTCCGACCCGGCCAGCGCCATCATCAGCGCCCTGGCGGCGGGCACGGTGCTGGACGCCAATGGCATCAGCCCGGATGGATTCGCCGTGCGCGTGCGGGCGAACAACGTGACGGGTTGGGTGAACCGCAGCGCCGTCAACCAGATCGCCGCGCTGAACAGCCTGCCCGTGATCAGCGGTGATGCGCTTTCGCCCATGCAGGCCTTCTACTTCCGCAACGGGCCGGGGCAGAGCGCCTGTCGTCAGACGCCTTCGCTGCTCAGCGTGCGCAGCCCGGAGAACATCACCGTTGATCTGACGGTGAACGGCGCAAACATTCGCCTGGGGTCGCTGATCACGCTCAAGACGCTGGAAGGCGGCAGCCTGATGCAGATCACGGTCATTGAAGGGCGCGTCGTCGTCGAGCCGGAAACGCCGCAGGAGACGGTGGTTGAGGAAGGCTTCAGCACCACGCGCTGCCTGACACCCGCTGAAAACCTGGGCATCGACGGGCAGTCGAACGACCAGCGCGTCGGGCGTGAATGCGAGTGGACAGAGCCACAGCCCGCCAGCCTGGAACAGCTCGAAGAGGGGCAAATCGTGCAGGCGCTGCAAGAGCGGCTCGACCTGGCCGAGATCATCCCCACCTCGACACCACCGCCGGTAGAATGCCCGGTGGGACAGACGATCATCCACACGGTAACAACAGGCGAGAACCTGTTCCGCATCAGCCTGCGCTACAACACCAGCATGGGCGCGATCATGACCGCGAACGGCCTGACCGACCCGCAGGTGATCTTCATCGGCCAGCAGTTGACCATCCCCTGCGGCGTGGACACAGGTATCCCGTCCATCCCCAACCCACAAGGGAACGGCAGCATTCCGACGGTGACGCCGGGCGGCCTGGACTGTTCCGGCTTCCGCGCCACCTCGCCGCTGGACGGCCTGCGCTACGGCCTGAATACCTTCTACTGGGATCCCGCGCCGGGCGCGACCAGCTACCAGGTCAATGTGTACGGCGTCGATGAGCGCAGCGGTGCGTTGGTGGGTGCGTTCAGCACAGGCGGCGGGAATACCAGCCTGACCGCCGATCTGACCGTCGAAACCGTCGGCTTCGGCTTCTCGTTCGCCTGGGAAGTACAGGCATTGGTGAATGGGCAGGTGGTCTGCACGACGCCGCGCGCCGTCATCCCGCGCGAACCGCCGCCGCCCGGCCCCGCGCCGGTCTGCACGCCTGTTGTGTTCTGCCCGACTACGCCGCCCTGCACGCCGTTCTTCTGCCCAACGCCGGAGCCGTGCTACACCGTGCCGGGGTGTTGAGGAGGGAATACAAGACCAAATGAGTCGAAATCTATTCAGGCGTTGCCTGTGGCTAATCATCCTGGCCTGCTTAATGCCACAGGTAATGTCTGCCCAAGAGTCACCGCTTGATGAGCGTTTCGAGCCAATACGACCGGAGAATGTTAGTCGCCTGACCGAACTGCACCGCATCCTGCTGCCATCGCCTGTCTATGCTGTCGCCTTCGCTCCCCAGTATGGCGCGCGATTAGCACTCGCCCAGGATAGTGGCGTGGTGTCCATCTGGGATGCTGCCAGCGGTGAAAAGCTCGATGAGATACAGGTGGGCGACGAGGCCGTCCACGACCTGGCGTATATACCGGACGACAATAACCTGCTCGTGCTGACGAGTGGGGAGAATGTGTACGTCTATGATTTTGAGCATGACCAACTCTTGCACACCCTCCACGCTCCAGACCGCCGTCCGCTGGTTCTGGATACTGCGCCGCAAGGTCTGATCGCTGTTGGCTACAACGATGGTGCGGTGCGCCTGTGGGATGCCCGCAGCGGGGAACGCTTGGCGGTTGTCTATGGGGCGGGGGCAGATTTTCTTGATCTCACCCCGAATGGGGAATGGGTAGCTTTTGGCATAGATGGCTATACATTCGCCTCAGTCGTGGTTTTTCATCTACCTGACATCAGAGGCGAACATATCTGGTTAACTCATGTGCTTGATGTCGGCCCGTTGAATGGTTTGCAGTTTTTTGGCGACCGTTTACTGGACGCACGCGGGTATGGTTACACAGCGTTGTCCTATGGCGGTCTATTTACGATCAGCTATACTCGGCCCCTTACGGCATGGCAACCTGTCCCGCTTGGTGGTCCAGAGCCAGTCCACCTAGCGATTCCAATGCATTCTCCGAAAAACCTCACGTTCAACAGCGATGCATCACTGCTGGCAGTTGAGAATAAAGTGGGGAGGGCATGTTTGCTTATAGAGCCAACCAGCCATTGCCCGACTGTGGTCTTGATTTGCTTCGCTACCCCAGATTGCGCGTATGAACCGCATGTGGAGAGATACCTATTCTTACCTGCACTTGGAACTGTAGAGATGGCATTTAGTCCGAATGATCATTTTCTGACGTGGGTGGAGACAGAAGGATACTTGGTCATCATGGGTATTCCGGTCGCATAGCCCATAAGCGCTCAGCGCATCTCCCACAGTGTGAAGCCGAAGGTGCTGCCCGCGCCGGGTACGCCGCTGTCCTCAACAAAGACCGCAGCCGCGCAGCCGCGCACCTATCTTCGTGACCTGTTTTGAAGCAGATTGTGACATTTGACACTGGCTGTCGGCAGGCAGTTCGTCGTATAAATCAAACAGGAGAAATAGCACAGATGATCTAATCTGAGTTTAATGGCAGAACACGGAAGGAGAAGGAGCCATGTATCCGTGTGAAATAAAGGAGCTGCCTGCGCGCCATGCCTTATGCATTCGCTTCAGATCGCCTGTCGAAAATCTACCTCAGCACTTCAAAGATGCCTACGGCAGCATTATGCGTTACCTTGGAACTTTGGGCGCAGAACACGAGGGTGCTGCATTTGCAGCCTATCACAATCTGGACATGCGGAATCTGGATGTTGAAGCCGGTTTCCCCGTATCCAGCCCACTCCCAGGCAAGGGCGAAATCCGCGCCATCACCATCCCCGGCGGGATGTCCGCCATCTGCCACTACAAAGGACCATATGACGGCATGAGCGCCGCTTATACGGAACTCAGCGCGTTCGTTGCGGCGCAGGGCTTTAAGATCAGCGGCCTGACAACCTATGAATGGTATCTCAACGGGCCGGATGAAGTCGGTCCACAAGACCTGAGAACCGACATCGTCTATTCGGTGATGCCCATCGCGGAGAAAACCGCCATCTGACGCTCACCAGCGGGGAGAAACCAATATCCACATAACCGTCACAAACGGCGATGGAGCGATCTATCGCCGTTGTTTTGCCAACATCCTGCTCACTGCATCCCCCACAGCGTGAAGCTGAAGGTGCTGCCCTCGCCGGGGACGCCGCTGCTCTCCACCTGCACGCTGCCACCCAGCTTGGCGACGATCTGCTGCACGACCGCCAGCCCCAGCCCATGCCCTTCCAGCTTGGTCTGCCCCAACCGCTCGTACTTGCGGAACAGTTTGGCCTGCTGTTCGGGCGCGATGCCGTCGCCATTATCGTGCACCCAGTAGCGCACCATGCCGTCTGGCAGTCGTTCCGCGCCGACGCGGATGTGTGGCGGCCTGCCGCCATATTTGACGGCGTTAGTCAGGTAGTTGATCCACAGTTCTTCCACCCACGAGGCGACGCCGAGCGCATCTGGCAGTTCGCTGACGACCTCTATCGTGCCATGTTCGGCTTCGAGCATGAATTGAGCGCGTCTGTAGGCTTCCTGGAAGGCATGATCCATCGAAACCTGCGAGGGGTTCAGTTCGGCGCGGCGCACGCGGGCGAGCGAGAGCAGCCCTTCCACGATGTCGCTCATCTTGGCGGCAATCCTGCTCAGGTCATCAATGTACATGCGCCCCATGTCGTCCATCCGCTCCGCCCAGTCCTCCTGAAGGAAGACGGCATAGGTGCGAATCATGTGAATGGGGTTCTTCAGGTCGTGGGCGATGTTGTCGGCGTAGGAATCGAGTTCCTGGATGATCTGATCGCGCAGTTCAACTTCCTGCTGGAGCAGCGTGCGGCGCTGGCGTTCAACCTCGGCCTCAAGCTGCGCCTGCTCCACCTGGTAGCTGATTTGCAGGTTGCGCAGCCGCTTGTCGGACTCGCTGTTATACAGGCTCTCGTAAATCTCGTGGAAACATTCGGCATGAATCAGGGCGGAGCGATAATCACCCGTGGTCTTGTAGAAATCGGCCAGGGTGCGGTGAATCTCGCTGATCAGGCGGTTCTCGGCGCGCTCCTGGGCGATTTGCAGCGCCTTGGTCAGGTTATCCAGAGCATCCTGAGTTTCACCGCGCCGTATCTGAATGCGTCCGATTTCCAGGTAACAATCGCCCATGTACTCCGTGTCCGACATCTGGTCGCTGATCCGTAACGCTTCGACCAGCATGTACTCCGCCAGGGTGTCGTTGTTCAGAGCGATCAGGGCATTTGCCAGCGTGTAAAGGCTGTGCGGTTCGTAGTCGCGGATGCCGTTCGCGTCCAGGATCTTCAGCGAACGTTCGGCATACGCGCGTGCTTCTTCATAGCGGTTCAGCTTGTTCAGCACGTTCGCCAGGTAATTACAGCTTGCCGCCTCGCCGCGCGCATCGCGATTGCGCTGGTCGATCGCGATGACACGCTCAAAGACAGGCAGCGCCTCCTCAAATTCCCCTAATTCTTCGTGGATGCGCGCGAGCCGGATGAGCAGGTCGCGCTCCAACGAACGATCGTCACACTGGTCGAGCAGTCGCAGACCCTCCAGGCAGTTCTGCATGGCAACTGCTGTATCTCCCAACCCCAGGTAGATGGCGGCCAATGTCTCGCGACAGGCGATCATCTGCGGCAGGTTCTGTGCCTTGCGTGCCGTATCCAGCGCGCGCCGTCCGGCTTGCAGCGCCTCGGCAGGACGCGCCACACGCAGCAGCAGGCGGGCATACTGGCACAATACCTGGGTCAGGGCAGAAACATTGCGCGTATCGGGCGGCAGCAGAGTCAGCGCCTGTTCACAGACATCAATTGCTTTAGGGAGATCAACCTGCTGGATGCGCTCGATATCACGAATGTGCAGGTTTATTTCCTGGGTCACATTTATCACGGATCTTCCCCCAAACACCGCTCCCCAGACTACAGTCTTATGTTCCATTGTAAAACCGAGTGCTGGCTCCAGGCATGTAAGGCTGTGGTAGAAAATTCTAACCTTCAAAATCTTTACGTTCTCATCCGATTTTCACTTCACAATTCGAACAAAATATCCTATTATGATGCTGGCCTAGTGGCTTTTTCCACGAAACCGAAAATCGAATGGGGTGACTTTTTGGGTCACCCTTTGTCATGCCGGGCAGCTAAACAAACTGCTGCCTGTTGGATTTGATTTTGCTATACCAGAACAGGAGGATACAGTTCTCATGCGGAAGGTTTGGACGAATGAAGCGTTTGAACCCAATGTTGCGCGCGCCTCGACGCTGGACGCGAGCTGGTACCTCGACCCCGCTGTCTACGAACGCGAATTGCAACGCATCTTTGCCCGCACCTGGCAGGCCGTCGGGCGCGTGAGCGATGTCGCCAAGGCGGGCGACTTCATCACGGCGGACGCGGCGGGCGAACCGCTGGTGATCGTGCGCGATCAGCAGGACCGCATCCGCGCCTACTACAACATCTGCCCACACCGCGCCGGAGCACTGGCGCGCGGCCAGGGCAACCGCAAGACGCTGCAATGTCTGTATCACGGCTGGACGTTCGGGCTGGATGGCAGCCTGCTGCGCGTGCCCGGTTTCGAAGGCACAGAGAACTTCGACCAGGCCTGTCATAGCCTGCGCGAAGTGCGCGCCGAAACCTGGGGGCCGTATATCTTCGTCAACCTGGACGATGATGCCGCGCCGCTGGCCGAGATGTGGGGCGACGCGTTCCTACAGACCTCCGGCATCGACTTCACGCGCTGGCGGCTGGTCGAGCGCTGCGATTACCTGATCAACTGCAACTGGAAGGTCTACCTGGATAACTACGCCGAGGGCTATCATGTGCCGATGGCGCATCCGGGGCTGAACCGCGAGATGGATCTGAACGACTACTATGTCGATACCTACCGCTTCTATTCGACGCAGTGGGTACCGGTGAAGGCGGGCGACCGGGGCAACCGCGCCAAACGTCGCTACACCAACCCACAGCCGGGCGACAAGATTTGCTACCATGTCGTCTTCCCCAACTTCATGATCGACACGTATCCCGATAACATCTCGGTCAACATGCTCAAACCCGTCAGCGTTGACCAATCGCTGCTGACCTTCGAGTGGTACTTCGACGATACAGTCTCGGCAGATGCGATGGACAGCATGGTCAAGTTTGCGGACGAGGTGCAGTACGAGGACATCGAAATCTGCGAATACGTCCAGACCAACCTCAAGTCGCGTGCTTATAACCGGGGGCGTTTCTCCGCGCGGCACGAGAACGGCGTGCATCACTTCCAGGGCCTGGTGCACGAATATCTGAACAACGATGTGATTCCGCAGGTGGTCACGGGCCATGCAACCTGATCTCGTCGCGCATTGGTCGGCGTTCGCGCGGCAGTCTGTCCCGGCGGGCGACGGCGGTTTCCTGGCGGCGCGCAGCCTGAGCAGCGGCACACTGCTGGTTCACGCCCCGGCTGATGTCGATCTGACTCTGCCGGGCATTGCCCGCTGCGATGATCCGGAGGAGGCGAACCTGTCAGTGGTCGCGCACCGGGGTGACGCGACGGCAACAGCAGCACAGGTTGAGGAACGCATGGTGCTGGGCGAACGGGTGGCGGTGTGGGATGCGCGCCTGCCGGAAAGCGCTGACCCGGCGCTGTTCGACGCGCTACTCGCCAGCACGGTCTACCTGGGCAATCTGGCGGCCTATGACATCGACCTGACGCGCCTGCTGCTCACGGCGATGATTCCGGTGCGTGACGGCACAGCCTTCCGCCGCTACCTGGCGACCAACATGCTCTACTGGTGGGCCTGGCGCGCGGTGGTGCAAGCGGAGATCGAGCGGCGCTTCGGGGCGACTATCCCGCCGGAAGCACAGGCACGGGCGGTCACGCAGGCACGGTCACGCCTGGGCGCGCATCTCTACAAGATGGGGCGGCGCGGGCTGCGCTTTCGCGTGGATGACGTGGAATTTCCTGGCGGCGAGCTGGCCGCGATGCGCTTTGACCTGTACCCCGCTTGATGGACTCCTGCTTCTGTAATACAAAAGGGGTGTGATGTTCTCACGCCCCTTTTCGTTATCGCGTCGCAGTTCTGACTTACTGCGCGAAGGTCGATCTGCCCAGCGCGCGGGCCACATAGACCAACACCACCGCGCCGAGCGTGCCGACGATCAGCCCGCCGATGATGCCACCGCTCAGGTTGATACCAACGACGCCGAGCAGCACGCTGCCGACGATGCCGCCGAGCAGACCGAGCAGGATGTCTGCCGCCGGGCCGAAGCCGCGACCGCGCATGATGCGCCCCGCGAACATGCCCGCCAGCATCCACACGCCAAGCTGTATCGCCAGCGAGACTGCCAGGCCGATCAACGGCCCCAGGAACACCAGCGCCAGGATCAACAGGATAAGAATGACGAAGATTGGCATTGCCCCTCACCTCCACATGATCGTTACATCATCTATACGCATCATGCAGGCAAAGGTTGCAGGGTAACTCAGGATAGATTGCCGCTGTTGTAACGAACAAGTTTGTCCCAGTCAATCTGTCCATTTATCCCGGAAAACTGCTCGGCGAACTCCGTGATCAGGCGCTCCAGAGTACGCTCTTTTTCGGCCACAAACGCCTCGTAGTGTTGTTGAGCGGCAGTCCCCAATGGTTCGATCAGGTCGAGGTACAGGCTGGAGCTGCCAGAGATGAACTCCCAGAATGCCTGGCCTTCGAGACGCCAATACTCGCCGTTATCAACAGGCGCTGCGCTACCATAACAAATGCCCAAAACGGTGCGGGCAGGCAGACTTTGTGATGACTGACGCAAAATTCTGAGCGCTTTCTTGAAGTTCTCACGCAGTGCCTGATATTGGCTGCTGTTGCCCCAATTGGGGCCGGATTTGATCGCCACCAGATAGCGCGTGCCGTCGCGCACAAAATCCAGATCAATGCCAGGCGAAGACGACTTTTGTCCGCCATACACCTGTTGATTCACGTAGATCGCCAGCGCTTCCAGGAACCCTCCAAACAAGCCTTCTTCCGACGATGACAATGTTGCTTCCAGCAAGCCCGTCACCAATTCACGTGCAGTGTCAATATTCTTGGCACGAAACAAATAAGGATTCTTGCGCCGTAGCACCTCGTGCAATTTGATGCCTTGAATTTTCCGCAGCCGCTTTTCGTGAAACGTGTTGATGTTTTCGTTGATGAAATCAAGCAGGCGCGTTTGATCAAGCTGTGCCATCAGCCTTGGCCTTTGCTGCTGATCAGCAGCGACTGCTCGGCCAATTCGATATACTCCGGCAGCAGTTCGATGCCCAGGTAGTGCCGCCCCAGCGAGTGCGCGGCCAGTGCCGTCGTCCCCGCGCCCATGAAGGGGTCCAGCACCAGGTCGCCCTCCTGCGTGAACAGCTTGATGAACCACTTGGGCAGATCAAGCGGAAATGTCGCGCTGTGGCTGCGGTTGCTCGATTCCGTCGCCAGATGCAGCACATTGGTGGGGTAGGCCAGCGCGCGCCCAACCCAGTTCGAAATGTTCTTGCCAAAGCCGCTGCCCACACGCGACTCATCACGGCGTTTGTCCGTCTCGCTCAGGTTCCGCAGACGTGACTTAGCCCAATCGCCTGTTGGCACCATCACGCTGTCCTGATACATGTTAAACTTCTTCTGCTTATTGAACTGCAAACAGCGTTCCCAGGCATCACGAAAACGGTTCGGCCACTTGCCGGGATAGCAGTTCTTCTTGTGCCAGATGAACTCCTCCGTCCACAACCATCCCTGCTGTCGCAGCGCCAGGATCAGTTCGAGGACATAGGTGTGCCGCTCGCCATCGACAACTTTTTCTTTGATGTTCAGGATAAACGTGCCATCGGGCTTGAGAACACGACGCAGTTCAGCCGCAATCGGCAGGAACCATTCGACATAGTCGTCGGGCTTGATACCGCCGTAGGTCTGCTTGCGATTATCCGCGTAGGGCGGTGAGGTGACGATCAGATCAATCGTGTTATCCGGGATGTCTGGCAGCACATGGCGGCAGTCCCCCTGCATCAGCCGATCATGCCAGATACTCAGTTCAGTCGGCGGGACGTTGTTCAGTCGGAGCGGTAATTGCAGCGCCATTGTCTTCCACGAACTCATTATGCTAAGTCATTAGCTCTTAACCGGTCGCCAATAGCATTTACGCGCCAGACAGTCCGGCCCAGGGCTTTGGCTAGAGGCTATTGACTACTTGCTTAGATGGTTTCTATTCTAGCATTGGGAACAAAAAACGGGCGAGCCGTTTCGCTCACCCGTTCGTTCAATCTTGTTGTGGAACTTATGCTACGAGCCGGGTGTCGCTTCCGGCGTCGCCTCGGCGGCAGCTTCAACCGTCGCCTCGCTGGTCGCTTCCGCCGTGACTTCGACCGTTGCTTCGCTGGTGGGCGCGGCGGTCGGCGGTGGCGCGATGGTCGCCGTCGGCGTCGGCAGCGGCACGTTGACGCCCTCCAGCACCTGGAAGGTCTGGAGCGTCCGCGCGACGTCCGAATATTCAGCCTGAGCAGTATCGGTGTTCAGGTCGACGCCCGCCTTCGCCAGCCGCAGGTTTGCGACGTACAGGCGGTTATCGCCGCCGTTGAGCAGCAGCGCCAAACCGCTGTTGGGGTTGCCGTCCGCGTCAGCGTAGCTGTAAGCAACCGAGAACCCGCTCAATGTGCCGCGCGTGGCAGGCTGCACGCTGCTCACCGTCACATTCGGGCGTGACGACTCGACATAGCGGCTGGCACCGGCTTCGTCCAGCGGTGCGCTGATCTGCTGCGTCTCAACGCGCAGACTGACATCGCCGCCATCAATGCTCGCCGGGCGACCAGGTGCGCTGTCGGTCAGCGTCCAGGTGCTGGGGTAGCGCAGCACGAAGTTATTGGTGGCGTCGAAGTAGGCGCGCCAGTCGGCGGGCGTCCCGGCGAACAGGCGGTTCGGGCGGTAGCGCTGCACCAGGTTGTCGATCAGATGGCGCAGCAGATCGATCTGATTATCCGGCGTCACCACGCGCACGCTGTAGACCCAGTCGGTATCGTACCAGGCCACCTGACGCGCCACGAAAATCTGGCGACGCTGGTTTTGCAGCTCGAAGTCCATGATCAGCCGATTATCTTCGCGGCGGCGACCGGTCTCGCGGTAGTTCAGCCCGGTCTCCGGAATGCGGCGGTAATTGCTCCAGCTCTGGTTGAGCGCGGCGGATGTGTAAATCGCGTCCAGCTCATCCATGCTTTGCAGCGGCGCGGCGGCCACCTGGAGCGAGACTTGCAGCACGCTCAGGATGCTGGTGTTGTTGAAGGTGATCTCCGCGCCGTCGGGGTTGCTGGTTTCCTGCCCCGTCGTCCAACCCGTCGGCTGCGCGATGCTGAACAGACCGCTGGGGTGCAGATAATCCTGATCAAAGGTGATCGTACTAAAATCGGTGATGGCCGGGGCAAAGGTCGGGATGGGCACTTCCGTAGGCTCTACCACAGGATTCTGAATGTTCTGCGTGAAAAGCGGCAGAACCGCGCTGCTGCCGATGGCGATGATCATCACCACGCCGAGGATGATCGTCGCGCGTTTGGCTGATTTATTATCCATTTAATCGGACTCCGGTGAAACAGTTCACAAAAACGCGCGTTATCATACCCTAAAAGCGTAGCAATGTTTAGGGCGGCAGTTCACCCCTGCGAAGACATTTCGGGTGAAGATTCACCTGACCAGCTTATACGGTGTGGTGTGCAGCCGTTCCGCGCTCGTGTCTGTTATCAGAAAGCCATCTTCAATGCGCAAACCACCCCAAGGCGTATTGAACAGTGGAATATCGACAGAGATCACCATGGCAGGTTTTAGCAAAGCGGCGCTGCTGGGGCCGAAAATCGGCGGTTCAAACTCAATCACGCCCACACTGTGAACCCCTGAATACAGGAAGTATTCGCCTAAGCCCGCCGCCTCGACAACACGCCTGCCTGCTGCCTCCACCGCACGCCCCTCGATGTCAGGACGCATGAGCGCAAAGCAGGCCTCCTGCGCTTCCCAGGCAACCTCTACCGCGCGCACGATCTGTTTATCGATGTTTCCAACCAACACCGGACGCCCAATCGCAGCATGATAACCTTCATAGCGCGGGGCGATGGTGAGCAGCACCAGATCATCCTTTTCGACCGTGCGAAAGGTTGAGCGCGCCAGAATAGGGCGTGTGTTGGCTCCGGAGGCTACGATGGTGTCAATGCCTGTTCCCTCAGACCCCATACGCCGCATCGCCGCGTCAATCTCGGCGGCAATCGCGCGTTCAGTGATGCCGGGTCGAATAACATCGAACGCGGCCTGTAGACCCGCTTCCGCAATCTGATAGGCATAACGAATGACCGCAAGTTCCGCCGGAGATTTCTGGGCGCGTACACCGCACATCGCGCCTTCGACATCAACCCACGCGACGTGAGGCAGCGTTTGACGAAAGGCGTCCATCAGTTCGGCGTTTATCAGCCCGCGCCCCGCCAAACCGATGCGCTGCAATGCTGACAGGTTGCCAACGGCTTCCTGTGCAATCTCGGCCAGGCTTTGAATCGTCGAATAGGGATAATCCTCGTCGGGGTGCGTGAATTCGCGCAGGACACGCACATCGCGAATCTGCCCCGCCAACAATGCGTACTCGACGCTTTCCGGACCGACCAACATCACGGGCGAACCCGTTAGCGGCATCAGAATACACACCGGTTCGAAATGCACCGGGAAGTTGGCTAACCAACGCGCGTGCGCCGGACCAAATACGGCGCGGTCGTCGGCATACGCCACCAGCAAGTCAAGATTCTGTTCGCGCATCATGGCTTGTACACGCTGCCAGCGCTGCGGGTATTCACTGGGAGGGATGCTTGGATAGGTGGGCATTGCTTTGCCTCAACGGTAGGTTCAATAACTGACGCAAGTGTATCCAAGCGGCTTTGATCATGCCAAACCCTTCTAAGCTGGTACCAGCGTACATCGTGCGAGCGCGCTGCGGTCGGCTACAATCATCATAATGTTGTTGGTTGTGAGGATCTGCTTGTGATGTATCGTCGCGCGCTGCTCTGGCTGTCCGTCCTCGTCCTGGTCACTGCCGCCTATATTCGCCCTGCTCATGCTGCTGGCGAAGTGGGTGACGGCACGCCCGCAAGCTGTACCTTCACGGCGCTGCAAACCGCGCTGGCGGGCGGTGGGCTGGTCACGTTCAACTGCGGCGCGAACCCGCTGACGATCACTGTCAGCAGCACGCTGAGCATCACCGCCGCGAACACGACGATAGACGGCAGTGGCCTGATCACCCTCTCTGGCGGCGGCGCGCGGCGCATCATTGATGTCGTCACGCTGGGCACGAACGCTATCACGCTGACGCTGCAAAACCTGACGCTGACGGCGGGGCGTGCAGTGGGTATGAACGAGGCGGCCAACGGCGGCGCGATCCGCATCCGCGACCAGAGCATCGGCCAGGATTACCCGCCCACGCTCAACCTGAACAACGTCACCTTCGACGACAACGACTCGACACTGACCAGCTTTTCGGGCGCTGGGCTGAACGCCTACGACTTCGGCGGCGGGGCGGTTTACGCGGGCGCGGGCATCGTCAACGTCACGGACAGCACGTTCATCGACAACGACTCGAACAACGGCGCAGGCGGCGCGATACACATCCTGCGCAGCAACCTGACCATCAGCGGGTCGAGCTTCAGCAACAACACGGCCATCGGCAGCGTGCCCGCCAACAGCCAGGGCGGCGCGATCTACATGGACGGGATGCGCGATGCCAGCGCGATCTTCAGCATCACGGACAGCAGCTTCACAGGCGGCCGCAGCTACAATTCCGGCGGCGCGATCTACGTCAACATGTACGAGAACAGCAACGTCTTCAGCGTCGACCAGAGCAGTTTTGTCGATAACCAACTCATCGGCGGCAGCGGCGCGCTGGGCGGTGCGATCAGCGGCGGCAGCACCAACATCGGCGGCAGCACAGGCAACGCGGTCATCCGCATCAGCAACAGCCTGTTCGCCAACAATTCGGCGCGGCGCAGCGCTGCACCGCTGGATGGCTCTGGCGGGGCGCTGGCCTTCGCGCAGCGGGCGCGCATCACCATCGCCAACTCGACCTTCACGGGCAACAGCGCGCTGGGCAGTTCATTCAATGCCAATGG
>JAEUQX010000366.1 GCA_016788625.1 Anaerolineae bacterium
ACGAAACGCACCATGAAGTAGCGCTCGCCGGGACGGATGCCCAGCGGCGCGAGCGCGGCAGGATCAGGCGTGAACTCGGCGGGGTGCAGGTAAGCCAGTTCGTGGCAGCCCGCGTACCGGCGCTGCTTGCTGCCCAACTCACGCGTGAACACATCCGGTGTGGCGACGACGCTGGCGAAGGGCATGAACAGCGCGTGCTGCTCGGTGGCGTGGTCGGTATCGGTCAGCGCCAGATACGGCTTACCCAACAGACGTGCGGGCAGGCCAACAGTCGGATTGCCGAAGCTGACGAACAGATCGGGACGGAAACGCAGCGCGATGCTCAGCGTGGACGCCGTGCGTCCCAGCAGCTCGATCACCTTGGCGAGTTTGCCGCGCCGCCGCGTGTAGGTCACGCGGTACGGCAGCTTGTATTCATCCAGCAGCCGCAAAATCATCTCGCGGTCGAGGGCGGAGAACAGCACGCGATGCCCCTGCTTCTCCCATTCACGCGCCGCCGGACGAAACAAATGGACATGAGCCGGATGGCCGAGATCGATGAGGATATTTGCCATTTAGCGTTCGCTGTTCACGAGGCGCAGCAGCGCGATCTGCTCCGAGATCAGGCCGAGCATGAAGATGAAGATTCCGATGGTGGCGATCAGACCGCCGAAACCGCTGAAGCGCCGCCGCGTGATCAGTTCGAGCAGCACATAGCCCATCCCCGTCGTGGTCAGGAAGAGGGCGATAGGCAGAAATATCTTGAGCGGGACGAACAGCACCGCCAGCCGTGTGATCGTCAGCAGGAAGCGGAAGCCGTCGGCCAGCGGGCGAATCTTACTCACACCGACGCGGGCAGGCGCGGCAAACGGATGATACTTGACGGCGTAACCCGCGCGGAAGAAGGCGATGGTCAGCGTTGTGGGATACGAGAACTGGTTCGGCAGCAGATAAACGAAGTTCTTGGCAATGCTGGCCTTGAGCGCGCGGAATCCGCTGGTCAGATCGGGCACGCGGTAGCCGACGATATACGACGAGTACAGGTTGAACACACGGTTGGCGATATTGCGGCTGCGGGCAGCGTCGGAGTTCTGGTTGCGCGCGCCGACGATCATGTCATAGCGGTCGATCTCCGCGAGCAACCGGGGCAGTTCCTCCGGCGGGTGCTGGCCGTCGGCGTCCATCAGCACGATCACATCACCCTGCGCCGCGCGAATGCCAGATTTGACCGCCGCGCCGTTGCCGATGTTGTAGGGATGGCGGATGACGCGGACATGCGGGTAACGGGCAGCTACGTCGGGCGTCGCATCGCTCGAACCATCGTCCACGACCAGGATTTCATCGGCGATCTTCTGCGCCATAACGCGCTCGATGATGCTGCCGATCACATCCTGTTCATTGTAGGCGGGCATCACCACCGAGACGCGCAGCGAATCATTCCACATGCACAATCCTTTAAGGCAAACATAGTCGAGGCAGGATTGTACAAAGTTTCGCTGCGGGATGCTATGGCGGCACTAGGGGCAGCAGGGCTGCTGCATCGGCTTACCCTGTTCGTACAGCAATAACCGAGCAGTCATGGCAGCGGTTCTTCTCCACGCTCACGGGCAAACTAAACGCTAAGTTTACCATCGCCTCGAAAATCGAAGTAATCCCCGAATTGCGCCAACGTGGTTTGGACAGACGAGTTTCGTTTCAGTACAATGACTGTGTAATCTGCACACTTTTATAGTAACAAAATACCTCTCGCGCAACTCTACTTCACTATATTTTCATCTTAAGGACAAGATAATTCTGTAAGTATGAGGTCGTTCGATGCCATCCGCAGCTAATAGCACTGTCCCCATCTACCAAAGCACCCAACCTAGCGAAGGCGCAGCGCAGATCGACATGCGCTGGCGAACATGGATACTGGTCGTGCCGCTGCTGCTTGCCAGTATGGCGCTCGGCATATTCCAACTCGATTGGGATGGTTTCTGGTATGACGAGTGGTGGTCGCTCTTCAATTCGGGCGCATCGTTCTTCAGCGAGCCGCTCTCACCCGCCGGCATCTGGGATCGCCTGGTCGCGTCAGACCCCTGGCAGACCCCCGGCTACCCGCTGCTGCTCTCGGCCTGGGGGAATCTGGTAGGTTGGAGCGAATTTGCAGCGCGCATGTCCAGCCTGCTCGCCAGCCTGTTGAGCGTCGCCCTGCTCTACCGCTTCGCCCGCGCGCTCACACGCGATTCAGTAGTGGCCTTGTGCGCCGCCGGCGTGATGGCAGGCAGCACATGGACGATCTACTTTTCGCATGAGCTGCGCGTCTACGCGGTCTATCTCTTGTTTTGTATCCTCTTTCTCTACAGCTATCTCCTGCTTGCGCGCCACCGTCAGCCTGGACAACACTTCTTGCTGGCAATCAGCGGGACACTCATGCTCTATATGCATCCGTTTGGCTGGCCCCTCTATGGCACGGTCGGCCTATGGCATCTCAGCCGTCTGCTCCGTCCCACATCACGGCGCGGCTGGTGGTCGGCATCGGTGGCGCTGGCGATCCCGGCAATCCTCTTCCTACCGTGGCTGACGATCCTGCTCGGCATGGTGGGAGAGGCGCAGCGCATCGAACGCGCCACCATAACGCCGATGGTTTTCGTCGACATCATCCAGCGAATCCTGTATGCCTTCAGCAGCGGCAGCATAATGTTTCTCACGCTGCTCGGCGTCTACAGCGCAATCGGGCGCAGGCGCGGCACGCTTACGGTCTGGGCATTGTTGGGCGTGCTCCTGCCGGCGACGCTGGTCGCCTATGGGCTGACGCGCCTGAACGAGCCGCGCTATGCCTTTGCCATCCTGCCGCTGTTGGCGCTCATCGCCGGTTCAGGCATGGTGGAGCTGCATCGACGGCGTATCCCGGCGGCGCTGCTGCTGGCGCTGTGGATGCTGCCCGCGCTGTTCGTGCTGCGCGACCCGGAGATGGGTAAGGTGCTCCAGAATACCTACCCACAGCCGAGCCGCGACATGGCGCGCCAACTTCTCCCATACCTCACGCCCGATGCCGGGCTGCTGAATTACGCGGGTTGGGCGCTGAAGCCTGAACAGCAGGAAACCATCATGGTGCATTACCTGGGGCGCACCGATATCGCGACTTTAGAGATGGAAACGAGCGTGACGCAGGACACCTTCATCGCCCGTTTCGACGCCGCAGTGGCGGATGAGCAGCGCCTGTGGCTGCTCTACTCGCCGCTTTTTGAGGGGCGTGAGTACGCGTTGGTGCAGTACCTGTTGAGAGACCGGGGCTTTGCGCTCTGCCGGGAGCTTGTCCGCGATGAGACGATGGAAATCAGCGCCTATGCGCGGTTGGACACGGATGTACCACACATGCGCTTCGGGGATGTGACCAGCGTCTATCTCACCCAAATGGTGCAACATGACGATAAGCTACTGGTCTGGATAGGGATACAATCCAACGCGCCAGCAGACACCTATTCATTGGGGGTGCATCTGCTGAATGCTGGGAGCACGCTGGTCGCGCAGGAAGACGTCGGGCTGCCCGCGCCCGGGGAGTCGTGCAGGCTGTTTGCGCTGCCCATCGGCGGACTCGCGCCGGGCGATTACACGGTGAATCCGGTCATCTACGATTGGCGCAACGGAGCACGGCTGCCGCGCACAGATGCCGAGGGAACGCACGACGATCTGCTGCCACTGGCGACTGTTCGCATCGACTAGCCCGCGTGGCGGTAGAACAATATGTTGGCTTAGGACTAATACCACCGACTATCAGCTTACCTAACCTCAACGACCGTCACGTTCTTCAACTGGCGGGCGCGCTCTTCCGGCAGGATGACCAGGGCGGACTCTTCGCGGTAATCGAGCGCCAGTGTCGTGAAGGGGATGACTTTACCAGACAGCCAGCCGCTGTGGTATTCGTCCAACGCGGCCTTGACCAGCAGCGCTTCCACCAGCAGCCAGCCCTCGGCATGGCGATACGGGTGGGACAGCACGATCTGGCCGTCGGATTTGGCCTTCGGGATGCGGCGGCGCTCAAACACCCCCGGCTTACGAAAGACCTCGGCCTGCACCTTCGCAGGGTACTGGTGCAGCAACGCGCTCAAATGTTCTGCATACGCACCCGGCGACATGATAGCGATCTCGGCGCGGCGGATGCCCGCACGCCCGCTCTCGTCGCGCTGGTCGGTGACAGTCACATTGGAGAGGGCGACACGGCCATCGACCAGCAGAAAGCTCTTGAGTGAGTGCGCGCCGCGATATGTCTCCGCACCCCAGCCCTGCCCGCGCGGCATAGCGCTGCGCCAGACGGACTTGAGCGTATCATCATTGAAACCATTCGTTGGGGACGTGAAGGTATAGCCACGTTCACGCCCCTCCAGTACATACTCGATCACCAGTTGGCGCATAGCGGCTTACTTCTGCGGCTTGGGGCGGACGGTGTTGAAGAACTTCTTCATGAACTCACTCACGCCCCGGTTGGTCGCCAGACTGCCTTCTGCGATTTCGTACTTGTAGCCGATGCGCTCAGACTGACCGCGCAGCCGCTTCTGCTCGTTGCGGAAGTTGGTCAGGATGTCATCCAGCGTCATCGCGTCGCCCCACAGATCGGACTTATTGACCAGGATGTAGAAGGCTTTCAGATGCCGCGCGGTTGAGGGTTCATCCTCGATCATCTGCATGACGAAGTTCAGCGCATCCTTGTGCAGCACCGGGTCATTGTGGTCGATCAGAAAGATGATGCCCCTGGGCTGCGCGGCGCGGAACAAGTCCATCCAATCGGTCTCCCACATCGCGTACTCGCCGCCCACATCGCGCGTCGGCTTCAGCTTCATATACTGGTCGCCCACTTTCGCGGTGAAGTCCGGCACCACATCGCCGCCCGCCGCCGTCGGGTCGGGGTTGAAGTCGTCGAGCGTGTGCATGTTGTTCTTCAGCCATTCGATCAGCGTGGTCTTGCCGCTCTGCCGCGCGCCCAGCACGATGAAGCCAACGCCAGAGACCTTGACATAGAAGAAATCCTGCAAGGCGCTGACGGTTGTGTTGACGACCTGCGCGACGCCGCTGACGGTGCCGATGACGATGGTGATGAGGGTATCGAGTATGTTAGCCACCAGAAGTCCTTACGCCGCCCGATGTGGGGCGGATTCTGTTGTGAAGTCGTTGATACTGAATTATACGGATAATTCCGCCGCAGGTCGCACAAAGCCCCGCCAGACCCGATATTGGATAATTTGTAAGTTGCTTCCGCCTCTGCCCCTCTCCCCCTGGAGAGGGGTTAGGGGTGAGGCTTGTACGCGCCCCGGAGTCGAACCGGAAGCCAGGCGTCTCCCACCTGGCCGCGCCATGCGCGCGTTCTAGTATTATCGCTTAATCCCCGTAACAGGCCACCCCGTCACGATCTCGATCCAACCCGCAGGCTGCCGCTTCCTGGGCTGTCAGTCCCATCGCCACCGCTTCATCGCAGTTGGCCGGGCAAACAACGGCGGGTTGCTGAGCAGGTTGCAGAGGTTGGCTAGGCTGCTGCACGCTGCGCGTGTTCGTGAAAGAAACCAACCCGCTAAAGATGTAGCCAATCTGCCCATTGAACAGGATGCGATACCAGCTCGTATTCCCGTTTAGGTCTTCCCCATCGGTAACGCCGTCCGCGCGAACCTCTGCGCCCGATCCCACTGTACCAAGAGAGTCACAATCAGTTGATGGACAGCTTCGCACGCGCACATCTGTCGTTGCCCACAACGACATCGTAGGCATATCGTCTACCAGCACATCAGTCGGGCGCACAGGTGTGGCATTGACTGGCTGTGTTGTGGCGGTCGCCTCTCGTCTTACAGGCTGCGTCGCAACCACGTTGTTTCGCGGGACGCTCGTCGCTGCCGTGTTGCCCTGGCGACGGTTATTCGGGGACTGCTGCATCGCTGCCCCAATCACCCCCAAAACAATCAACCCGATCACGATATTCCGGCCTCGGTTTGATTTTGACGCCCGTGCCTTTCGTTTCGCGGGTGGACTGCGCCGCGCCTCCAGCTTCTGTTCCCACTCCCGCGCCGTTGGGTGATCAATCCCTTTCAGTTTCGTCAGCGCCTTGCTGTATTGCCGGTCGTCAATGAGCTTCTTAATGGCGACGAACTGCTTCTTAAGATCATCGTCCACAACATCTCTCCCATAAAACTATTTTGACAGAACCACTTGCCGTTAGCGCGTGCATTCTGTTTTACCCTCTTTGTTAAAAGATAGGGTGCTGTTTTATGGAAGATGTTAACGCAGATACGCCGGCAGCGCAAACACTTCTAATCAGTAGATTGTTAATGTGCATTACGAAGGGGCGAACAAATCACCCCTTCTCGATCTCAATTGTTGAACGAACCGGTGTTGCGCGAAAGGAGTTTACTCTTTCGCTCTTGCTTCATGCGTCGCTCGGTCTCAACTTCTGGGTAATGGGAGTTGATAACGTGATCGATGGCCTCGGACATGGTTAATCCAAGCAACTCGGACAAAGTTTTTAAGCGCTCGTGCGTCTCCTTTGTGACGCGGACGTTGGTGTTAACCATACGTTTCCCCTTCTTCCGGGTTTCTTTAGGCTGCTCATCAGACATTTCTACCTCCGAGTATATGAAAAATCTGATGTGCTTGCAAGTGGTATCATGCTTACTTGTCAGCGTTGCAGTGTTACAGTTTCCTAACTTGCATTTTATCATGCATCCCCATATACTTATGGTAAGCACGGTAAGCACGGTAAGCACATCAGTAGATGCACGGACTTCCCCATTCCGCTCACAAAGTTTACCGTGCTACCGCATAGTACCCAATAGAAAGGCTGGTCTTATGAACACTGGTATTGTCCTCTCCCCCGCCGCTGAACCCGGCGACGACCACGAACAGAACCCCGTAGATGTCTTCGGC